>JACPAL010000002.1 GCA_016180855.1 Deltaproteobacteria bacterium | reverse complement strand
TGAGATCTGCGGGGATGCCCTTTGCAACGGTTCGGAGTCACCGACGAACTGTCCGTCGGATTGCGGGAGTGTTGCCGGGGGAGGCGGTTATTGTGGGGACGGGAGTTGTCAGGCGGCGAGGGGAGAGACAACAACGACCTGCTCGAGGGATTGTACTTCGCAGCAACAACAGCAATCTGTTAATCTTCCGTCGACGTTTACTCTGACAAGAGGGACGATTACTGCAAGCACCTGTCCTGCCTTTTCCGTGGGGGTATCGATGGAGAGTTCGGCTTCGACCGTTTCTAGTCAAACAGCGACCAGTGGGTCCATAGAACTGACCATATCAGGTGGCAATGCCACCGGTACGGTGACGAAGGCATCTGGGGGCTGGGGAGGCACTGCAAATCGCCAAGTGACATCAGGTCCCTGCACCTTCACTTCAAGCGATGTATTTGTAGCAGGAATAATCTCACCGTTCAGCTGTGGCACGCTTAGCCGGATGCTCACCGTTGTCTCTGGGAACTGCGTTGGCCAGCTCGGAAGCAGTGTCGTTGGAACGACTTGTACTATAGCGCTTGGCAACGCCAGCTGTACGGCTAATTGATGAAGAATAAGTCGATTACAGCCCCTCTTTGATCCTTTACTTTAAAGTGAATCACAGTATAGTCCGGCCATGTTCCCGGTATTATTTGAAATTCCGATCCTTGGGGGAGTCCGGATCTATACCTATGGCCTCCTCGTAGCGCTTGCATTTCTCGCAGGAATCGGTTGGTCGACACGGGAAGGTCGTCTGGCCGGCTTTCCGAAGGAGAAAATTCTCGACCTCTCCTTCTACTTGATCCTCGGTGCCCTGATCGGATCAAGAATCCTCTATATTTTCATCGAGTGGAGACGCTATCTCCAAAATCCCCTTGATATCCTCAAAATATGGGAAGGTGGCCTGGTTTTCTACGGTGGATTTGTCGGGGCAGTTCTGAGTGCCATCCTTTATGGACGTCGCTACCAGATCTCCTTCCTGAAACTCTCCGATATCTTCTCACCCGGTATCGCGCTCGGACATGCGATTGGAAGACTCGGCTGTTTTGCCGCCGGTTGTTGTCATGGTGCCCCCACCAGCGGCCCTCTATCGATTATTTATCCTGATCTCCCGTTCTCACTCGCCCCGGCGGGGATCGCCCTCTATCCTACACAGCTCATGGAGTCCGGATCGGTTTTTCTGATCTTCCTGACACTCCTGCTCATCCGCCGAAAACCCCATTTTCAGGGGCAGGTTTTTATCACCTATTTAATCCTCTATGGTCTCGCACGTTTTCTGCTCGAGTATTTTCGTGGGAGTCTCGCACGGACGTTCCTCATCGATCCGTGGCTCTCCGTTTCACAGATGATAGCGCTTGTTTTGGTGTTGATCGCATTGGGGCTCTATGTAAAGAAACGAAAGAGAAAAGCATGAGAACCTTTCTCATTATTCTCTTGGCCTTGACGGGTTGTAACAAGGCGGTTGTCCAGGGTAAAGACCGGCCGATTCAACCGATCTCACGCTCCTTTGCAGCATCAGTCGATGAGACCTTTGATGCCGCCAAGAAGTCGCTCCGCTTAAACGACTATGAAATTCAGAAGGAAAATTCTGAGGAGAAAACAGTCGTGACGGAATGGATGCCGACTAAAGCAACCTCTCACTACACAGAGGTCTTCGGCGAGAAGGATTACGGAACGATTGGCGCCTACTTCCATCTCCGCCTCAAGGTCCAGGAACGGGATGGCAAGGCAGAGGTGCAGATCACAGCCCCGGTCAGAAGTCTGGCCGGCTATCAACGAAGCACGTATCGTGAGGAGAAAAAGATCTTCAAAAAGATTGCCGATCTGCTGCGTTCCGACAGTTTCAAGATGACAAATCTGGGTGTCGAGGAATGATGAGGGTTTTTTGATGACCCCCAACTATAAGGAAACCCTTAATCTCCCAAAGACCGATTTTCCGATGAAGGCTGACCTCGCGGTTCGTGAACCCGATCGTCTCAAGCATTGGGAGGGTCTTAATCTCTACGAGAAAATAATCACGAAGAATGCCGATCAACCGAAATACATCCTGCATGACGGACCTCCCTACGCCAATGGGAGCATCCATTTCGGCCATATCTTAAACAAGGTTCTGAAAGACATCGTCATCAAGTACAAGAACATGACCGGTCATTTAAGTCCGTACGTCCCCGGATGGGATTGCCATGGTCTGCCCATTGAGCATCAGGTCGACAAGGATCTCGGACCAAAGAAAAAAACAATGTCGAAGGTGCAAATCCGGAAGGCCTGCCGCGAGTACGCCACCAAATACATCGACATCCAGAGAAATGAATTCAAGCGGCTTGGAATTTTGGGGGACTGGGATCACCCTTATATGACGATGAGCCCTCTCTACGAAGGAACGATTGCACGAGAGCTTGGACGGTTCGTGCGCGAGGGCCAAATCTATAAGGGGAAAAAGCCGGTCCTTTGGTGTGCCCGTTGTCGCACCGCCCTTGCAGAGGCAGAGACGGAGTACGAAGAAAAGGAGTCCCCCTCCATTTATGTCAAGTTCCCTTTTGTGGAAAATGTAAAAGAATTCTTCCCTAATCTTAAAAACAAGCCGCTTTCACTCGTGATCTGGACAACAACCCCCTGGACACTGCCCGCCAACCTTGCGATTGCCCTTCACCCCCTTCACGACTATGTGATCATCCCGTTTGGTGAAGAATACCTCGTTGTTGCCAAGAATCTCGCGGGCTCCTTCTGTAAAACGATGGGGATACCTGAGCCAGAACCGGTTGAGCGGTTTTCCGGAAAGATCCTTGAAAGAAAGAGATGTCGGCATCCGTTTCTGGAACGTGACTCCCTCATCATTCTGTCCAACCATGTGACGATCGACACCGGCACCGGCTCTGTCCACACGGCACCGGGGCATGGAGAGGAAGATTTTGTCATCGGGCAAGAGTACCATCTCCCAATCCTCACCCCCGTCGACGCCTGCGGAAAATTTACGGAGGAGTGCGGCATTCCTGAATGGGTTGGTTTAGACGTTTTTGAGGCCAACCAACACGTGATCCAGAAACTGCAGGAGAAGGGACGGCTCTTAAAACAGGAAAAGATCCGTCACAGCTATCCCCATTGCTGGCGTTGCAAGAACCCGCTCATCTTCCGTGCGACGGAACAATGGTTTCTTTCACTCAAGCAGAATGATCTGCGGGAAAAAGCGGTAGACGCCATTCGGAGGACAGAATGGGTCCCCGTCTGGGGCCGTGAACGGATCCTGGGAATGATCCAGAACCGGCCGGACTGGTGCCTTTCGCGTCAGAGAAGCTGGGGGGTCCCGATTATCGCGTTCCGTTGCGCCTCCTGCAATCACTACCTCCTGGATGCCGACCTGATCGAAAAAATTGCCGACCGAATGGAAAAGGAAGGTTCTGACATCTGGTTTGCGGAGACCACGGAAGGTCTGATCGGTTCTTCCCCAACCTGTCCTCATTGTCATAGCAAAAAATGGGAGAAGGAGGAAGACATCCTCGATGTCTGGTTCGATTCCGGCGTCAGTTTTGCGGCCGTCCTTGAAAAAAATCCTTCCCTCCAGTTTCCGGCAAACCTTTATCTGGAGGGAAGCGATCAACACCGCGGCTGGTTTCATTCCGCCCTCCTCGCCTCCATAGGAACTCGCAAGAAGGCCCCTTATAAAACCGTTCTCACCCACGGCTTTGTTGTGGACGGAGATGGAAAAAAATATTCGAAGTCGGCCGGAAATTATGTCCCGCCCGAAAAATTCCTGAAGGAATATGGTGCGGAGATTCTGCGACTCTGGGTTGCCGCGGAGGATTATCGAACAGATATTCGGGTCTCACAGGAGATCCTGCTCCGCCTGGTCGATGCCTACCGGAAGATCCGCAACACCTGCCGTTATCTTCTGGGAAACCTCTACGACTATCGTCCGGATGAGAACACGGACGCCCAACTTCTGGAAATCGACCGTTGGGCCGTGCATCAGCTTCAAAAACTGATCCAACGCGTCCGTGAGGGATACGATCAATTCAACTTTCACACGATCTTCCACGAATTGAACCGGTTCTGCACCGTCACCCTTTCCTCTTTCTATCTGGATGTCCTGAAGGACCGCCTGTACGCCTCAGCCCCCAATGACCCTTCACGACGCGGGGCCCAAAAGATCCTTTTTGAGATCGCCTCTTCGCTGGCACGATTGATGGCTCCAATCCCCGGGACGAGATTTTCAAATCACTTGAGAAGGCCCGTAATAAAAAACTGATCGGCAGTTCTCTTGAGGCCCGCGTTATCCTGTATGCGGAGAATGAACCCAAACAGGCCCTGGCCTCTTTCAGGAACGAACTCCCCTCGCTGCTTCTGGTGTCCCAGGTCGACTGGGCCAAAGAGCCGGGCGAAAATAGCGAAATCTCCACCCCCTTCCCGACACTCTGGATTGAGGTTCAGAAGGCCTCCGGCAAAAAGTGCCCTCGCTGCTGGAATTATCACACTGAAACCGGACTCTCCTCAAAACATCCGGAACTCTGCCCACGATGCGTGAGGGTCATGGAAACAATCGGATGAGAATGAAGACAAAAACGCTTCTTTTTATTTCACCCCTGGTCTTCCTGACCGATCAGGTTGCAAAATGGATCATAATCCAGACGGTTCCGCTCAGTCATCCTGTCCCGATCATCCCTGATTTTTTTGATTTGACCCATACCCGTAACCCAGGCGCCGCCTTCGGTGCCTTTGCCAATCTTCCCGACTCCATACGACTCCCCTTCTTCTTCACAACCTCCACCATCGCGCTCATCGCTATTCTGCTCTACTATTTTCGTCTCTCGGACGAGCGAAGGAGCCCTTTTGTTGCCCTGGCCCTCATTTTGGGAGGAGCCCTCGGAAACATCTTTGACCGGATTTTCCGGGGTGAGGTGATCGACTTCCTTTCTTTTCACTGGAAGAATCAGTGGGTCAACGGGTCGATCGGCACCTGGAACTGGCACATCAAGCTGGAGTGGCCTGCCTTTAACGTCGCCGATGCCGCCATCACGGTAGGGGTCATCGGCCTGACCTTCCTCTTGATGAAATCAAAAGAGAAGAGATGAGACCAATCCTTTTTAGCATCGGTTCCTATCAAGTCCCTTCCTTCTTTTTCCTCATCACGATCGCCGCGCTGGTCGGAACCACCTATGCCGTCTGGATCGGCCGAAAAAATGGACTTAAAGCCGATGTGATTCTGGACATGGGACTGATCGGATTTATCGGTGCTGTTTTGGGTGCAAGAATTTTTCACATCCTCGTAGAGGCGCCCGATTATTATTGGGAAAAACCGATGCGAGTCCTTGAGTTCGGCCGCGGCGGATTCGTTTCATGGGGAGGTTTTTTAACAATCGGCCTCTCCTTCTGGATTTACTTCCGTATCCGCAAGCTCGCTCCCTTGCCTTATTTTGATATTCTCTGCGTTGCCGCACCGATTATCAAATTCTTTCTCCGACTGGCCTGTCTCCTCATTGGTTGTTGCTACGGTCGTCCAACGGACCTCCCCTGGGGAATCACCTTTCATGACCCCGCCTCGACCGCGCATTATTTTATGGGGGCTATTCCGCTCCACCCAACACAAATCTACTCGATGATCCACTCTGTCCTTCTGTTCCTCTTTATTAACTGGTTCTACAGACGCCGGAAGTTTGACGGACAGACGACCTGTCTGCTTGCGATTTTCTGGTCACTCCCCCGTATGGTTGTTGAATTTTTTCGGGCTGATTCAGACCGGGGCATCTACTTCGGATTTCTCTCAACCGGGATGATCGTCGGTTTTGCCGTCTCGTTATTTTTCCTTGGAATGTACCGGTATCTTGCGAAGAAGAATCGTCATGTGGATTGAAACAACACTCATCCTGATCGGATTTCTGACCGCCGCACGTCTTATCGCCCAATTCAGAGATAGCCCCTTTATCGGTGGCCAGCCCCACCTCTTTATAGCCCTCCTGCTTATTTATGTCCCGTACCTCCATCAAAGGATCCGTCGTCTTGATTTGCCCTTTTTTGAAGGTTCCTTCTCCGAGTTGATCCGTTCACTTCGCTGTTTCTGCCTCACGTCGCTTCTGCTCTTCCCCCTCTTTCTGATCGCCAACCATTTCTACCAGTCTCTCTTTTTGGAAACGCAATTTCGGGAGGGGGTCATCCCGGACATTCAACGACTCCTCATGACCCATCTTTTTCTTGTTGCGTTGCCGGAGGAGTTTTTCTTCAGGGGTTGGCTTCAGCCGCTCCTCTCACGAAAACTAAAACCACTTGCCGCCATTGTCGTGACCTCACTCCTGTTTGCCTTTTCCCACAGTGTGATCCAGCTCGCCTGGTGGCACTTCGCCATTTTTTTCCCGGGTCTCGTCTTTGGGTGGCTCCGTGAAAAGACAGGAGCGATCACAGCCTCCGTTCTCTTTCACACGATCAGCAATCTGCTCGTCGCCTGGATTGGGAGTGTGTATCGGTGATGGAGAAAAGGGTGCTCTACCAAGACAACGACCTTCTCATCGTCAATAAACCGGCCGGAACTTTAGATCCATCGGCCCTTCTTCAGAATGACTTTCCGGAGATCATGAAAGTCGGCGGCCAGGATCACGGCGCCTGCCATCGATTGGATAGAGCGACTTCGGGGCTCCTCGTTTTCGCCAGAAACGAAGAGACGTATCAAAAGATGCGAGAGATGTTTTCTAAAAACAAAGTTAAAAAGGAATATCTGGCGCTGGTTGAAGGGGAGATCAAAAAATCAGGAAGGATTAATTGGCCGATTGGACCTAACCCAAAATCATCAAAGAGGGTCAAGGTCTACAAAAACCTTGCGGAGGCAAGGAGGAACAAGGGGCAGGAGGCGGTGACCTACTACGCCCCCCTTAAGGTAAGGGGGGCCGGGGTACGCATGACGTGGCTTCGCGTCACCCTAAAGACAGGGCGCCGCCACCAGATCCGGGCCCACCTGGCGGCAATCGGACATCCGATTGTGGGGGATCTACTCTACAAAGGTCCACCGGCCAATCGTCTCTACCTGCATGCCTGCCACCTTGAATTTAAACAACCGGGTACCGGGAAAACAATTACCGTTTTCCTCCCCTTTTCTGAAGGACAAGAAAAAACTCCTGCACCTCACGGCCCCGGAGAATAAATTCCATGCCAAGGAATGAGAGAAGACCGGCACTGATAAGTAGAACAAGCCAAACCGCCTCACGCCATCCACCCACCACATCGTAAAAGAAAGTGCCTTGCAAAAACTTGAGAAAGACCATCATGACAAGCGTTGAGAGTGATGTTTTTAAAACCCCCCACCCGATGGCCTTAAGACCGAGACGGCCCATTTTCCGACGAAAGACCCAAAGCTGGAGAAGCAGGTTAACAAAGGAAGAGAGGCTGATCGCAAGCGCAAGTCCATTGTGACCCATTCGACCCATAAAAAGGAGTGCAAGAAGCAAATTGAACCCCATGGAAACAGCCGCCGTCTTGACGGGAGATTTGGAGTCCTGAACGGAATAAAAGGCATTCGAGGTGATCCGAACCCCTGAGATAAACGGAAGGCCGATCGCAAAGAAGATCAAGGCATGCGCGGTCTGAACGGTCGAGTCGGCAGAGAAGGTCCCGTGCTCAAAAAGAAGACGAACGATCGGTTCCGCAAGTACCATCAGCCCCCCAGCCGCAGGAATCGACAGGAAAAGAACCATCCGAAGTCCGTACCGAAGCGTCTCTTTGAGTTTTTCATAGTCCCGTTCGGCGGCGTGATCCGAAAGTGAGGGGAGCAAGACGGTGGCCATTGCAATCCCCCAGATCCCGAGCGGAAACTCCATGATACGATCGGCGTACCAGAGGTAAGAAACGGCACCGGCGGGGAGAAACGAGGCGAGTTGCGTAATGACGATAACATTAAACTGATAAACAGCAGCCCCAAAGGCGGCGGGGAGCATCATTCCAAGAATTTTTTTAACCCCGGGATGAGAGGGATCCCACTGAACCTTCGGAAAAAATCCAAATTTCTTCAAAAAAGGGAAGTGGATCCAAAGTTGCCAAATCCCCCCTAACAAGACCCCCAAGGCAAGCCCGAGAACAGGGGGATTCGTAAAATAAGACAGCCCCAGCGCCCCCACGATGATCCCCAGATTCATAAAAATGGAAGAAGAGGCAGGGGCGGCAAAATGCTTGAGGGAATTGAGAACCCCCATCGCCCAAGCAGCCAGTGAGACGAGAAAAATGTAGGGAAAGATGATCCTTGTCAGAAAAACGGTCAGCCGAAATTTTTCGGGATCCGACGTAAATCCCCACGCAATAAGCCGGACAATCCATGGGGAAAGTAAAATCCCCAAAAAGGAAATCCCGGCCAGAACGACTGCCAGAAGGCTCCAGGAAACGTTTGCCAGCTTCTTTGCCTCCTCCGGATCACGCCGGTAGGTCTCGGTAAAGACGGGAACAAAGGAGATCGTCAACGCCCCTTCGGCAAATAGGCGCCGGAGAAGGTTGGGAATCCGGAAGGCAACAAAAAAGGCATCGGCCACTGCCCTGGCCCCAAAGGCATAGGCGATCGCCATATCGCGAAGAAGCCCGGTGATCCTGCTGATTAAGGTAAAGAAGCCGACGTGACCGGCACGTTTGAGGATCTCCCCCTCACTCATGCCTCAAAAAATGGCTTAGGAGGGTCGAAAAGTCACGACAATTAATGAGGTAAAAAATAAAATTCAGGATTTGATATTCTACCCCCCCTTCATACATAAGAATGTCTATGGACAGGCCTTACAAATACTACGATTTATTGATGGCAACCTTCGTCACGATCCTTCTTTGTTCCAACATCATCAGCGCCTCAAAGGTCGCCTCAATTGGCGGATTTGACTTTGGGGCTGGAATCCTTGTTTTTCCCGTCAGCTATATTTTTGGAGATGTCCTGACCGAGGTGTACGGTTATGCCCGGTCACGACGAGTCGTCTGGAGCGGTTTTGGGGCGCTCCTCTTTGCCTCCCTCTTTAGCTGGCTTATCGTGAAACTTCCACCGGCCAAAAACTGGCCCTATCAAAATGCCTATGAAACCATCTTTTCCATGACACCTCGAATCGCCCTCTCTTCACTCCTCGCCTTCTTTGCAGGAGAGTTCTCCAATTCCTATATCCTTGCCCGAATGAAGATCCTGACGAAAGGCCGCTTCTTATGGATGCGAACGATCGGTTCTACCTTCGTCGGGGAAGGGGTCGATTCTCTCATTTTTTACCCGCTCGCCTTCTGGGGGCTCTGGGAAAACGAGCTCGTTCTCAAGGTGATGGCGACCAACTATCTCCTGAAAGTTGTCTGGGAGGTCGTTCTAACACCGGTCACCTATCGTTTTGTTAATTTTCTTAAAAAAGCCGAACGGGAAGATTTCTTTGACCGCCGTACCGATTTTACCCCCTTTTCACTCAAGCTGTAGAGCCCCCGGGCGGGAACTCTTCGATTGACTTTCCCCTCCTTCCCAAGTATCCGTCCCCTCCTCTATGGCAGAACAGAAACAGGCACAGGCCGCAAGTCAGAAAAAGAGGAAGCTCGTCAAGGGAAGGCATCGCTCCGCCATCAAGAGACACCGGCAGAGCCTGAAGCGAGCTGAGCGGAATCAAAGCGTCATGTCGGAGATTAAGAATACGATGAAGAAGGTTCTCTCTGCCGTCCAAGCAAAAAATAAGGCGGGTGCCGAGACCTCCTTGAGAGAGGTGATGTCCCAACTCTCAAGGGCCGCCACCAAAAAGATTGTCCACCGTGGCTATGCCTCAAGACAGACCTCGCGTCTGTCGAGTCTTGTCTCCTCGTTACAATCCTGATTCGTCTTTCCTACTGACAAAGGTTGAGAAGAAGTTTCTCCAACAGGATTTTCTGCGGCAAGGGGGAGCTCTTCAGATCCCAATCAATCCGGAAGAAACGTTCGTGCGCCTGCATCAGTTTTTCATGGGAAAAAGAAGAGGCCTGCCTCTGATACTGAGGAAGAAAATAAGGGGGTGCCCCCTGTCCGGTTTCCTTTACCTTTTTGAGAATACGAAAGTGTCTCGCCAGAAGCGCCAGGAGCCCCACCTCCGACTCTCCAGACAGCGTCATTTGCCGGAAAAGCTGAAGTGCCCGGGGGAGATTTTTGGAGCCAACTGCATCACTTAGTTCAAACAGGCTCTTCCAGGTGATCGACTCACAACACTCCCGAGCGAGCTCCAGGCTGATCTCCGGCTGATCCGGCATAAGCAAAAAAGCTTTCTCGAGTGTTGATGATAACAACCCAAGCTCCGCCCCATACCTCTCCGCGAGAAAACTTGCAGCCGCCGGACTGACCTGTTTTCCTCTTTTCTCACACTCCGCCTTGATCCAGGCTGGAATCTCACGAGGGTAAAGGGCCTTAAGCTCCTGCCACTTTGCCACAGAGACGACTTCCTGCCAAAAACTGATTTTGCGGTCGAGCTTCTCGGCAACAAAAACAAGCTCCCCTCCGTTCACCAATTCCTGGACATGCCCCTTCAGTCTCTCCAGTTCCTCTTTCCGGATATCCTCCGCCCCACGCACGATCAAAACAGCTTTTTTTGAAAACAGAGAGAGAGAACGGGCCGATTCGAGGAGATCACGAGCCTCCAGTTCATCACCTCCCATGACCCGCATGCTGTCAGGTGTCACCAACTCCTGGCCAAGAAGTTTCACCTTGAGATTTTTTAGGGACCGCTCTGTCAGAAAAGGGTCTCCCGTCAGGACGTAAATCACTGGACCACCAGATTCATGAGGCGATTGGGAACAAAGATCGTCTTTACAACCTTTTTTCTGGCCAGGTGTTTAACGACGTTTTCCTCTTTCAAGGCCAGCTCCCGAACCGCCTCCTCGGACAACCCAACAGCAACTTCAAGCCGCGCACGCAGGGTCCCGTTCACCTGAACGACAAAGGTCACTCTCTCCGCCCGAACCGCCTCCTCTTCATAGGAGGGCCACGAGGCGGTACTGACCAGCTCCTGGCGGCCCAAAAGGCGCCAGAGCTCCTCACAAAAATGGGGGACAAAGGGGGTGAGCAACAGGATGAAAGTTTCGAGGCTCTTCTTCGAGGGAACAATTTTTGAGTCATGAAAAAAATTGTGCAGTTCCATGAGCGAGGCGATCGCCGTGTTAAAATGGAATTCTTCAAGATCCCCGGTCACCTTCTTGATCGTCTGGTGAACCTTTCTCTTTTCTTCCGGGGATTCCCGCTCGGCAAACTCTCCCTTAGAAATAAGCCGGTCCATCAGGGTCCAGACCCTTCTTAAAAAACGCACCCCCCCTTCCACACCGGATTCACTCCAATCAAGATCCTTTTCCGGAGGAGCGGCAAACAGGGAGAAGAACCTGACGGTATCCGCACCGTATTTTTCGATCAACGCATCCGGATCAACAACGTTCCCCTTCGACTTGCTCATCTTGGCCCCATCCTTGATCACCATCCCTTGCGTCAGGAGGTTTTCAAAAGGCTCGCTCAGATGGTGCCAGCCGATATCCCGAAGCACCTTTGAAAAGAAACGGGCATAGAGGAGGTGAAGCACCGCATGCTCCACACCACCAATGTATTGATCGACCGGCATCCAGTAATCGACCTGTTTTGGATCGAACATCCCCCGGTCATGATGAGGCGAGCAATACCGGAGAAAATACCAGGAGGATTCCATGAAGGTATCCATCGTGTCGGTCTCCCGCGTCGCCGTCCCGGGACAGTTGGGACAGGGTGTCTTAAGAAAAGATTCCACCTTTTTGAGCGGCGACCCGCCAGTCCCCGTAAACGCGACATCCGTCGGAAGAACAACCGGCAGGTCCTTCTCAGGCACCGGAACCTCACCGCAATTGGGGCAGTAGAGGATCGGAATCGGTGCCCCCCAGTATCGTTGACGACTGATCCCCCAGTCACGAAGCTTGTAGATCGTCGATTTCTCTCCGCAGGATCCCAGACTCGCCACAATCTGGCCCTTCGCCGTTTCGGAGGGGATTCCATCGAACCGCCCGGAATTTGCCATGACACCCGGTTCAACATACGCCTCTTTCATCGTTTGAGGATGAAGCGGTTCCGTGGCGGAAGGCTGGATCACGACCTCAATCGGCAGACCATATTTTCTGGCAAACTCAAAATCCCTCTGGTCGTGCGCCGGGACCGCCATGACGGCCCCGGTCCCGTACTCCATGAGGACAAAGTTGGCGGCGTAAATTGGCAGACGGCGATTGTTCAGCGGATGGAGACAGGTGGCGCCGGTAAAAACCCCCTCTTTTTCATACTCTCCCGCAAGCCTTTTGGTGCGATCGATCCTGGCAACCTTCTCAATAAACCTTCTAACCTCTGCCTCCTGAGAGGCGCCTTTGGACAGTTCCAGAACAAGGGGATGTTCCGCAGCAAGTGAAAGAAAGGTGACTCCAAAAAGGGTATCCGGTCGTGTCGTAAAAATTTCTATCGATTCCTTTGGGCTCTCCTCGATGGGAAAGCGAACCATCGCCCCCTCACTCTCCCCAATCCACTCCCGTTGCATCGCAAGAACCTTTTCCGGCCAGCCCTTGAGTTTATGGGTCTCTTCACGAAGTTCCCTGGCATACGCGGTGATCTTCAAAAACCACTGCTCCAAGGGGCGGAGCAGGATCGTCGAATCGCAACGCCAGCATTTTCCCCCCTCCACCTGCTCATTGGCCAGAACGGTCTGACAGGAATCACACCAATTGACGAATGACCTCTTCTTGTAGGCCAATCGTTTTTCGTAGAGCCTCAGAAAGAGGAGCTGCTCCCATTTGTAGTAATCCGGTTCCGAGGTCGCTATCTCGCGGTCCCAATCGTAGGAAAACCCCATCCGTTGGAGCTGACTCTTCATCGTCCGGATATTCTGTTGGGTCCATTGAGCGGGGTGGGTTTTGTGGGCAATGGCCGCATTCTCCGCAGGCATCCCGAACGCATCCCAGCCCATCGGGTGAAGGACGTTGAACCCCCTCATCCTCTTGTAGCGAGCGACTACATCGCCGATCGAATAATTTCGGACATGCCCCATGTGGATTCGACCGGAGGGATAGGGAAGCATCTCAAGACAATAATATTTCTTGCGGGAAGGATCTTCTGTTACCTTAAAGACCTTCTGCTCTTCCCAAACGTTCTGCCATTTCGGCTCTATTTCGTGAGGATGGTAGAGGGTTGTCATCAACCGCTTTTTTAGCGGAAAGAAGAGAAGGCGCAACTGTTTTTAGCAGAATAGATTTGGCGAAATATTTAACTCCAAATCAGGTGAACAGGAGGCATCCAGAAACATTCTCTTATCCCAGAAATAACCCCCACACCCGCCTCGAATGAGATACCAGGAGAGAAGGACAAAACGGAGGTATAAAAATTAACCATATCGACCTCATAATCGTAGATAGTCCTCGCTCCTCTTTCAACTCCACCCTCCCTAACAGCCTCTACAACCCTTCCGAAAATGGAGGGGCACGTCAGGTCGCTTTGATAAAATTGGTAAGCTCTTGACGACCGAAGACCGAGCGCAAGTCTGAGTGGATCCCTCTGCCCTAACAACGCCCTGAGCTCCCGAGCAACCTCTGCTGCTTCCCCCGGCTCCAAGACTTTGAGAAAAACCCCAGGAATCTTACTCCTCTCGTCCAAGACCCGCATGAGGGATTGAGCTCCCTGCGTTAAGTAACCTAGAACTTGTGTTCTGGAATCAACAACCATGTTTGTTGTTTAACTCCTTACTCTGTGTGTCTTATCTGGGAGAAAATTCCTGTTAATACGAGAACTCCCACTAGAGCTGCCATCGGGGCAGCAGTCCCGCCCTTCCCCAAACGAGCAAGTGATTCGATCTCGGCCACGATCTGCAGGCGTAACTGTTGCAACTCGTAGGCCCTTAATTTAAGTCTTTGACCCAACTGGTACGCCGCCCCACCGACCGGATGGGTAAAAGAGCGGGCCAGGAGATCTCCCTCATCAGCCCACGGAACAAGATGGCCAAATCCCGCAAACGTCCTGTGGAGCCTTCCAGAGGCGCCCTCTCCGCCGGAGAAACTGCGTAACGTTTCGACGATGCGGTGCATCTTTGCCTCATGCAGGACCGCCACAGCCGGTTCGGTAAACTCCTGATCCAACTTTGTAAAATGAACCCACCCACCACGGAGCGGACGAGGTCGAGGCCGATTCCAATCATCCCCCCAGTTCGCCTCTTCGATCTCATCACCAAGCCAGGAGGCGTATTCCCCTGCCTCTTCACAGAGGCGGGCAAGTTGTTGGAGGCTGTCGATCGACATCAGTGAAGTTATCGTCACAACGCCCCTCTTGTTGCGCAAGAAACTCCACCTGCAAAAACCGACAAGGTCCCCGGCTGCAAAAACTCGGGACGGGTCTCGCGGGCAAAGGTGAGAAGGGCCCCTAAAATTTGGCCCAGATCAAATCTGCGAACGCGATCCGCTGACTGCCGCCAGGCGGTGTAAAGACACAGATTGTTATCCAAATTTCGGACAGGCCGGCAACGGGTTAAAAGGTCACCGATCGTCTGATAAGCGGATATTTGATCCGAGGCATCCAGCGTTGAGGCGGCCTCGCTGAAGAGACGATCCAGATAACCAATATAAAGTGCCAGCTCTTCCCTTTTCACGGTGGGATTTCGTGTTGGATCAAACCGACCGAGAACCGTTGCCAAATCCTCGTGGGCCTGGCGGTATCTGCTCAAGAGTTGTGCCCTGAATTCCTCTGTCAAAGGCTTCTCACGGACCAACGGTAACAGCTTGTCGCAACTCACAGAGGCAATAATTTGAGAGAGGTTGTGGAGGCTGTCGTGTAAAACACCTCTGACAGGAAACGTTTTGCTGCCGATCAATCCCATGGGTTTATTTTCGGTCAAAACAAGGAAAAGTTGTGGGTGGCGGTGGGGGCAGGCATTTAGGCCTGCCCCTAGATCTTTCCGATTGCACTCAAAAAAGAGCCCGCGGCACGAAGGGGGTGAGATGACGATGAGATCCTCCTCACCAACTCACTCCCGATAACAACACCATCGGCAAGGCGCGCGACCTGTCTCGCGTCAGAGGGGGATTTCACACCAAAGCCAACGGCAATCGGAAGACCTGTGTGGCGACGTATCAACGCCACGTGGCCTTTGATCTCCGGCCGGTTTTTAAGTCGTGAACCGGTCACACCGGTCATTGAAACGAAATAGATAAATCCCCTCCCCCTCTTGGCGACAAGCCGGATCCGTTCCCTTCCTGACGTGGGGGCCAGGAGATAAATCAGATCAATCCCAACCCTCTTTAACTCACGATCCAATTCGAGAGATTCTTCAGGGGGGAGATCAACCACCAATGTCGCATCAACCCCGGCACGCGCGGCATCAACCGCATAACGTCGGAGACCGTAGGAGAGAATCGGGTTGTAATATCCCATGAGCAAGATCGGAATCTCTGTCTCTCTTCGAACGTCTCTGATAAGGCCGAGGATCTTTTTTAAACTTGTCCCGGCAGCGAGTGACTTCTCACTCGCCCTCTGGATCACCGGACCATCCGCCATCGGGTCGGAAAAAGGGACACCGAGTTCGATGATGTCGGCCCCCACCTTTTCGAGGGCCAAGATCAGCTTCTTGGTGATGTTAAGAGAAGGAGTGCCGGCCACAATAAACGGAATCAGCGCCTTTTTTTTCTGCGCTTTAAGCTCCCAAAACTTTAAATTTATGCGTGACATAACCCCAAATACCTCGCTGCTGTCGCAAGATCCTTATCCCCCCGTCCGGAGAGATTGACCACAATGACCTTGTTTCGGGGCAGACGTCTCGCAAGGCGACCCGCGTAATAAATAGCATGGGATGACTCAAGCGCCGGGATGATCCCCTCTGTCTCAGTCAAAAGAGAAAATCCCTCCATCGCCTGTCGGTCGTTGACCGTCACATAGTGAACCCTGCCGGTTGTTTTTAGAAAACTATGTTCCGGTCCTACTCCCGGATAATCGAGACCGGCAGAAATGGAGTGGGTCTCATTCACCTGCCCTTCGCTGTTTTGGAGGAGGTACGACTTGGAGCCATGAAGCACACCAACCCGCCCCTTGCAAAGGGTCGCCGCCCCAGCCGCCTCAACCCCAAACATTCTGACATGACGCTCTTTCAAAAAAGGATAAAAAAGACCGATCGCGTTGGAGCCTCCTCCCACACAGGCGATGAGATAATCAGGGGTTTTCGTAAGCTGCCTTTTTGTCTCTTTTCCGATAACCGATTGAAAATCACGCACCATGGTCGGGTAAGGATGAGGACCGGCCACAGAGCCGATGCAATAATGCGTCGTCCGGATATTCGTGATCCAATCGCGAAGCGCCTCATTGAGGGCGTCCTTCAGGGTCCTTGAGCCTGACAAAACCGGGATCACCTTTGCACCAAGGATTTTCATCCTGAAAACATTCGGCGACTGGCGCTGGATGTCCTCTTCTCCCATGTAGACCTCGCACTCCTGTCCCAGCAGGGCGGCCATCGTCGCCGTTGCTACACCATGCTGCCCCGCTCCCGTCTCGGCAATGACCCTCTGCTTCCCCATCTCTTTCGCAAGCAGACACTGACCGAGCGTGTTGTTGATCTTGTGGGCGCCCGTGTGGCAGAGGTCCTCCCTTTTCAGAAAAATCTGGGCCCCTTTCAGTTTTTCAGAGAGATGTCGCGCATGATAGAGCGGCGTTGGACGACCGACGTAGGTCCGGGCCAGCTCATGGTATCTTTTTTTGAAAGAAGCTGACTTGGCTACCTTCTCGTAGGCCAACTCGAGTTCCTTCAAGGCCGGCATGAGTGTCTCGGCGACGAATTGGCCACCAAACGTACCAAAGTGACCTTTCATTAACGCCCCCTCCCAATAATTTCTCTTTTTCCACATACCCCCCGAACTCCCCTCTCTTAATGTAAGAGAGGGGCCGGGGGTGAGTTATGACACACCCTTTGCCTTCGTAATAAACTCCTCTAACTTGAACCGGTTCTTTCTCCCCGGTGTCTCCTCGACACCGGTTGCCACATCAACTCCCGCCGGTCGGACCACACGAATCGCGGTCTGCACGTTCTCCGGCGTCAGCCCCCCCGCCAGGAAAATCTTGCCGAATTCCTTTGCCTTTCGTGCCAACTCCCAGTTCCCAGTAACACCGGTTCCACCGTACATCTTTTCGATGCAAGAATCGACGAGGAAGTAATCACAATGATATTTTTTCATGAGTTCAAGATCTGCTTCACTTCTCAGGCGAAACCCCTTCCAATGCGGGGTAGCAAACTGGTCACAGTAGGAGGGGAGTTCATCCCCATGAAACTGGACGTAATCAAGGGCAAGGTCCACAGCGATATCCCGAACCTTCTCATACGCCTCATTCACAAAGACCCCGACCCTCCAGACAGAGGGGGGGAGATCCTCCATCATTTTCTTGGCCTGCCCCGGCTGGATGAAACGTGGTGAATCGGGCCAGAAGTTGAATCCTAAGGCATCGGCACCAAACTCCACCGCATCGAGGGCATCATCCAAATTAGTAATGCCGCAGATCTTGACCTTAACCATATATCCCCTCCCTCACCCTCCCCTTAAATTAAGGGGAGGGACAGGGTGGGGATAATAAGCCCTTTAGGGCTTGTCCCGGCTCTTTTTCTCGAAGCAACGACTCCCCTATCAAAAAACAGTTCACCCCCACCTTTTGCAATCTTTCAACCTCTTTTCTTGTTGAAATGCCCGATTCGGAGACAAGAAGCGATTCTTTCGGGGCCTTCGGGGCGAGCCGCTCCGTCACCGCAACATCCGTCTTCAGGGAATCGAGATCACGGTTGTTGACACCGATCAGTCCGGCACCCGACGAAACGGCACGATTCAAATCGTTTTCATCGTGAACCTCCACGAGCGCCGCCATCCCCAGACCGTGGGCCAAGGCAAGATAATCCTCAAGCTGGGAGCCCTCCAGAAGGCGCACAATCAAGAGAACCGCATCAGCACCGGCTCCTCGTGCCTCATAAATCTGATACTCATCAAAGATGAAGTCTTTCCTTAAAACAGGCAGCCTGACGACCTGACGGACCTTTGTGAGATCCGAGAGATCCCCTTGAAAAAAATGCCGATCGGTCAGAATAGAGATCGCGGAGGCCCCGTTCTCTTCATACATTTGTGCGATGCCGATCGGATCATACTCCGGTCGAAGGAGCCCTGCCGACGGAGAGGCCTTTTTTATCTCGGCAATGATCCAAGCCTTGTTACCCTCTCCCCTTGCGGGAGAGGGGGGACCCGAAGGGTGGGTGAGGGAATCCGCAAACCCCCGTGCTCTCTCTTGATCCTCCGCCTGGAGCCTTACATCTTTAAGAGATCTCTTTCTCTTAATCGCCTCCAGTTCTTCCTGTTTGTATTTTAAAATTTTACCCAGCCACATCGTTAACGTGTCTAACAGTTTGTTGAGGATCTATCCCAAAAAGTCAATGAACCGTTTGAGACGGTGATGGGGGAACACCAATCCAGGTAACTGTTGTCTTCTTGATCCAGGTCTTATCCTTGGTGTGGTAATAATGGCTTTTCAGCAGGAGGATCGACCCATCCTCCATCCGGACTGAACCGCTCTGGTAATTCGGTATCTCTAATCGATTCTTCAAATGATCCTGCCCCTCCCTCGTTTCACCGAGGGGCGGCCGCTTCACCCTCTGTTTTTGCGCCGCCTCTTTGTCCCACAACTCCAGTTCAACCTTCTTTAATTGAAACATCCGCCTCACCCCTTCAAAATCGAGATTGGTCGTAAAGACGGCAATGGTTGGTTTGATGATCTTCGGGGCGAGAGCCCCCTCTCCTTCCTTTTTAGGAACGCCACGAATCGGAAAAAAACCGTCCTTGGCCTCAAGACTCATCTCCTTTTCATATCTAAATTCCCGTGAGAGATATCTCTTCCGGAATCCTTCGACCGGATCCCCAGCACCCCACAGGGGAGGTGTGAGGAGATTTAAAAACATCCCGATCAATAATAAAAATCTCACCAGGGAACCCCTAATAATGCAAATTTTCGGGCACCCCGAAAAACGGCCCAGATGCAAGGCGCCCTCAAGGCCGCGACCGGAGGGTACTTTCGTGGTACGTGAGGACACGGCCGAAGCGGGCAACACAGCAGATGGGTAGTTTTTCGAGGTGCCCATCACCAACAAGACCCCCTGATCGCCTGCCGGAGACAAGAACAGCCTTCCCCCATCAACAGGCACTGATGATCCGCTATCACCCCGTCGTCTGGATGCATACAACACCCCTCAAAGACTTCTTCATTAGGAGTAAGAACAGGGCAACCACAGTATCCCCCCTCTTCACAGGCATCATTGTCTCCATCGGGGAGGCAGACCTCCTCCCCCCTTGCCAGGCGGCAACAGATCATCCGCCCCACATACGGATCGCAATGGTCGTAGTGTTCCAGATACGCCCGCAACACCTCCTCCTGAACCTCGTCTACCGACCCACCAAGATCCCACCGGATGAGATCAATATCATTCATATACAACGTCCCGATTGTCGTAAACCAACCGACCGGGCAGTCGATCACGTCAGAACCGACAATCTCACTCTCACCGCCCGCCCCCTCCTCCGGCGTACAAAACGACTCGGTCGGACGCTCCTCACACCACTCCTCGCAAAACCCCAGACCGGGTGATTCATCACACCTCGTTCGACAATAACCCGCAAAGTTCCTCTCACAACGGCGATCACACATATCACTCCGAGGAGTCGCATTACAAATAGACTCGCAATACCCTGGGGAGTCACTCACATACCGGCACCGACTCCAACAAAAATCAGGTGAGAAATCGTCCCGGCAGATCTCATCACAAAACGGAAGCCCGTAGTTATCCCCACGCCGGCAGATATTATCGCAGAACCGGTAGGTATGATTCTGCAGACAGAGGTCATCACAATAGCCAAGACTCCCGGAACTCCCACAAGCATCGACACAAAAATCAGAGGTCTGGTATGAACGATCCGTCTCACAATCCCCTCTTCGAGTCGCCTCCCCCGCCTCACACCGACCCCCTGTTGAAAGCCGGCAGTCTTCCTCTACATCCCTATTGGTGATCCGCTCACAGATCCCATTGCCATCCCGTCCCCCCTCAAAATGGTCCCAGCACCAGTTGGCACACTCCGATGGGATGAGATCAGCGAAGGTTGGATTTGCCATCGCCTCCACACAGGATTCAGGGGGGTAGTTCTGATTAGGGAAGTTGTTCGGGTCATTCGGGCCCTGAAAGTTGCCGGGGTAGTCCCAGTCAAACCCTTCGGCAGGGGCCTCATATTCAGAGGAACCGCCGGGTCCGCCCTCTACGTCCGGGCTCTCAAGATAATCATGATGGAGATCGGCGTGGGGACTGATCGCCAACGTGCCATCCCCTCCTCCCCCACTTCCAATCCCGTTTCCACCCCCCCTTCCCAGCAATCTGTTGTTCAGCTGCTGCAGGAGGGCCACCGCATCCGTGTTACCCAGTTCCTCTCCAATACAGAAGACCAACATATTCCTGGACGCCTCCTGATCGTTGGGTGATAAGCGACCACTGGAGTGCTCAAACATCCAGTCAACACACCCAAGGATTTCGTTCTGTTGTTCCGGGGTCAAAGACGTCCAAAAAAATGTGTACACATAAGATTCCTGAAGTCTTTCAGCAAGATTGTTACCTCCATCAACAAGGAGATTCGCAAAAATATTTTCATAAGAATTCTCTACATACCGCATCTCCGCCGGCAACATTCCCCGAACCCCGGGAGATAGAAAATGAAAGGCAATGATACCAACCATGGAGGCGGACATCTCATCCTCATAATTGAGCACCGGATCAGGAGGCGAGATGAAATTGTAATCAAAAGCGGGGCTCGTAAAATCCTCAAAAAGCCCGCGGGTCCAATGAAACAGGATATGCGTTGTCTCATGAATCGAGATCCCCATGACAAGCGCGAGCAGGTTTGGGTTGGCAAACTCTCTCTCAATCACAAAACTGTTCAAGTGATGGGTCGAT
Organism: Deltaproteobacteria bacterium; assembly: GCA_016180855.1. Classification (NCBI taxonomy): domain Bacteria; kingdom Pseudomonadati; phylum Myxococcota; class Myxococcia; species Deltaproteobacteria bacterium. Next base: position 290,632 of record JACPAL010000002.1, on the reverse strand, counting down.
CCCCAAGTGCTGATCAGATTGGCCCAGTTTCCCTCCACCCGGTGCCCGATAAAATCACAGAGCCCGGTCAGTTGGGGTGGACAGACCGGAAACCCGATAGGGGACATCACATGGGCCACGAACCGGGAGGCCATCCAGGTATCCTCCACCCACCGTCTGAACAGAGAACCTTCCTCCCCCACCTCCTGAGGATCTCCATTCGCCAAGGCAACCTCAATGATATCGGCAATAACAGCGGCCGTATTCGAGACCGTCAGTGTCTCCACACCAGACCAGGGGAACGGTGACTGAGAGGCTTCCGCCGGATCGGCATAAAGATCTGGAAGGATGAAATCGGCAAGAGTTGTTTCCGACCCCGTATATTCTTCGACAGAGACCAGATGATTGCCACAACCGATCGGATTTTCAATACGACGCGGAAATGAAACATCCCTCCACGCCTCCTCCGCCCGATACCGGGTCGGTCTCCTCATCCAACATCGGTTATAGGTCATCCCCCCCTCAATGATCTCCTGATCATTGCAACAAACATCCACTGCCGAGAGTCCCCAGAAATTCCCGCCACAGATCTCACGGTGACAGTCGTTTTCACGCAGGATTGGATCGTCGCCCCGGGATTGGACCTCTTCTGTTCGACACCCCGATTCCTCCTCATCATGGAACAGGTTCAAACGGGGAGGGATCTCCATCGCTGTCGCGATCCGCGAGATCAAAAAAAGTGTGAGGAACAAAAAGAGAGCCCTCTTCATTCTACGTCTCCCTCAAACCGGAACGGTTGCGGGTCATCCGACATCTCTTCAGGGGTGGGGGAGGAATCCTGCATCCTCTGTTCCCCCTCCCTCATCTGCTGCATTCGCCCGGCATCCGGTTGAATCACCTCAGCCTGATCGCTCGCGAGGCGAAACGCCTGGTCCTGACCATTCACCATCATCCGTGCCGGTGGCGTGAGCGTCGGCCCCTTCGCATGGTAGAGCGCCAGCATACGCGCCAATTCCGGATTCCGTTCGTTCCGGAGTGCACTGTAGATCGATCTCATGTTGGCGCAAAAGGGGCCCAAAAAAATCCCGCCATACCCACGACACCCCTGTGGATACAAAAACCGTTCCCCCATTGTCGCATCGACCACACGGGAGTTCCGATTCCCCGGCGTCGCACGCGTGATCGATCGGATAAACCCCTCCTTCTCCATTTTAAATGTCTTGTCGGCATACCCCATCCAGCGCAGATGCGTGAAGACCGCCGCCTGTGCCATCACGGCAAGCTCCTCCTCGTAGAGTGCCTCCGGGTTGTTTGGCCAACCGATCATCCGGTTCATCTCCAGCTCCCTTTGAAAATAGGCATGAACCAATTGATGAGCTATCAACGAGGCGATCACGGGGCTGTAACCATCCGGTGACCGATAACCGACGTTCCCATGGATCGCACCGATCGTCTCCCCACGATCCCGGAGCTGGTACCCCTGAGCGGTCTCATACGCCCGCTCGTAGATTCCGCCACCCCGCCATTCCCCATAAGAAAGGAAACATCTTCCCGCAGCCCCCCAGAGCCCCTCCCCATGAACATTATAATGAGAGTCGGCCTCTTTCGCCCGCTTGCTGTGGCAATCGCTCGCTATCTCGGATTTGACACAAAGCAGCCGTTCCTCGTGGCGGTAATCGACGAGGGAGCCGCCGGCTAACTCACGACAGCTCCGGATCTCGATCCTTCTTAACCCAAACAGGGAGCGGAACCGCTGCCGCGCCCGGCAGGTCGCATCGGTACAAGCTCCCCACTCCACGCGCGAGAGCATCTTGTTTAAGATTGTCCAGATATTCACGACAATCTCTGCTATCCCCCGCTCGTTTACGGTCAACCCGTTTCGAACATCCCCCGGGACTCGCGGATAGATATTCCCAAAATCCCTCCGCGCTATTCGGGACCCTAAATCGTCCCGGACAAATTCGAGCAGGGTTCGGTGATGGTCAAGCCACTCCACGTCCATCGCCTGATCTCTTCCAGTGGCCGCCCAGCTTCGACCCCTAAAAACGGGGTTCGATTGGTAACCACCGTTCCTGGCAATCTCCGCACAGGTAAATCCCCAGGTGAGATGATCCAGACTATACGGGATATCCAGAAATTGCGGAGGGGTTGCATAAACAAGATAAGGATCCGCCTCGTCCCTTCCATACCGGTTGGTCGCATTCATCCGGAGGGAGAGCCGGTTCACCGCCTCGGTTCTTAATCGGTCTCCCGTGAGGTTCTCTGCCAATTGGTGAAAAAGGTACCGGCCAAACAGGAGGCTTTTTCCATCATCGATATAGTTCCTCCAGGACCAGCGGAAATGGAGGGGGTTATTCGGTGGAGTGCTGAAAGAATTCTCACGAACGCTTGGGCTCTGAAGCGCCGTATTGTCCCAAAACCGGCCCTCCCCCCACGGGTGACAGTTCGTTGCATATTTGGGAGAGCCAATGAGAAATGATTTTCCATCCGCCGGAACGGAACCACAGCCCCCTTCTGTCCGACAGCGATCAATAATCCGGGCCACTCTATAACTGCCCTGATTTCCCGCCCCCACATTTGGATTAAATTCTTCTGCTCCGCCTAACCCCATCTGCCTGCGGTAGGCAATCACCTCATCCTGACCGCTGCAAAAGTAGGATGGATCGGGATTTCCCCCTCTCCCATTCCCCAGACCACCGTTCAAGATCGAGGCCTCCGGTAAAATCTCTTCAAAAAGAAACTGCGGCGTCTTGATCTGGTTATACCGGATCTCGCTCACGCCTTGGCCGAGTGCCGGAGAGATTGTCGTTGGACGTTGCGAATCTTGACCTGCTCGAAAAGATTGTTCCGCGAGGAGAGGTCTTACTAACAAAAAAAGGATGAAGAAGATCTGGCCTAGCCTCATAAAGCCCCTGTATAGATAGTCAAATGAGCAATAGACATGCCAAGGCTTTCCCAATGCCGATCTGTAAGTTATTACTATAACAAAAGAAAATGGGTTGGTCAAAATCCAAGAGATAGACCTTATTATCAAAATGAGAATGGTTTCTCAAAGTGATAAGGGGTGTGTTGAAAAATAGCTTTTCTCATTCATTCGTTATCTCTATAAGTTTTTTTAGACAACCACGCGCCCTGCCTTGGTCCAACGCATGATTCGCCAGCATCAATCCCTCCCCAAACTCCTTAACCCGGTTGGCAGCGATGAGCGCCGCCGCAGCATTCAGAAGGACCACATCCCGCAACGGAGAAACATATCCCTCCAGCAATCCACGCAGGAGATTGGCATTATAGGAGGCATCGCCCCCCTGAAGGTCTGAGGGGTGGCACAGCTCCAGGCCAAAATCGCGTGGATCCACCGAGTATTCACGGATGATATCGTCCCACAACTCAACAATATGGCTTTTTCCGGTAAGCGTCAGTTCGTCCATCCCGTCCTCTCCATGAACCACAAGGGCATGCTTGAGCCCGAGCCGCTTCAGTACCTCCGCATACCTCTTCATGAGGGAACGATCATAAATCCCCACAACCTGAAAGATCGGCTGGGCGGGGTTCGCCAGCGGACCGAGCAGGTTGAAGATTGTCTTGCCAACTTTTTTTCGTGCCGAGGCAACATTCTTCATCGCCGGGTGATAGCGCGGAGCAAAAAAGAAGCCGATCCCCGCCTCCTGAATCGAACGCCTCATGACCACCGGCTCTACATCGATCCGAACCCCCAACGCCTCCAAAACATCGGCACTGCCGGACCTCGAACTGACCGCCCGGTTTCCATGCTTGGCAACGCCCACTCCGCAACCAGCCACCACAAAGGCGGCGGCAGTGGAGATATTGAAAGAGCCCTTTTCATCCCCTCCGGTGCCGCAGGTGTCGACCAGATTGTCCGTTGGAACATTCACACGAACAGAAAATTCCCGGAGTACTGTGGCAGCCGCCAGGATCTCCTCTGGATTCTCCCCCTTCTTACGAAGCAATGTAAGAAAATTAACAATCTCTTCCTCAGCCACCCTCCCCAACATGATCTCTTTCATGGCCGAGACCATTTCGGCGTCGGTCAAGGAATCACCTTGAGACAACTTTTCAAGGAAGACTCTATTCATCTCATCTCTAGAAAATTCTTAAGCAATTTTTTGCCCTCGATCGTCAAGATCGACTCGGGATGAAACTGCACCCCTTCCACGAACAGTTTTTCGTGACGAACCCCCATAATCTCCCCCTCCTCGGTCCAGGCGGTGATTTTCAGGCAATCAGGAAGTGATTTTCTTTCGATGACGAGCGAATGATACCGGGTCGCTTCAAAGGGGTTGGAAATGTTTTGAAAAAGGGTCTTTCCATCGTGGTGAATCATCGAGGTCTTGCCATGCATCACCTTCTTTGCACGAACAATTTTGCCCCCAAACGCCTGGCCAATCGATTGATGACCGAGGCAAACACCGAGCAACGGAATTTTGCCTGAAAATTCTTTTACGGCCGCAAGGGAAATCCCCGCCTCATTCGGGGTACAAGGTCCCGGTGAGATCACCAAATGGCCCGGCTTCAGGACACGAATCTCTTCAATGCCTATCTCATCATTCCTGAAAACCTTAACCTCTTCCCCTAGTTCCAAAAAATACTGAACCAGGTTGTAGGTAAAGGAATCATAGTTGTCGATGACAAGGAGCAAAACAGGCATCCCTTTCTGTTCTCATAACTCACCCCCCGTCCCCCTCTCTTACACTAAGAGAGGGGGGTTGGGGGGCGTTATGAACCCTCGATCGCCTCCATCATCCCTTTCGCCTTATTCAAACACTCCTGATATTCCTTTTCAGGATCCGAATCGGCCACAATCCCTGCTCCAGCCTGCACATAAACCTTTCCTTTGTAAAAAGAGGCGGATCGGATCGTAATCGCCATGTCCATATTGCCATTCGTTGAAAAATAGCCGACGCAACCGCCGTAGAGCCCGCGTCGCACCGGTTCGAGCTCCTCAATAATTTCCATCGCCCGCACCTTGGGAGAGCCGGTCAATGTGCCAGCAGGAAAGGCGGCCGATAAAAGGTCAAAGGCGTCTTTTCCCTCCTGCAGTTCAGCGAAAAGATTGGAAACAATATGCATCACATGGGAGTAACGCTCGACCCTCATCAACTCATCCACCGTGACACTCCCCGGTTTGGCAACACGTCCCAAGTCGTTTCGACCCAGATCAACCAGCATGATATGCTCCGCCCTCTCCTTGGGATCGGCCAGAAGCTCTTTCTCAAGTTGTAGATCTTCCGAATGAGTTTTCCCGCGAGGTCGTGTTCCGGCAATGGGGCGAAGCGTCATCTTCCCTTCTTCCAGCCGCACCATTGTTTCCGGAGAGGCCCCGACAATCTGCTGCTCCCCCAATTTAAGATAAAAAAGATACGGCGAAGGGTTAATGCGTCGGAGTCTTCGATAAACAGCAAAAGGGTCGGTCTTTCCCCTCGCTGAAAATCGGATGGAGAAAACCGTCTGCGTCACATCACCCGCAAGAATGTACTCCTTGATCCTTTCAACCTTTTTTTGGAATTCAGCTTGAGAAAGACTCGCCTTCCAGGAAAGTTTTTCCCCACCACTCAAGGTAATTCCTCGAGGTCTTTTTTGAATCTCCTTTAAAACAGTTTGAATGGCCTGGCGCCCGCGTCGGTAGGCCTCCTGATCTGAAAGCCCTGCGGAAGGAAAAAAATGAATCTGCAAGTTATGATTCAGCCTGTCATGAACCAGCAGGATCTCCGGCTTGAGGAAACAGAACTCAGGGAGAATCAGATCAGGAGCTGATTTTCCGGGCAATCGTTCAAAAAAACGGACCGCATCGTAGGCAACATAACCAACCGCACCCCCTAAGAGGGGAGTTTTTTGGTGAGACACTTGATGGAACGGACCGACAAAGCGTCTCAGGACTTCCAGAGGATGTGGGGTTGAAATTTTTTTCTTCTGACGCCCCTCCTCAATCTCCACCTCGTTTCCACGACATCGAAAAACCGATGAGGGGGAAAGGCCGATAAACGAATATCGCCCCCATTGTTCTCCTCCCTCGACGCTTTCCAGCAAGAAGGCATACTTTTGATTCTTCCAGCGGGAAAACAGAGAAACCGGGGTCTCAAAATCAAAGGGAATCTCAAGGACAAGAGAGGCCTGAGGATCCTGTTGACGGATCCTTCGAAAAGCATCCAAAGAGATAAGAGGCATAAGACATTTTCTCACGGCAAATCGATAAGTTGTCAATCAGTAAAAAATCTGAGATTAGTTTTTTATGGTCTCGAGACTCGTCACAAGATTCTGGCCGTTCATCCTCATCGTCTCACTCGCCCTTGGCGGATTGTCCCTCATCCCGACTATCAATCTCTACAAAAAAATCAGCACTGATCCGGTCGATCTTCTCTCTCCTCATCATCCCAATGTCAAAACTCTCCATCAAATTCGTGAAGCCTATCATGAAAGGATCACCATTGGTATCGTTCTCGAATCAGCCGATTCCGAAAGAGCGATCCATTACATGAAGGACCTTGCAGGTCGTCTTAAAAGCCTCCCTTTTGTGCATGAGGTCCACTATCGAAAAGTCGGTTACGACTTTTTTGACCGAAACAAACTCCTTTTTCTTGACCGGGAAGACCTTCAAAGCATTCGGGACCGGATTGACCGGCGGATTCAGAAGGAAAAACTGGGTGGCTTTCTTATCGACCTGGGAGGAGAGGAGGAATTCAGTTTTTCTGATCTAGAACACAAATATCGTGAGGAATATTCAGAGGCGGCACGGAGTGAATATTACACTAATGAAGAGGGAACACTCTTTACGATGTATGTTCAATCAACGGAATTCGATAACAATCTCGCAGCCAGTTCGACTTTTTATGATCACCTGTCTGAATTTATGGAAGAGGAACGGCCTTCCCAAAAAGAGCCAACCATTAAACTTTATCTGGCCGGCCCCAGCAGAGTCCTTGAATATCGTGCCCTCATTCGAGACCTGAAAGTCGCTGGGCTTATTTCAGGACTCGCACTTTTCCTGCCTCTCCTCATCCGCTTCAGAAGTTTGGTCGTTGTTCTTCTCATTTTTCTGCCTCTCCTTCTGGGAATTCCACTTGGTTTTTCTTTTGGATCCCTCTTTATTCAGAAACTGAGTGTCATCACCTCTTTTCTTTTTGCCATTCTGGGAGGGTTGGGAATTGAGAGCGGAATCCATCTGTTCAGCCGTTACCACAATTTGCGATCTTCAGGGGAAAACGTGGAGCGGGCGATTCATCATCTCTATCGCGAAATGGGTCGACCGATCTTGACCTCCGTCGCCTCGGTCGCCATCACCTTTCTTCTCCTCATTGTGAATCAGTTCCGCGGTTTTTCTGAATTCGGGCTGATTGCAGGTACCGGGCTCATTCTCCTTTTTATCCTCTATTTCTCTTTTTTCCCGGCACTCATCCTCCTTGTTGAAAAAATAGGTCTGTTAAAAATACAAAAAAAAGAACTGCGTGGATTTAATGTTCCGGTTCCAAAAAAACGAGGGTTTCATATTCTTTTCGCAAGCTTCCTCCTCTTCAGTCTTTACTCGTTCTTCTCCCCGTTCCGGGTCGGTTTTGAATATGACTCAAAAAAAATACGGGCCGACATTCCTGAGGTTCGCCTTGCCAAGGAGAAACAACACCAGACCTCCACACGCGTTAACAATCCTGCCGTCACCATTGTAAAGTCCCGGGAAGAGGCAGACGCCCTCAAAGAAACGGTTCAGACGCTCAAAAATCAAGCAGGACCAAAAACCGTGATTGATACAACCCGTTCTTATTATGATCTCGTTCCGGCAGATCAGGACCAAAAAATGCAGCTCGTGAACGAAATGAAGGAGATGCTTTCCGACCCGACCATCAAGCTCGTTAAGGGAGAGGACAAGAAAAAATTGGACGAATTCAAGGAGGTTTTAAACAGAACAAGACCTTTTTTGGAGTCCGAGGTTCCCCATGAGCTTAAAGAACTCATGCAAGGTTCTCTCCCCGATGGCCAAACGCTCTTTTTTATCAACGCCCTTCCACGGCTCCAGTTAGACGATGGTCGAAACGCCATTCAGTTTGCCCACGAAGTCAAAGAGATCAAAACCCCTGTTGAAACTCATTACCCCTCCAGCAACGCCATCATTTATGGCACCGTCCTGCAAACGATGTTTGACGATGTACCACGAATTCTTCTTCTCTCTCTTTTACTCGTTATGACCTTCGTCTATCTGGATTTTCGCAAGATGCCAGAGACCGCCCTCGTGGTCACCTCCATCGTAATGGGAGTTTTTTGGTTACTGGGACTCATGACCTTCTTCGACATTAAACTCAATTTCTACAACATGGTGATCCTTCCGACCGTCATGGGAGTCAGTATTGATAACGCCATTCATGTCATGCATCGTTATCGCGAACTAGGGCGTGGCTCCCTGAAGACCGTCCTGCGTGATACCGGCGTTGCCTGCCTCCTCTCCTCTCTGACTAATGCCGGTGGCTTTGCAGGGCTTCTTTTCTCGATACACAAAGGACTCTTCTCGATGGGACTCCTGGCCGTCTTGGGGATTGGAACCTGTCTCCTTTCAACCCTTGTCTTCCTGCCGATGATGTTGAAAATTCTGGAAAAACGCAGCTGACCCGCCGATCAATCCCGCCTCATCTCCCAATGTGGATTGCTTGATCTGAATCCGACTGGCGGTCTCCTTGTAGGTCCGGAGGGCTGTCTCTTTTTTCATAGGACCGACAAAAAAATCCCAGGCGCGACTGACACCGCCCGCTAAAATCACCGTTTCAATCCCCGTAATATTGACAAGCGAGGCAATTCCGATACCCAAATGGTAACCCAACTTCTGAAAGACTGCATGGGCGTAAAGATCACCCTCCTGAACCGATTCGTAAAGCCTGGCCACCGTCACCTTCAAAAGACCGCCAAACCGTTCAAGAAGTTTGTCCCTTTCCTTATTCTTCACTTTATCATGTTCAATGCCGTAGAGAAGCCCCGTTGCCGAGGCATACATCTCCCAACAACCGTGGCTCCCACAGTTGCAAGGGCGCCCCTCGGACTCAATCACCATGTGACCGATTTCTGCCGCAAAGCCGCTGTCCCCATGAAAAATAGATCTGTTACAGACCAGGGCGCCGCCAATACCCGTGCCTAGCGTCACAAGAATAAAATGTTCTAATCCCTTCCCTGTACCCTTCCAGCCCTCTCCACGGGCGATCATATGGGCATCGTTATCAACGACCACCGGGCAGGAAAACCTCTTTTCAAAATAAGAGCGCGCCTCAACCGACTTCCAGTCTGGAAAATGAGGCGAACAATAAACAACCCCGGTTTTTTGTTCGACAATTCCGGGGATACCCAGAGCCAGAGCGTAAGGGCGACCCAGTGAATTCTTCTGTATCAAAGAGTCAATGCCCAAGGCGATCTGTTCAAGGCCGATCTCTTTCTTCTCCTTCGAAAGCGTTGGGATTTTCTCAACTGCTAAAACCTCACCCTTAGCGGATACCGCCCCAACGCGAAGATTGGTACCGCCCAGATCGACCGCAATAACGGTCTCTTTTGAAAATTCAGTTTTTTTCATACCTTTGAACTTCAATCGCCTAAGTACTTCGACTCGTAATGACTATGACGTATGTACAAAGCCAAAAAAATCAACAAAATTCTGTTGATTGATTTCTACAATATGGGAAGAGACAGGCGGGCTTAAGATGACGTTTCAAGACATCCTTCTCAAATCTCACAATGGAATTGCCACCATTACGATCAATCGCCCGGACAAACTGAATGCCTTTCGGGGACAAACAATCATGGAGATGGAAAGGGCGATCCGGACGGCTATAAAAGAGAGAGAGGTTGGCGTTATCGTCATCACGGGTGCCGGCAACAAGGCGTTTTGTGTGGGAGGAGACATCGCCGAGATGAACGATTTATCCGCAAAGACCGGCCGTCTCTTTGTCACAAAGCTCCTCAAGCTCGCAAAGAGTTTCATTGCCTCCCCCAAACCGATCATCGCCAAGGTCAACGGTTACTGCCTTGGCGGTGGTAATGAAATCCAGCTCTTCTGTGATCTGACAATTGCCAGCGAAAAATCGGTCTTTGGTCAGACAGGCCCCAAGGTCGGGAGTGCGCCGCTTTGGGGAGGGACCCAAATCCTCCCGCTCTTAGTCGGCCCCAAAAAGGCGCATGAGATCGCCTTTCTCTGTCATCAATACCCGGCCCGTGAGGCCCTCGAGATGGGACTCATTAACAAGGTAGTCCCGGAGTTGAGTCTTAATTCAATCACGGAGCTAATCTGCCGCGAAATCCTGGAGAAGAGTCCTCAGGCGATTGCACTAGCAAGGGCCTCCCTCTATGAGGGGCTCCTCACAAAGATCGAAAAGGACCTTAAAAAATTACCAAAGATCTATGGCAGCCCTGAACTGAAGGAGGGGATGTCTGCCTTTCTCGAAAAAAGAAAACCGGACTATTCAAAACTTAAGGGGGATTAAAAAATGCACTTCCTAAAAACCCTGTTTGCCTTGAGTCTTGTTGTCTCAATGTTTCTCTCTTCCAATTCATCCTGGGGGAAAGAGGCTAATCCCAACAAAACTCCGCTTCTCCGGCGGGCCCCCATCATCGGTCTGATCCAGGAGGGGAGACTCCCGATCCTCGTGAAGGGACGGGAGAAGTCAAAGGTCCGGATTCAGTTCCGGGAGGCCGATTCCGACAAGGTCTCTGCCACTAGCTGGTATCCGCTGAAGTCCAAAAATGATTTTACGGCGAATCTCTGGCTCTCTGAAGTCAAACCGGCAACCTCCTACGAATATCAGGTTGAATTTGAAAAAGCACCGCCGACCGATTGGAAAAAATTCAGGACCCTCCCGGCTTCTTCGCAACCTGGCAAGCTCCGTTTTGCCTTTTCCTCCTGTTTGCGGGAAAAGTACCGACCCCACTTCATCTTCGGCTTTCTGAAGGAAGAATCACTCGATTTTATGGCCCTGCTGGGGGACAACATCTATGGCGATTATGACGGCAATCTGAACGATATTGATAAAATCAAGAGAGACAGGGGCTACCGAGAGAAACTTTTGCAGGAAGGGGAACCGTTACCACGCGAAGATTCCGTCCTTGAATCGTTCCGGCAAAAATATCAGAGAAATTTTGACAAGCATTTTCAGGAAATGAGCGCTGCCCTTCCAATTGTCTCCACTTGGGATGACCACGACTTTGGTGAAGATGGCTCCGATGGAACCTACCCTTATAAAGAGATCTCGAAACAGGTCTTTAACGAAACCTTTCCCGTACAACCTTACCTGGAGCCTGAGGGGGGACTCTACTATCGATTTTCTGCCGCCAACGTCGATTTTTTCGTTATTGACAGCCGATGGTACAAATCACCGATGGGCCCCGATGGGCCGGAGCACACACTCCTCGGAGAGAAACAACTCCAATGGCTTCTTGAGGGGCTCAAAAAATCAGAAGAGGCCGGTCATCCTTTTAAAATTATCCTTTCAAGCATGTCCTGGAGTGACACCGGAGGGGACCGCTCCAGAGACAAAAAGTGGTTTGACAACTGGGAGGGATACGCGGAGGAACGCAAGAAGGTTCTCGATTTTACCCGGACCCATCAGATTCGTGGGGTCTTTACGCTGTCAGGGGACCAACATTTTCCCTCCTTCAATGTCTTGAACTGGGAGGAGTCGATGAAACCTCTTCAACAAAGTCCCAATTCGGTTCTGTTTTCTTTAGCATCGAACCCCACGGCACTTTTCGACCTCTCCGCCTCTCCACTCGACTACAAACGGGCTGTTGGAGAGACGTTGCCTCCCGGGGTTACCCATCCCGGCATCCGCGAGATCTACCGCATCCCTTGGGCCATCAAGGGCCATCCAAGCGAACCGTACCATGCCAAAAAAATCGCCTCGATCTACGCCCTTGTTGAAACAGACACCGCAAGTCCCGTCCCGTCCGTCACCGTGACATTCAAAGAGCTTGATTTTGAGGAGGGAAAACTGAAGGAGCTCTACAAAATCCAAATTCAAGCTCCCTAGGTCATCCTCTGTTCGTGGTGCTCCTCCCCATCAAACGAAAATGATTTTGGAATCCCCTCAACAATTGTCTCGATATGAACCGGTCTCTTCCAGAGTGCCTGCAGGCTCAAGAGGGTCTCTTTGGCCCAATCAAGCCGAAGATCGACCCCCTCATGCAGATGCTTGAGGCCTAATTCGCCACGCCCCCCATAATTCCCATCCGTCACCTGGACAATCGGCGCCCCCATGTTGGTTAGACTCACAAGGAGCTTCTCCCGGACTTTTTTAAAGTCCCGATCGGTGATTTCATACGTCCCATTGGCCTGATTAAATCCGTAGACAAAAAAATTCTGGGCCTCACAAAATTCCTCCGTCAAGAATTCATCAATAAAGGTCAGGTCGTTGTGGAGGGCCCTGACCTTGAATATTTTCTCATGACCAAACCGTCGCTCAACATCCCTGAGTAGCTCCATGCCAAGCTTGTACGGATTGAGCTTTCCAGGCTGGGGGGAAACTGTCGCCGAGTGATGTTGGGCATAATCAATTATCTCACTGTCATCCAACACCTTTTCGGTCATTATTTTTGAATGCCAATAGGCGGCCCACCCTTCATTCAAGATTTTCGTTTGCGCCTGAGGAGCAAAATAAAGCTGCTCGTCCCTGATCATGGTCACGAGATCCCTCTCCCACTCCTCTAAAGAGGCATGGTTCCGAATAAACAAGAGAACATCCCTCTCCGGTTGAAGTGGAATTCGCTCAGACACCGAAGGGAGAGGTTTCCCCTTCATCCTCTCCAAGGAGTTCTCATCCAGCATCTTGGGTGGCCTGGCATTTTTTTGCCTCTCGGCAGGCCGGTGGATATCAATCAGATTTTCGAGCGAGAGACACCGGTCGATAAAACCCTCTACACGATCCAGCCCAAAACGATCGATATACCGATGCACCTTGGTCCGGTGGTTCCCCATGACATCAATCATTTTAGGGTTTGTCCCGGCGAAATAGACGTTGTTCTTAAAAAAGTCGGCATGCGCAAAGACATGAGCCATGACCATTTTTTGATCAATCATCCCGTTCGACTTGAGCAAATAGGCATAACAGGGGTTGTTGTTGATCACCATTTCATAGATACGGGAAAGCCCATAACGGTACGATTTACTCATGTGCTCGTATTCCATACCGAACCGCCAGTGAGGATACCGGCTGGGAAACCCTCCGTAGGAGGCAACGACATTAATTTCGTTCCAATCGAGAAGCTCAAAGACGACCCCAAAGAAATCGAGACCATAATGACGCGCATATCCCTCAATCCGTTGGCGCCACCCTTCCAACTCAGGGGTCAGTGTAGAGTCATCCATCGATGTCACTTCCCTTTACCCAAGAAATCCTTGATCGAGTCATAGACTGCCTCGCGCGACGAAATTTTGGAGGTAATCACCTGTTCCTCTTTCGGAAATTTCTCCGTCAAATCCTTCAAAAATTGCCCACTTCCGTATTCGCTCTCCACCTGGCCGTAACAAAAGACGTTCACATTAGGCAGAATCTCCTCCTGAAGCAGCTTGAGGCATTCCTGGGTATCGTTTCCGGACCAGTTATCCCCATCTGAAAAGTGGAAGGGGTAAACATTCCACTCGGACGAGGCGTAGCGCGTCTTGAGCATTTCCAGACAAAGTTTGTAGGCCGACGAGATGATCGTCCCTCCCGACTCGCGGGTCCGGTAGAACGTCTCCCGATCGACCTCCCGTGCGACGGCGTCGTGGACAATGTAGCGCGTCTCGAGTCCCTGATATTGGGAGCGAAGCCAGGTATCGATCCAAAACGACTCAATCCTCACAATCTCTTTCTGTTCAGTCCCCATACTCCCGGAGACATCCATCATATAGATAATGACGGCGTTTCTTTCGGGACGCTTTGATTCCCGCCAGACCCGGTAACGGCGATCCTCACGGACAGGGACAACCTTCGGATGGGAGGGATTATAGGAGCCGCTTAAGATCTGCCTTTTTAGCGCCTGGCGATAGGTCCTTTTAAAGTGGCGGAGTGATTCGGGTCCCGCCGTGCTGATACCGGTATACCGGTCTTTTTCCGCCATGATCGAGGCATCTCCCTTAGGGGCGATTTTGGGGAGCTCCAGCTCCTCACCCAGAATCTTCGCCAGCTCCTCAAGGGTCACATCAACCTCGAGGATATGCTCTCCGGGCTCATTTCCAGCCTTTGGTTGTCCCCCTTCCGCCTCACCAACTCCAATCACAGTGCCGGGTTCGCCATCCCCCTGCCCAACCCCCCCCATCTGCTTGGAGCCGAAGGCGAATCGAGGAATCTCAATCTGGGGAAGGGGGATGCTGATCACATCCTTCCCCTCCCGACCAATCAACTCCCCTTTTGTGATAAATTTACGGAGCTCTTTCTTGATTTTCCCGCGGATGATCTCTTTAAAGCGGGTGTGATCGGTATCAATCTTTACGAACATAAACAAAATGGTGGAACACCCCTACATCAACCCTTCCCCTTGACATCCCCTCTAGCAAAAATACTCGTGACGTATGTCATCACATCTTTGGCACAAACGTCACAGTAGCCGTTGTTCTTGATCAGGCGGCTCCGGACGACACCGATCTTCTCCTGGGTCGCCGGATCAACCACATTCGTCACAATACTCGCCAGCTTGAGGGAGTCCTTCTGGTCCTCAAACAGTTTGAGTTCCAGGGCACGACACAACCTTTCGTTAGTACGATAATCAAACACCCTCCCCTCCAGAGCCAGGGCACCGATGTAATTCATGATCTCCCGACGAAAATCGTCCTTACGCCCTTCCGGGATATCAATCTTTTCCTCAATCTGGCGCATGAGCCTTTCATCAGGCTCCTCGTACTGCCCGCTGTATTTGTTTTTCACCTTTTCGCGCTGGGTGTACGCCTTGACGTTGTCAATGTAGTTGCTGCAAAGCCGGCTGATCCCTTCTTCATCCGCCGAAACGGCCCTCTGGACCTCATTCTTGATGATATCCTCGTATTCGTCTTTGACAACCGTGAGCAGATCATGAAAGCGCTTCTTCTGGTCTTCGTTCTTGATCAGTGAGTGATGCTTGAGACCGCTTTCGAGTTCATTCAGCACCATAAACGGGTTGATGCAACCCTCGTCACGATCCATGACCAGCGTATTGGAGATCTTGTCCTGGATGTAACGGGGTGAGATCCCATCCAATCCCTCACGCATCGCCTCCTTGCGAAGTTCTTTCACCGTCTCCTCGGTGTAACCGGGCAGTTTTTGTCCATCATACAACTTCAGTTTTTGAAGGAGGGTCAGATTCGCCTTCTTCGGCTCCTGAATACGGGTCAGAACGGCCCACATCGCCGCCATTTCAATGGTATGTGGTGCGATATGCTTTCCCTGAATTCGTTGCGGATTAAAATCCCTACCATAGATTTTCTTCTCTTCATGAAGCTTGGTAATGTAGGGAACATCAACCTTCAAGGTCCGATCCCGGAGCGCCTCCATATACTCGTTATTCTGCAGCTTGCGATATTCCGCCTCATTGGTGTGCCCGATAATCACTTCGTCAATGTCGGTCTGCGCAAATTTCTTTGGCTTGACCTTGTGTTCCTGGGAGGCCCCCAGGAGGTCGTACAGAAAAGCGACATCGAGCTTCAGCATCTCAATAAACTCAACAATCCCCCGGTTCGCGATGTTGAATTCCCCATCAAAATTGAAGGCACGCGGATCTGAATCAGACCCATACTCCGCAATCTTCCGATAATTGATATCGCCCGTCAGCTCCGTGGAATCCTGATTTTTTTCATCCTTGGGTTGAAAGGTCCCGATGCCGATCCGGTCCTTTTCCGAAAGAACGATCCGGCGCACACGGATATGACTCGCCAGCTTGGTCCAATCTCCACGGTAATAATCACTGATCTCCCTAAATAGAAAACGGCAGGGAGGACAGAGATCTCCCTCAACCCGAACCTTCTGGGATTCGGGCAGATTTTCGTTCACTTTCTTCAAAAACTCCTGTCGAATATCGGAAGGGATAAGCCGCAACGGATCTTCATGCATCGGACAGGGAAACCGGTCGGCGGCACCGAACAACGACCGATCGAGATCCCCTCGGAGCCAACTGAAGGTGTAAACTCCCCCCTGAGGGGTGCGGGAATAATGTTCAATCCCTTTCTTCAGAAGCCTGACAATGGTGCTTTTAGAACTACCCACCGGGCCATGCAGGAGGATGACCCTTTTTTCCGGGCCATACCCATGAGCAGCCGCCTTAAAGATATTCACCAACTTCATGAGGGGGATATCGAGACCGAAAATCGCATCCCGACCGTTATCGAGAGGATCCGAGAAGAACCGGTAGCGATTCACCTTCTTCTTGTGATCCATGTACTCCTCAGATCCATGGAAGAGGATCATGTCGTAAATCCGCTGGAAGGCCGACCGGGCGACAGAGGGAGTTTTTCTCACAATCTCCAAATATTCTTCCATCGTGCCACTCCAACTGAGGTCGGTGTACTGACGTGCATTATGAAGCTCCTGAATGTAATTCAGGACATCGTTGTTTGGTGCCATGGATCCCCCCATTCTGCCTGCTCTTCACCCTCTCAAGGTGAAATCAAAAAACAATCCCCCCCTGCCATATCTTGCTTGAGAAAGAGCGGTGAAGATGTGATGAACTCTTGCGTACAGGAATTATAACAACCGGTTGATTCGATGTCCACAAACTTCATGGCCGAACGGCTCGAAATCGTCAGAAAAAAGATCGACACGGCGTGTCAGCGGTCGGGCCGTTCTCGGTCGGAGGTGAGATTGATTGGAGTGGCCAAGGGACAACCGAAAGAAAGGTTGTATGAAGCGGTTCAAAGTGGCCTGCTCGATATAGGAGAGAATTATGCACAGGAGATGGTCAATCATTGGGGAGCGCTACGCCTGGAGGATGTTACGCCCAAATCGAGGGCGCACCCAGCGGCACCCCTACACCCGATAGAATGGCACTTCATCGGCCATCTTCAAAGAAACAAGGTCAAACAGATCCTGCCACTGACTTCCGTTATTCACTCCGTTGATTCGCCAGGACTCGTAGATGAAATTGATAAACAGGCGGGAAAAACAGGAAAGATCCAGGCGGTTTTGATTGAAGTTAATCTGGGGGGAGAGAAATCGAAATCAGGAATTAAAATCGGGGCTCACCAAGGGACGCCCCTGCAAGAAATGGTTCTTGCAATGAATGGATATGATCATATTTCCTTGCAAGGCTTTATGACACTCCCCCCATTCTCAGAAGATCCCGAAAAGACGCGTCCTTATTTTCGTCAATTGCGAGAGATTCGAGATGAAATTAATGAAAAGAGACACTATAAAAGCCTTCTGGGGCACCTCTCTATGGGGATGACCAATGATTTCGAGGTGGCGATTGAAGAGGGGGCAACGATGGTTCGAATTGGAACGGGGATTTTTGGAATGCGTGAAACAAAAAAATGAGGATGAGAAACATCAAAATCGGCTTCCTCGGGGCCGGTAACATGGGTGAGGCGATCCTCGCCGGTCTCATCCGAAAAAAAATATACCTTCCTCAAGAGATCGGCATCACCACCGCCCATACCAAAAGGAGCCGGGAGTTGCAAAAAAAATACAATCTCCGCCTCTTTTGCTCCAATCGTGAACTGGCAGGGACCACCCCCATCCTGATTTTAGCGGTGAAACCTCAACAGATGTCTGCCGTATTAAAAGAGATTGCGAGCACTGTAAAAGCGAGGAGTCTGATCATTACCGTCGCGGCGGGACTCGACATAAAGTTCTACCGTCACTCTCTTGGGGACAAAATCCGGTTAATCCGGGCGATGCCAAACACCCCTGCAAAGTTGGGTGCAGGGATAACCGCCCTTTACGCATCTGGCGTCTCACAAAGAGACAGAAAAACAGCCTATAAAATCTTTTCCGCCGTCGGAAAATGCCTGTTCATCTCGAAAGAGGGCCAGATGGATGCTGTTACGGCCCTCTCGGGCGCAGGGCCGGCGTTCGTTTACCTGTTTCTTAATGCCCTCATCGAGGGAGGGAAAAAAATGGGATTGCCCCAGGAAACCAGTAAAACGCTTGCCTCTCAAACACTGATAGGCGCCGGCTTGCTGGCAGAGCAAGGCAACAGACCGTTGCAAACGCTTATTACGAATGTCGCCTCCAAAGGGGGAACGACCGAGGCAGGGCTCCGCATCCTGCATCGTTATCATTTTCAGAATATAATCGAGAAAACTATTGAGGCGGCCACGAAACGGGGTCGCGAACTAAGAGAAGAATTTGGGGAGTTAACATGATCGTCCTTGGTTACCTCTTGCAGACGATTGCGCGAGTTCTTGACTTCTTAATCGACATGTACACCTTTATCGTCGCCATCGCGGTGCTTATCAGCTGGGTACGACCAGACCCGTATAATCCAATCGTCCGCTTCCTCTATATGGTAACCGAACCATGCTTCAGATTGGCACGCCGATTGCTCCCCTCATCGCTCCGCTACAAGACGGGGATCGACTTCTCGCCGATCCTCGTGTTCATCCTCCTGATTATTGCGGACACAATGATAGTCGGTCTCTTGAGAGAGGCAGCGGTATCTATCCTATCAAAATGACAGGCAAAATTGTCCGTTTTCTCGGAAAAATCATTCTGATAAATTTTCTTCAATGATTAGAAAAGGTTATTGATCTTCGATTCATATTAACCTAAAATGGTGACAAAAGTCCCAGAGGTGGTGGAGACAAGAGACCCAACCTGTTATTGATTTTTTTTAGAGGGGGTAGACATAGATGCCGATTGATAGAGTTATCGACAGGACTGACCCAAACCTCCAACGTGTCGATCCTTCAGGAGATCGCAAGGGAAGGAGGCAGGATCAGGAACAACAAAAAAAGGAAAAAGACAAATTTGAAAAAAAACCTTCCCGGTGGCGACGCCTCCTGTCATCGGAATCGCGCAGTGCGAACAGCTCCCTGCTCACCCGGAAGGCAAGACTCAGAATAAAAACAACTTCGACTTCAGACGAGATGGAGGAGGAGAAAAGTCTGACTTTGACGGAAAGGTTTTTCGTCGTATGGGGCATCTTGGATGAAGAGGGGCGACCGAGGGCCGGTGTCATTCTGACCTACGCCCTCGTCATTGGGACAATGATCGCCGCCCTCCTTCTTATTGTGGGAATGAGTCTATGGCAGTAGAAGGCGTAACAACATTTGAGCCAAAGCCGTTCGGCCGGTACGTCCTCCTCGACAAACTCGCTGTCGGCGGCATGGCGGAGATCTACAAGGCGAAGACCTACGGGGTTGACGGCTTTGAAAAATTGCTCGCCATCAAACGAATCCTTCCCCACTGCGCGGCTGACAAGGAATTTATCAGCATGCTGGTCGATGAGGCAAAGCTGACCGTACTCCTCTCTCACGCCAACATCGTCCAGGTTTTTGATCTGGGTAAGGTGGGCGATGACTACTTCATCTCAATGGAGTACATCAACGGCACAAACCTCCGCGAAGTGATGCGCCGCCTTGCAGAGCAGGGGGAAAAAATCCCTGAAGAGACCGCCGTCTATGTCATCAGCGAGATGTGCAAGGGGCTCGATTATGCCCATCGCAAGACCGACACACAGGGAAATCCACTGAATATCGTCCACCGGGATATCAGTCCCCAAAATATCCTGATCTCTTACGAAGGTGAGGTGAAGATCGTCGATTTCGGTATCGCCAAGGCGGCCATGAACGTCTCCCACACAATGGCCGGAATTCTCAAGGGGAAGATCGCCTACATGTCTCCCGAACAGGCGTTGGGAAAACCGCTCGATCACCGAACAGACATTTTTTCGGCCGCTATCATGCTCTATGAGATGCTAACCGGTGAAAAACTGTATTCGGGCGAGAGCCAGTTTGAGGTCTTGAATAAAATCAGGACCACCCGCGTCACTGCCAATATGCTCCCGGAGCAGATTTCAGGTCCCCTCAAGGCGATCCTCGTCAAAGGCCTTGCCTATTCATCCAAGGATCGTTATCAGAATGCCGGCGATTTTCAGCTCGACCTGACGAAACATCTCTACTCTACTTACATTGACTTCTCGCCGAGAAACCTCGCCGCCCTCGTCTCCCGGCTCTTTGCCCAAGAACTCAAAAAGAGGGAATCCGCCCCGATCATCGATGAAAAGACAAGATCCGTCCTGATTCGCCAGGCGGCCCAAGCCCAGGAAGAGCTCGTCGTTCATGGGGCAACGCCGCAAGCAACGGCGATCACTCAAAAGACGGCCGCTTCCGTCGCACCAAAGCTTGAAACACAGAAAAAAATCGGACGGGCCGCTGTTATCGGCGGTCTCACCGCCCTCCTCGTGGTCAGCGGATATCTGGGTTATCGCTTTTTCGCGCAAAAGGAGGCGCCACCACGCCCTCCCAAGACAATCTCTGAATACGGAAGTTTTCAGATCTTCACCCAACCGGTCGGTGCTAAGGTCATCCTCAATGGAGGCGAGACGGGCCTTACCACACCGGCCAGTCTGGACAAACTTGAGCTGGGCAAACAATACGAAATACGCCTGGTCAAGGAGAACTATCGGGAATTTGCCAAAAAATTTACCGTCACCTCGACCAAACCGATTCAAGTCCAGGAAACCTTGTCGGCACTTGACCTCGGTACCATTTCAATCAGTTCGAATCCCCAGGGGGCAAACATTTTTGTGAACGGAAAGGAGACCGGCCTAAAAACACCTACCTCAGTTGAAAATCTGGAAATCAACAAGTCATACGACATCAAGCTCATGCTCGCGGACCACGCCGAATGGAATGGATCAGTGGAGGTCAAAGGGTTCGATCCGGTCAAGCTGGCGGCCACCCTGACAACGCTTCCCAAGTCGATCATTCAAGAGCCGATCAAGCCCCCTCCCCCACCATCGGATGAGAAGAAAGTAACCCCAGCCTATGGTCAGATCGATGTCACCTCGGATCCGCTTCAGGCAAGAATTCTTTTGAATGGCCGGGATACCGGACAACTGACACCAGCCACCTTGAAAAACATCGAGGCGGGAAAAGGACAGTCGATCTCCGTCATCAAAAAAGGATATGAGGGATGGAGTCGAAAATCGGTCATTGTCGCCTCGGGAGAGACAACCCGTCTGGTCGCCTCACTAAAAAAGGAGCCCGAAGAGGTCGTCAATCCACCCCCACCGCCCCCCCCTCCTCCTCCGAGTGGAGGACTGGCAATCCTGCAGGTCAGTTCCGATCCAGTTGGCGCGGATGTTTATGTCAACTCGGAGTACAAAGGAACGACGCCCGCCACTATTACCGATGTACCGACAAGCGCCAAGCTCGTCGTGACCAAGGCGGGTTATCTAAAATTTATCCAGCAGTTGAACCTCAAAGCGGGTGAGACCCGTTCACTGGGGACCGTCAAGCTGGAAGACCTCTTTGGCGAACTGAGCCTAAACTCCACACCTCCTCAGGCCAGCATCTATATTGACGGTGAGCTGATCGGCGTAAAAACACCCGTAACGATCAAAAAGGTGCCACGCGACAGTAAACATTCGGTCAAGCTCGTCCTGGAGGGATATCAACCGTGGGAATCGGTGGTTGATCTGAAAGAGCAGCCCACCAAGATGTACAACGTAACCCTGGAAAAAGAATGAACCTCTGAAGGAGCCTCTATGGAAAAACAGTCCGTTCTCGACACTGATACCGCGTTGATCGGCAAGGAAGATCAGAAAGATCTTATCTTCGAGCGGAAGTGTCAGTTGATCATTGTGGAGGGGCCAGGCAAGGGGAAAAAGCTGGCACTCACCCAACCACGCATCCGAATTGGAAAAAGAGAGACCAACGAGTTTATGGTTGAGGACACAACCGTTTCCCGAAATCACCTGGAAATTCTGCAGGCGGATGACAGCTACCTTCTCAAGGATTTAAACAGCACGAACGGAACCTACATCAACGATATCCGCGTGAAGGAGGCGTATCTCGCGCCGGGTGATATCATCCGGATCGGCAATACCCGGATTGAATTTGTCGCCTTTGATGAGAAGGTCCAGATCGAGCCGTCCAGCAAGAACGAATTTGGCCTACTGGTCGGCCGCTCACGC
The DNA here is from genome assembly GCA_016180855.1 of Deltaproteobacteria bacterium. Classification (NCBI taxonomy): domain Bacteria; kingdom Pseudomonadati; phylum Myxococcota; class Myxococcia; species Deltaproteobacteria bacterium. The sequence goes on along the minus strand of JACPAL010000002.1, from coordinate 268,594 downwards.
AAGATGAGACAGATCTTCGGAATCCTGGAGAAGATCTCCCCCACCAATGCAACCGTCATCATCGAAGGGGAGACAGGAACCGGCAAGGAGGTGGTCGCACGGGCGATTCACCAGAACAGTGCGCGCAAGGCAAAGCCGTTTGTGGTTTTTGACTGCAGCAGCGTCGCCCAAAACCTTATCGAAAGCGAATTGTTCGGCCACGTCAAAGGGGCGTTTACCGGTGCCGTCACGACTCGCCGCGGCGCCTTTGAAGAGGCGAACGGGGGGACGATCTTTTTGGATGAGATCGGCGAACTCTCCCTTGACCTCCAGCCAAAACTGCTGCGGGCGCTTGAGCAACGTGAGGTGAAAAAGGTGGGATCCAACGAAACAGCCTCCATCGATGTCCGGGTGATTTGCGCCACGAACAGAAGTTTAAGGAAAGAGATCTCCGAGGGGCGTTTTCGGGAGGACCTCTATTATCGCCTCTCGGTTGTTAAATTTCATATCCCGCCGCTCCGAGAACGTCCGGATGACATCCCCTTTTTGATCGAAAAATTTTTGGGAGAGGGGAAGTTCAACAAGATGCCGGATGGAAAACTGCGAGTCACACGTGTGGAAGATGACGCCCTCAAGATGCTCACCCGTTACCAATGGCCTGGGAACGTTCGCGAAATGATCAACGTTCTGGAAAGAATTGTCCCTCTCGTGGAAGGAAGTAGTATTACGGGTCAAAACATCTCCTACATTTTTCAGGAAATGGAGAAGGATGAGGAGGAGGCGACCGAACGGATGTCGGTCGACATGGGCCTCCCCTTCAAAGAGGCAAAACAAAAGGTCGTCGAGGTTTTCGAAAAAGATTACCTCGCCGCGATGCTTCGAAGAAACAATTACAATATCTCAAAGACAGCGCGCGAGGCGGGCATCGACCGAAAGCATATTCGTAATCTGCTCAAGAAGTATGGGATTATTGGCGAGGACGAGCCGGATTCTCCCTAGAAGCCGGCCTTCTCTGTAACCTCTGTCTCAGTTCCAGATTCCGTTTGAGTGCAATAACGAGCGACCGTGCCCGATTCGCCCAGAGATTTTTCCCGTCGGGATCAAGCTGAATGGCGGCCCTGAAATCCTCGGCCGCTTTTCTGAAGTTTTTGTGTTTGAGATAAATCTCTCCCCGGTTGACGTAGGAGCAGAGATCCTTGGGTCTTAAACGGTGCGCCCGCGTATATTCCACCACCGCATCAACATACCGCCCCAGCTTCTGATAAACGCCCCCGAGGGCTGTGTGATAGTAATGATTCGCATGGTCGATCGCGACGAGCGTTTCAAAAATCTTCTTGGCCTCCTCATAACGCCCGTACTTGTATTTGAAGTAACCGATCTCTGCGACCCGGACCAATTTTTTACGGGGGAAACGCGATAGATCGGCAAGAGAAATCCTGTTTTGTGCAAATTTATAAAAGAGATCGACAAGGTACCGGCGTCGCTCCGGATTAGGGTCCAATACCTTGCCCCGCTCTTCTTCTTTAAAGGGGGCACGTGAATCATCCAGCGGCATTCGTTTGTTCGTTAACCTCTAAAATTCGCAATGACCTGCTTGGCCGACTCATGAATACTCCCCAGGACAGACTGGGAAATATTCTGAACCTGATCGATCTTCTGCTTGACCGACTGGATCGCAAACGTCGTCATCCCCATGAAGCTCGTCGCCTTCGCCACCTCCGTGTTGGCAGCAGCGATCTGGGCGGATGAAGCCCCTTCGAGGGACATCCGGGCCGTCATCTGATCCAGCTTGTCTAACTGATCCCGATAGGCCGGCATCAGTTTTGATAATTTCTCCCCGTACAGATCGGTATATTTCTCGGCAATGATCATCACAATCGTCTCCGGATCCTTCGCCTGGGCAAGCAGCATCTTGTATTTTTCATCGCGTTCCGATTTCTGTTTCTGCACCTCTGTCATAAACAGGGTGTCAAAAATATCGGAGGGTCCACCCGAACCGGCCGAAGTGGATGAGGAGGCGGGGTGTCCTTTGACGTACTGTTCGGCCCGATCAATCAGATCGGTCAAGTCGCCCCCTGCCGCCTGAACCCCGACAAGTCCACCGGAGGTTCTTTCGCCAATCTCCCTTTGAAGCCCTTCCAAAAGCTGTTCTTCCTCTCCTGTCATCGGGCTAAACGCCTCAAGCTCCTGGGCAATATCATCAAAATCATGAACCTCGCCCGAATGGGTCTTTATCTTGTCAACATGCTCCAGCGCATAGAGACGCCTCCCCTGCGTGGCGAAGAACTGCCCTATTGTCTTGGAGTCGATGGTTCGCGGAACCTGAAGCTCACGATAAAAAAACTCCGGATCGGCAACCGGCATATCGGCCGGCATCGTCGGAATATCCCGTTGAAGATCAGTTCGTAGTGATGTTGAGTCAATCGCCACGTTTTTCGCCCCTTATTTTTTCTTCTCTTTCTCGATCACCCCAAGCTGCTCCTTGAGCATCCGGGCCCGGTTGGCCCATTTGTCATTTCCCGATTCATCGGCCGCAATCGCCTTGTCAAAATCTTTAACCGCCAGCGGATGAAGTCCCAGTTTAACGTAGGACTCCCCCCGGTTCGTCATCGAAACGACATCTTTGCCGTTCAAATCGATCGCAACGGAATATTCCAAAACCGCCTCCGAAAATTTGTTCTGACGCTGGTAGGCCGCTCCTAACACCTGGTGGTAGTAGTAATTATCCGGATCAATGACTGTCAGACCTTTAAGGATCTTCTCCGCACTTGCATAGGAACCGGACTTGAACTGTTCGTAGGCGACCTCTCCCATCTGCTTGAGCTTTTCAGGAGACAAGTCAAAGAGCTCGGTCCACTTCAGGTCCCCCTTCATGAGGTCACTAACCCGACTCTTTGCCTCTTTGAGTTTTTCGGTGGGAACTTTCTTTAACGCCTCTTCCAATTGCGCAAAAAGGGGAATCGAGGCACTCGCGGCCTCTTCCCCCTTCGACTTCCTGGAATCATCTTTCTTTTTAGTTGCCAAAGCCACCCCGATTCTCCCTCCCAAGGTATCATTTTTCTTAAGTTATGACAATAACTTAAGTGTTAAACCGGGATAGATGTCGAATCTGTGCACCTTGGATATCCAGATACGACTTCGTGACGTTCTGAATCTCTTCGTAGGTCGTAAGTACGGTCCGAAGCATATTCATGACCGAGTTTCGATCGGCCGCCACCTGGTTTGCCTGGATATTCGCCTTGGCAAGACTCGACGAGAAAGTAGGATCATTGGCGTTCACAGAATCGAGCTGCTTGGTAATCTCATTCTGGCTTTTATCGAGCTGCTCAAGCGCCTTCACGGTCTTGGCGCCGATCTGAATCGTGCTGAGTCCACCCTGATGGGACAGAATCATGAGGGCCAAGTCAAGAACCCGGAGGTCTCCCGCCAGGAGACGCCTCATGATCTGATCCAAGAGCTTTCTGGTCTTTCTCATATCCTCTTGCAGGCGTCCTGAAGATTGGATCAGGGCCAAATTGTTTCCCGAAAGATCGAGGCCGGAAATCTCCACGCGGCCCTGCGCCGAGACGGTCGGTGAGGACGGTGTGGTATTATAAATTTCGACATATTCCGAATACCCTTCATCAAAGTCACCCCCTGTAGAGGAGATGCCCAATAAGGCGCTATCAACTTCCGCCGGGTTCTGGCTCAGGTTCCGCCCACCCGTACTCATAACTTCCGTGCGGGCGGGCGCCGGACCTTCGCCACCCGGCTCCGCAAGATCACCTGATTCGCTCCCCTCTGATACAAGGTTCTCCGGTTCAACATCTAACTCCTCTTCAATAGCGCTCTTCTCCAGCTCACGAATCCACTGGTTCGCGAAATGGATCGCCTGGGTAAAAAGTTTTTCGCCTTTTAAGAATCTTTCCGCATCCACTTTCAGCTTGGCGATCATTTTCTCGGCCTTCCCTTTCTCCTCCGCACTGCCCGTTGCCTTTAGCTTCTCCCACTTCTGAATCTCGGCAAGCGCCTCTTTGCGCCCCTTGATCAACGCCTCATTTTTGAATCGAAGACGGCCGATCACAAGTTCACGAACCTTTTCCGGATTTTTTTGCACCTCTTCGGGGATCTTGCCGCCATAATACCGCTCAAGCCGACTCACAGCCGCCTCGGTCCGGGTCTTGTGAAGAACCTTTGGCCCTTCTTTGGCCAACTGCGTCTCCATCTCGGTCTGGGCCTTTTTGACCTGGGCGAGCGCCGTCTGAATCTCACCGACCTGTTTTAAGAGAGCCTCTTTTTTCTGGGGATTCTGATCGGCCGACCTCCTTAACACCACAACCTGCTGCTCCGCCTCTTGAATCAACCCCTTGCCCGAGTCCCTCTTTCTCCCCTCGATCTGGGACAGGCTCTTCTCAAGACGGGTCAGCGCCTCTTTGTGACGCTGAAAATGGTTTAAGGAGAGTTTTGTCAACCAGTCCTGCGGCAGGATCTCCGCGGAGTTCGCCACGGTTTGACCCCGTTCGGTCCCCTTGTATTCTGTTTTGGTCCCGTCAGAGCTTCGGACGGTCTCCGTAACGCGTGAGGCATCGGGGGAGATAGAGTTCGACGCCCTCGTCCCCCCAATTGAAACGGTGTGATTGACGTTCGCCATCAAACGTTGAACCTCGAATAATGTCTCCTGAACTGTCCCGTAATATCGAGCAGCGATTTTTCAACGTTCCCAACCTCTTCCGTCATTGTCATCACGTCACGGAGCTGATTCATAAACATCTGCCGGGCTGCCGCAATGCCGTTCAGTTTGAGACTCAACGCCGTGGAGCGTCTGGAAAAGTCGTTGGCACTTTCGTTCCCCTTCGGCTGCATCTTCTCAAACTGATCCGTCAATGCATCTTGCTGTTTGTCATAATGCTGCATCGCCCGGAGCATCGAGACGGAAGAGCGAATCAAGGTCTGTTTCGATTTACGCGAGATTGCGATCATCGCACTCGTGATCGCATCGATATTCCCCATGAGGATCTGGGCGATGAGGAAATTGATCAGCGCCTCCAGTTTCCGATTCTGGGCCCGCGTATCGGCAAGCGTCGAGCCGGAGGTACCGATCCAGCTTGCATCAAAATAGACGTCACTGCCAAGCCCACCCCCGATACCACCGATACCACCAATGCCGCCGGCCATTCCAAAGTCGGCCATACCGCCACCGACCCCCATCTGAAAATTGCCGCCCAGTCCCTGAATACCAAGCATCGAACCGCCATTATGGGGTGTTGTCATGGAGCCCCACGCATCCATCGCATAATGACTCGTCTCTCCCAACCGACCAAACCGTTCCATCGTGCCATTCGCGCGGTCGAGGCTCTTGTCAAAATCGCTCCTCTCATCCTTTTCCTGATCCTCACTCATCGCCTTCAGGAGCTTGGACATCTCGTCGACCTGACCCTCCAATTTTTTTATCTTTTCGTCGCCCGGCGCGGCCTCACCCTGTTTTGGAGGCTCCGGTTTGGCACCCGGTTGTGCGGCTGCCTCCGGTTTCTTCTCCTCTCTGGGGGTCACGCTCGTTGAAGCGATCCCAAGGACACCGTTCTTTTTACCCTTAGGAACTGCCTGTCCGATCTCAAGGTCGTATGTCTTTCCACCTCGCTCAAAAAAACCTTTAACCTTACCGCTCCCCTTTTTCTCAAATTTGCCTTTTAGATGTTCGAAAAATTTCTCGAGCCCCTGTCCCTTTGTAACATCCGCACCTGGTGCAACATCAGCCTTAAAATCGCCCCCCTCGGAGCTCCCATCGTCACCGAGCCAGGAATAATTGAATTGAACCTCGTTCGGATTGGCCGCTGGTACAGCCGCTGCAACTGGAGCAGCACGTCCCAAACTACCAGGAGGTGGTCCAAAAAACAACCCAAACCGCTCCCCTGGGACGGTCTCACCCTCTCGTTCAAAACCCCAAAGTTCCATAGGTGCCTCCTTACAACTAGATTATCGGCCGTTCTAAGTAGCCGAGTTGCCTCGGACTCTCCCCTCGCCTACCAATTTGTGCTATTATGAACGAAATCAAGCCCGGTGCCAAGGAACATATGCTCGCCAAGATTGTTTATTGTTGTTTTTCAAGTAGTTAGACGCGTGCCTGGCACAAAGTAATCCGCGATGAGGGGTATTGGCACCCGAAAACCAAACGGCCCGCCGGGGGACCGGCGGGCCGTTGTTCGATACGGGTTCCAGTTTTCACGCTGTCTGGGGGTTAGGGTAGGGCACTAGACGCGTTAAGGAACCCTGTCTGTCGGATGTCGATAAAACTCCACCTACTTCGTTGGTCAACTCGGCGGCTCCTCGACGTACTGTCAAGTACGCCTACGTCGCGCCTCGTCGCCCTGTCTCGTATCTGGATTTTTCTCGACATCCTCAAAATATCTCCTTTTCAAATTAGTCCCTCTCCCCTTAGCGGGAGAGGGCATTTGCAACCGTTCAAATCGTTACGGGTGAGGGAGAGAGACTAACCATAGAATTTCCCTTTATCCCTCGATCTCATATTTCTCGCAAACTCGGCGGTCTTCGAGTGCTGCTGCGCATCCTCGAGCATTCCGTCAGCGAGCATCTGCAGAGGCCTGTCGAGTGTGCGGAGCCCTTCGATCACGTTCCGGATCAGCTCTGCCTTGTTTCGATACTTCGTCACCTCTTTACGATCTTCACTCCTGGCCGCCTTCTCTTCATAGTCCTGTGCCTTCTTCAAAAGCTTATCGATATTTTCATCACGGGCCTTCTGGATATCCGCCACATGCGCCGAGACCTTGGCCCCATCGAGCTTTTTCCTTAAGCTGTAGAGCTCCAGGTAGAGGGCGAGCATGTCGGTGTCACCCAATGCAATCAACAATTTCAGGATCGCCAAAAGGTCATCGATCTTCTTTTTAATCTTGCCGATCTGCTTCGAGACATTCTGTGGTGTGCTCGGGATGCTCCCCAGGGCGACATCGTTGTCCCCCTCAACACCATCCCCCTCTTTCTTGTTCAAACGATCGCCAATCTCGTGATAATCTTTTTCGGCGAGAGAGAACGCGTCGATCGTGCAAGCGGCATCCCCGATCTTCAGAGAGGGGTTCATCGCCTTGATCGCCTCCAAAACGCCTTCCGTGTCACCACTGTCTGGGAAGCGGTCCTTCAACCGCTCCCAGAAGACCGCCTTCTCTTCATTAGACAAACCACCAACACTGAGATCGCCATCCACGAGCGTTGTGAGGCTGAATCCATCCCCCAATCGTTTCAGGCGTTGATAAAGTTCCTGGGATGCCTGCTTCTCTTTCTGGCCGCTAAAGGTCTTCGTACCATACATCGAATCAACCTTCTTCTGATCAATACGAACCTGGGCAACATACTCAGCCACTTCCGACCCGGCCCTCTTCCACCAGCTCCCATGCTTCTCGAGGAAACGGTCCAATGAGATACTGCTGGCCGGAGGAGAGAGCTTTCCACCCTTCTCTCCCCAACGGACATAGGCAACCTCCTGCCCGTTGAACTTGTCTTTGAGATAAGCGGCCAGTTGATCGGTATCATGAAAAACATGCTCTCCCACCGCGTCCTTGATCCTGATCGAGGCCGCCTCCATGTCATGGAGATTGTTGAGGTTGCCGTCGGAATAGAGGATCTCTCCCTCAAGCAGGGTTTTTTCCGATTTATCCTGAAAACTGATGATCCCTTGCGCCATAAATTATCCTAACCTAATTGGTCCACTCCTCACCGCCTGCAGGACGGGGCTTTCCACCTCCTCCACCACTGCCTTTCTTTTTGCTTTCAGTCGCCTTCACCGTATCATGGGCATTGATCACCTGGTCGCTCCCCGGGAGCCTGATCTCCCTCATCTTCGTATCAAGCAGCTTCAGAATCAATTTGTGCCCCTCTGTGGTATTTCCATGGTGATCCTCTGTCCACTTATTCAATCGGCGCATGTATCGATCGAGCGCAAACGCATACGCCTCTTTTCCTAACAGCTTCTTCGCATCCTTGGTAGGCGTCTTCCCTTCTGGAACCTTTTCTGGCCCATTGTCGGTAATGACATACTGCCCTTCCTCATTCGCCTTGCCGTTATTCAAATAAACCTCTTCTAAGATCTTCATGTTCCTCTCAAACGCACTGACCTCAATCGGCTTCTCCGTCTTTTCGGTCTCATAGATCGGCTTCCCTTCCCCATCGGTCATGAGCTTATTATCCTTGCCTTTTGCCTGAATGAAGTTCCCCTGCTTGTCCTTTAGTCGAACCGGTTTTCCGTCATCTCCCAATTTAGGCATCTCGAATTTCTTGAATTTAACGCGATCGGGATTGAGGAAGCTCCAGCCGATATCCTGACCCGATTTGGCATCGACCATCTTCACCTCGTTGTCGTCACGAACAAGATCCCCCTTGAACTCAAGCTGGGTATAGGACTGGGAGCCTGTTGGATTGCCACTTGCATCGACCGTGACGCGGGTCCCCGGGGTTGTCGCCGTCCCTTCTGAATACTTTGCGCGGGGTGTCCCAAAGAGCCGTCCAAAGACGTTCCTCTCCGTCCAGCCGATCGGATCAAACCCAAGCGCCTCGGCCGCCTTCACGCCTCCCGTTCCAATCGCGTAACCGATCCCAAAACCTGCGATGATGGCACCAGCGAAAGGGGCTGCGCCGGCACCCACGGTTGCACTCGCCCCACCGATGAGAAAGCTACCCTCTGCCGTCCCAGCAGCAACGGCGGCCGCGTTGGCGGCGGAAACAGAACCGATCGAAAGTGCCCCGGCACCTAGAGAGGCGACGTCAAGACCGGCCTCAAAGGCGACTCCTTTCCAGCCAGATGGCTTCTCCCACCCACCGACAGAGAACCAATCACTCACATCATCGGCAACTGACCTCCATCCTATCCCAGCTAAGCCGACTCCTAATGGTAATAGGCTCTTGCTCGTTGCAGAGAGATAAAACAACAATCCTGTGCCGCCCACACCACCTACATAGTCTATTGCGGTATGTCCCTTTTCTCGTGACTCGGGGCTCGTTGCCAAAAAATCAACAGCGATATGGGCCCCTCGAAACAGGACGACCCAGGCGACAAGACTGCTTGCCTGTGCCAGCGCAACTGCCCTACCCGATGGAGCACGCGCCCCAGCAGGGGGCTCGGTCGGGGGAGGTGCCTCAGGCAATTCAATAACGCCGCTCCTCTCACCTAAAACAGTTGTTTCAGGCGGAGAAGGTGGCGATGCCGGAGGAGGGGGAGGAGTACCTATATCGCCAGATACCGCTGCACTAGCCCTACCACCAGAAGAAGTGGCCGAGGCGCCTGGAACCCGTGTAGTGGCTGAAGTCGCCGCTGGATCCGACACCACGGGTGTCTCAGGAGTTGCTGGAGCCGATGGAGCAGGTGTCGTAGTAACTGAAGGGACTGCGACAGGCGAAAGGGGCGCACCACGAGTCATCGCGGCAAGCTGTTGCTTCGCTATCTTTGAGCGGGCCTTTAAAATCTCCGGCGCTACAACGGTCTCACCGGGGCGTAGCTGACCACGAAGGTCGTAGGACAATGCCTCTGCAGAGGCGGGTGGCTCACCCCTTATAGCCGCTGTCGCATGTTTTCTTGCCGCCTGCTGTCGGGACTTAAGAGTCCTCTGTTCGACCTCACCCGGCCGTGGTTGCCTCTTCACATCGCATTCCAAGTTAATATTTTCAAAAACGAGATCCCGGAAGGCGGCGTGGAGTCGGACCGGATCGGCCTGAACGGCAGGATCCAGGACGGGATGATCGGGCCTTATAAAAAGACCTCCCAATTTTGCGGCATTCTCATGGGCCGCAAGGCCTGGAGGGGGCCTCACACCGGTTAAAAACCGACCAAGGCCTGATTTTCCGGCCCATCTCTGTTGAAGCCATCGCTCGGCCCGATCGAGCCGTACCTTCTTACCAACGGAGGTGTCGGCCAGAAAACTCCAGATCATCTCCTTCATAAAGAAGATGTTCAGGGCCCACGAACCATACTTCGCCAGTTTCTCTTTAAGTTCTTCGGGGCGCAGTTTCTCGGCCGCAACGTCCGAGACCAACTCAAGCGCCTCCACAGGGGCATTCTGCCTCATGAGGAATTCGGTCACCCTCTCAACGGTCTCTTGATCAAATGTCCCTTCCTTCTTACTGCCCGCATCAAACATCTTCTCGACGGCCGCCCGAACGCGCATCTTGAGCCGTATGATATCGGGATGCTCCTTTATCTTGATCCTCTCCTTAAGATTATTCGCGACGACCGCAAAATGAAGGAGCTTCACCCTCTCTTTCTCGTCAATCCGGTTCCACTCACTGAAGCCGTCCATCTTCGCATTCCCACTGATATCAGGCGCCTTCTCCTTCATCAATTTGAGGACCGATCCATAATGCCTGTCCCAAAATTTTTCGCCGTTAGGATCACTGCTCGACGCAGCGCTCGAGGTGACTGCCTGTTTTAAGCGGGCCAAAAAGGCGTTATTATCATCATCATTCCTGGAGCCCGGCAGATCGATACTAAAATTCCAGTTCCGCCAGTTTGGATTCTGGACCTCAAAGGTATCCAATCCGGCCTTTTTGGCCGCCTCTTCAAGGTTATCCGCCCCGTCAAGCACATCCTGTTGAAATCGAAGCCCGGTCCCTTGCTTGATCCACTGATCGGCCGCCTCAGCCGCCATCTCATTCCGACCCTCTTGCCTGAGACGATCTTCCATCTGGCGTTGCGCCGCCTGTTGGGCTGCGGGATCTACACCCTTAAATAACCCAAACCGCTCCCCTGGCAGCCTTATCGGTCCCCCTTCGAATCCATATAAGTCGATCATACCTGGTACTCCCTCCCCCTACAGTAGTTATCGGTAGGCGGTTCCGGTCGAGTTGTGTCGGTAACTAAAAACAGAACTTCCTTGATATTTGGTGATCAGATCACTAAAATTCAAGGGATGGAGAGACACTACCTCAAAAGAGGCTTAGAAGAGAGATTAATAGAGCTATTCAAGGTTTTTCCCGTTGTTGTTGTTAGTGGTGCAAGACAGGTAGGGAAAAGTACCCTTCTCGAGCATGCCTATCCAAACATCTCACGGGTTGTCTTTGACCCCAGCATTGATATTGAAAATGCCCGAGCCGACCCGGAACTGTTCTTAAACCACAGAAAACCGCCGGTTATCCTGGATGAAATTCAATACGCACCAGAGCTTGTCTCTACCATCAAAAGACGATTGGAAAAAGAGCGCCCTCCGGGACAATATCTTTTGACCGGCTCCCAGCAGTGGGGGGTCATGAAACTTCTTGCAGAAAGCCTTGCTGGACGAGCGGTCTTTTTGGACCTGGATGGTTTCAGTCTCCAGGAAATCAGCGATACAACACCAGGCAGCTCATGGCTCGGAGAATGGCTCACCAAAAGTAGCGAGGATTTTGTCATGAAATGTTCTCGCCTCAAACTCCCTGGCACTCTTTTTGAGACAATCTGGCGCGGCTCACTTCCCGAGGCACAATTTTTGGAGATACAAAATATCCCCCCATTCCACGCTGCTTATTTGAGAACCTATGTGGAACGAGATGTTCGTCTTCTGGCAGAGATCTCGGATCTTCAATCTTTTGCCCGATTCTTTCGTTTGTGCGGGGCCCTTACGGCTCAAGAGATCAACTACAGTGAGATAGGGCGTGAATTAGGCCTAACACCTCAAACAGCCCATCGTTGGCTCGATCTCCTCAAGGCCACTTATCAATGGTACGAGATTCCACCTTACTCCGGGAATACAATCAAAAGAATCAGCACGAAAGGGAAAGGATACTTAAGTGACACGGGCCTCGCCTGTTTTGGCCAGGCGATTTCAACACCCGATGCAATCTCGGCACATCCCCTTTGGGGAAGCCTCTTTGAGACACTCATGGTGAGCCAAGTCCGAAAACAGTGCCAACTGCTAAATCCCCCACCGATTCTCTACCATTGGCGATCTCACGGAGGTGCGGAAGTGGATCTCTTGCTGGAATACAACGGAAAATTTTACCCCATTGAGGTCAAGGGGAATAGCCGCCCGACCGGTCATGATACTCGAGGCATTCAGGCATTTAGAGAAGCTTATCCTCATCTAAAAATTGAAAAGGGATTGGTTATCGCGCCGGCAGAATCTGCCCACCCGCTTTCTGAAGATGTTGTTGTGATTCCTTGGGATCTACAATGATCGTAAACCAGAGAGAAAATCGATAACCCTCTGCACCTGCCCCACCATCCCGAGCGTCATCCTCTCCATCTGGCTCACAATCAGACCGAGCGCGAGGAAAACTACGAAGACACCCAGGACACCACGGATGATAAAACCAAGTTCCCAGACGTTGATCGCCGGGGCGGTGCGCGAAATCGTCCCCAAGATGACATCGGCAATGAAGATCGAGATCAGGACCGGGGCGCAAAGCTGAACCGAAAGGACGACGACCTCGCCGGTCAAGTGGATCAGTTCATCAACAAACGCTGGAAAGTTCCCACCGGAAGGGGGGATTCCCAAGAGAGGCAGTTTGTCGTAACTCCCAATCACCGCATTGAAGAAATGGATGTGCCCGCCAATCGCCAGGAAAAGGACAAGGCCGAGCTGAAACTGAAACTGGCCAAAAACAGAGCTCTCCTGTTGAAACTGGGGGATCAACATGCGTGCCTGGGCAGCCCCTCTCTGATTGTCAATCACGAGACCGGATGCCTGAATCCCGTGAAAGACGATCGACGAGGTGAAGCCGATCGCGAGGCCGTAAAACGCCTCCTTGAAGTAAAGGGTCACGAGCTGGATCGGTGTGAGTGCCATAACCCCCTTGCTCTCCGAAGAGAGATACGGAAACAGAAAGAAGAGGAGCGAGAGGGCAAGTCCGATCTTCACCATGCCGGGGGCCGGCTTGCCCGTGAGAAAAGGGATCGTCGTGGTGATCATGATCATGCGGATCATGATCAGCGAGGCGAGCAGGAGCGAGAACCGCCAGTCGATCTCATAGCCGGCGATGTGGAAGACCCGTTCCATTATTTAACGTAAGTCGGAAACGCCTCCAAAAGTGACTTGGCAAAATTAACGAGCTGAACCATCGTCCAGGGGCCGGCCAGCACAAGGGCGACCATCACCGCCACGAGTTTTGGGACAAAGGTCAGCGTCTGCTCCTGGATCTGTGTTGTTGCCTGGATCAGGCTGATCACAAGGCCGGTCAGCATCGCCGCGGCGACGGGAGGGGCGGTCAAAATTAGTGTCAAATAGAGTGCCTGTTTGGCAATCGAGATGATGTAGGCTTCCATCATAAATAACCGAGGATCAACCCCTTCGCGATCAGGTACCAGCCATCGACCAACACAAATAAAAGCAACTTGAACGGTAGGGAGACCGTTATCGGCGAAATCTGGAACATCCCGAGAGAGAGCAGGATGTTCGTCACCACAATATCAATCACAAGAAACGGGAGAAAAATAATGAAACCGATCTGAAACGCTTCCGAGAGTTCCGAGATGACAAAGGAAGGGACCAAAATGGTGAAGTCCTTGTCTGTCACCTTCTCCCGATCCGCATCCTTCCTCATCTTCCGGGCAAGATTGTAAAAAAGCTCCTGTTCCTTTTTATGGGTATGCTTGAGCAAAAACTGCCGGACCGGTTCACGCCCCTCCTGGACCCCTTTGACGAGCAGGCTCACGGTGACATCGGAGAGAAACGGCTTGCTGCTCCCCTGCTGGATCGTCCCTCCCGCCACCTGGTAGACCTCGAGGCCGACGGGGATCATGATGTAGACACTCAGGATCAACGCAAGACCTGTGATAATCGTATTGGGGGGGATCTGCTGGGTTCCCAAGGCAGTCCGAATCAACGCCAAGACGACCGCAATCTTCACAAACGAGGTCGTCATCATCACGACAAATGGGATGACGGAGATCCCGGCCAGGACCATGAGAAGGACAAGGGGACGCGCAATCGCCTGCCCCGGTGTCACGAGGCCGCCAAAGTCCCCCGCCTGGGCCGCCAAGGTATCACTCAAAAAAAGGAGCGGGATCAGAAGCAGAGAAATGGAGAGTTTATTTATTTTTGCCTTCAAGCTGTTCCCCCTCATTTTTTGACAGCTCTGTAATCAGATTCAACGATTGCTCTGCCGAGCCTAGCAGAAAATAGCGTTCCAAAAGTTTGACGATGTAAAGACTCTTCTTCGGTTCCAGAACGACACGTTCCAACACCTTCACCTCAATCCCCTGCCCCCTCCTTCCCCAGAAGCGCCCTCCCACCAATCCGGTCCGAGGCAGAATAAAGCGGATAAAAACAACCGCGAGCACGAGCACCAAAACGAGCCCCGCGATCATCTTCATAAAAAGCGCGGCAAAATCGGGTGTGCCTTCCATATTATTTTAACATTTTTAGAATCCGAACCCCCAACTTCCCCTCAATCTCAACCAACTCCCCTTTTGCAATCACCTTCCCTCCCGCAACAAGATCAACCGCCTCATTCGCAACCTTGTTCAACTCCACAACCTGTCCCTTTTTAAAATCGACGAGATCCTTGACCGTCACCTCTTTTCGCCCCAACACCACAACGAGTTGTACCGGAACATCCGAGGCGAGCGAGACCGATTCATGGGGAGCCTCCTCGATGGGCCCTTCAGCCCCCTCTTCCGAGAATGGCGGCGGCTGACCCATCTGGACATCGGTTGCCTCTTCATCAGAGGGAAACTGATGATCGGTATCAAGCGCATCTAATTCGGAAAGATAGGGATCCTTCTCCTTCATATCCCCCCCACAAAATGTTCATCGAAAATCTCCTCCAGTTGCACCTGGAGCTTCCGTTCCCTGGAGATAATCTTTCCACGGACTGAACGCCGTTCTCCCGTACCAACTCGGAGCGAGACGGCATCACCCCCCCCTTCATCGAGGAGCACAAAATCCCCCTCTTTCAATCGAGAGAGCTCTCCGGTCCTGACGGTCGTCCTCCCCCCCTCGACCCATAAAGAGGCCGGCAAAAAACCGAAGGCGTTCATCCGCTCCGAACGATCTCTCTTTTCGGCCTCTGTAAGCCCGAAATCATCGGCAGAGGAGAATTGAAGAAGAATTGAAGAAGGAATCAACATCTTGAATGAGCCCGATTGTCTGCCCAAACGAACCTGAAGCGTCAAGGCGATAACCGCCTCCCCACTTTTCAGATAAGGTTGAAGTTCGTTCGTGTTGGAACAAAAATCAAACAGACGAAAATGAACCCGCGGAGACGCCCCCATCGTGTCGTAAAAATGGGAGAGCAGTTTAAGGATGAGATAGGAAAGGACCCCCTCTTCAATCTCTGAAAGGGTGCGGGTTTGTGCCAAGGTGTCGCCATGCCCCCCTAAGAGACGATCAACAACCGCATGGGCGATCAGGAGATCGACATCGACAACAATCTTCTCCTCTTTCGGCGGAAGTCCTATCACGAGAAAGATCCCGAGGCGGGGGAGCCCTTCCAACACTTGCGCCATCGGCCGTGATTCGACCCTCTCGACATGAAATGAAAAGTCGGAGCCAAGCTCTTCGTGAAGCAACTCCTGGACAGACTGTTTCAGCTCATCCGAGGTAGCATGAGACGGGAAAAAACGATGAAAGGCGTTGATCAGAGATACCTCAGCCGCCCCGATGTGGGGAAGTTTCCCGAAATCAAACGGTACAATATTGGGGGATCTAACCACGCTGAATCATTGTAACATCTATCTTGCGAACATCAATCCCTTTTTCCGCCAGCGCCTTCTCAATCTCACCCTTTCTGGCGAGGAAGAGTTCGCGCACCGATTCAGATTCTGTGAGGAAGGTCGCCTCAATCCTGGACTGGTTCGTTGCCACCCGGAGACGAAGCCCCTTAAAGACTTTCTCATGGAGCGAGATATCCATCTCCTTCTCGCCATCCGCCTTTGAAAGGAGTTTGACGTAATGGACGATCTGATCCAGGAGTGCCTTCGAAAAAACCGTTGGTTGATGGACCTTTTTCGAAAAGTCGGCCGTTTGGGTCTGTTTCAATTGCTGCAGAAAACCGCTTTGCCCCAATTCCTGAATCTTCCCCTTACCCAACCCTTTCAGGTGGGCCGGTAAAACAAACGCCTTGAGATGATCCCCCCGCGAAGAATTGGAATTCTCCTTTCCTTGACCCTGCCCCTTTTGGTCGCGTCCCCTTTCGGACAAGGGGCCTCTGCCGACAACGCGTTGTTCCGCCTCCTGAGACTTGGGACGTTCACTGTGGCTCGCTTGTGTACGAGACTTCTTGCCATCCGCATCCGACTCCCAGTCGCGGGAGCGCCGCTGAACGTTCTCCCGAGATTGAGGGGCAGAGCGGTCCATCGGCACAGCCGCTTCTGTCGTCGCGGCTTGCGTCAATTCCGGGGTCGCTGTTTCCGTCTTTTGCAAGGAGGGATCGACTGTCGCGGTCCGATTCTCCTGAAGGTTATCCATGACCTGTTGAAACGGTTGCGGTGAGGCCTTGGAGTAGCGGGGAGCCGGCGCATTACTGACGATCAACCGCCCGCTCCGGTTCAGCGTCTCGGGTCGAATCTGGTACGTACCCCTCGGCACTGAATCGTCATAGTTATTATTGTTAATCGAGTCCGTCATCGTTTAACTCCGTCGAACGTCCTCTCCCTGAAAACTTTTTTTGAGCTGGTGGATGATATTCCCGAGCTCGTCCATCTCCTTCTCCTCGTGCCGCAAGAGTTCCAGCTGGGCCTTTTTCCACCAGAGCTCCTTGTGCTTCTCCATGATCCGCAACTCCTTTACGGCATTGATATAATCTCTGCGTGCCCGCTTGACCTCCGTTTCACAATCGAGGATCAGACGTTTCTGATTCTCAATCTGGGCCTCCTTCTGCTTCTGCTCCTCTTCAAGCCTCTTCAAATAATGAATGCCGTAACTCCCATCCTTGATCCGTGCCTTGCCGGTCGAGACCCGTTGGTGAAGCTCCAACCGGACCTCTTTTCTCTTGGCAATCATCGCCTCCCTCTCCTCTTCAAACCGGCGAAGTCTCTTCTTTTCGGCCTCCAGTCTCGCAATCGTCTGTGCCAGCCTGATCTCGGCCTTCTGTTTCAACCGGGCCTTCTGATCCAACAACACCTGTAATCGATAGCGAGGCTGTTTCATGCGCCAAAGATCCCTTTCATTTGATCGGTCGTCTCCTCAATCGAAATCTTCTCATCGATCCCCTGTTTCAAGAAGCTGTTTACCTCTTCAATCTTTTCGAGCGCGTAGTCGACACGCGGATCGCTCCCGGCCTCATAGGCACCGATCAGGATCAGATCCCGCTCCTTCTCGTAGTTGGCGACGACCTCACGCAACTTCCGGCTCGCCTCCAGATGCTCGGCGTCAACAATCGTGCTCATGACGCGGCTGATGCTCTCGGAGATATCAATCGCCGGAAAATGATTCCGCGCCGCAAGATTTCGCGAAAGGACAATATGTCCATCGAGAATCGCCCGCGTCTCATCCGCGACCGGCTCGTTCATGTCATCCCCCGATACCAGGACCGTATAAAAGGCGGTGATCGACCCTTTGTCTGAATTGCCGGTCCTCTCCAGCAACCGGGGCAGTGTTGAAAAAACAGACGGTGTAAAACCTTGACGGGCCGGTGGTTCGCCGACTGCGAGTCCGATCTCGCGCAGGGCACGGGCAAAGCGGGTCACCGAATCCATCATTAAAAAGACCTTCTTCCCCTGATCGCGAAAATATTCCGCAATCGCCGTGGTAACGTAAGCCGCCTTGGCACGGGTCAGGGCCGGCTGATCAGAGGTGGAAACAACGACCACCGACTTTTTAAGCCCATCCTCTTTGAGGTCGACCTCCAGAAAGTCACGGACCTCACGACCTCTCTCGCCGACCAAACCGATCACGTTGACATCCGCATCCGAGTGACGCGCAATCATCCCCATCAAGGTACTCTTTCCGACACCCGCCGCTGCAAAAATGCCAAGCCTTTGACCTTCACCAACGGTCAACAGTCCGTCCATTGCCTTCACACCAACAGAGATCGGCTGCGTTACACGTGCCCTTTTCATCGGATCGGGCGGCTCACGATGGACCGGATAAGTTTCGTCGCATTCCAGAACCCCAAGGGAATCAATCGGATTTCCGAGCCCATCGAGGACTCGTCCCAGGAGATTCGGGCCAACCTTCACCTTGAGACAATCGCCCGTCGGGACAACTTCACTCCCGGGGGAGATCCCCTCCAGCTCGCCCAAAGGCATCAAAAGAACTTCGCTCCCCTGAAATCCAACCACCTCCGCACCAACCGGTTCCTTCTCCCCTCCCGGATGAATCATACAAAGCTCACCGACCTTGACCCCTGGAACAACGGCACGCGCAACGAGACCAATCAGTTCTGTCACACGCCCCTTGTTCTGAACCGTCGTCGCCTGAACGATATTTTTTCTGTATTTCGATAAATTGATCGTTGTCATCTCTCTTCCTCTATCCCAAGCGCCTTCCGAATCGCCTTCCACTGAATTTCCAGCCGGGCATCCACCGTTCCAAGCTCCGATTCAATGAGGCAGCCTCCCGGTGTTACGGCCGGGTCTCCGAGAAGTGTCAGGGGCCCAAAATCCTTGATCGCTTCCAATATTTGAAGGTCATCGGGATGGACATGAATAACAAGCCGCTCTCCAACCGCCTTGGAAACCGCCTGGCGAACAACCGAGGCGACCCCTCCGCGTTCCAGTTGATTCCCCACAATCTTCTCGGCAATCTCCAGAACCATCTCCACAATCTCTTTCTCCTGGCCGGCCAGCACCTTTTCACGTTCCGCCTCAAAGGAAACCAGGCGTTCCGCCAACTCCGCCTGCCCCTCTTCATAACCTTCCCGATATCCCCTCTCCCGCTCTTCCTCCTTCTCACGGACGGCGTCGGCCAGGACCGCCTCAGCCCGCTTGCAAATTCTGGCTGATTCTTCCTTCGCCTTCTGGATCAGCTGTCTGGCCTCTTCAGAGGCGGTCAAAAATTCTCCGGGAATCACCTTCCGTTCGGAATTCCATTCCAAAACGGTCGGATCAAAATACTCTCCCGTTCCCTCTCCTTTAATGATTCGGGATGCCATTTAAATCCTCTCCTCTTGCAAAAAAACGGTCGGCTCGATCTCCCTCTCTTCCTTCCAATAACGTTGAATCTTCCCCTGCGTTGCAAGCACGTAGAGCCGGCCCATAATTTCATCGCACAATTCCTTGCTCCCCTCTTCCCCCTTCATCCTCTTCTCCTGGAGCAATCGCTTCAGTCCGTAGCCATCCGTCACGGATAATTTTTGGCAGAGAGAATCGGCCCAATCGATCTTGTCTAATGAGACGGCTCGCACAAAAACGGAAAAACCGATATCCCGTAAAAGATGGTCCGGTGAGACTTCTCCAAACGAAAGAGAGAGGATGTGCCTCTGCGCCTGCCTTCTTTTTTCTGTCGTGACAGATTCAGACGCCTTGAGCCGACGCCGAATCTCCCTGACGTCTCCCAATGAAAACCGGGTCAGCACCGCCCTTTGAATTTGCCCATCAACATGGGCAAAGGCGCGACAAAACTCCTCCTGCCCCAGATCCTTGAAGAGGGCCTGAAGATCACCGCTCCGGAGACAGGAAAGGTGATCGAAAGAGAACGGCTCGTCCGACTTGAGGACAGCGGGCTCTCCAATTTTTTTCTCGATCAAAGAACGGACCACTGCGAGAAGCCCGGGTGAGAGGTCGCGCGCCGGTTCCGAAATGAACTGGCGCTCTTCAAAATTAAGTTGGTGGAGCAGCGCCTCGGTCTTGGACGAAGAGAGAAAATGGGGCAAGAGACTCAAGAGCCGGGGGGACTCTCCACGTAATTTTTCCAAAATCCATCCGGGATGGATCTCCTCGAGCGCCATTCGCTTCCCAAAGCGCTCCCAGTTTTCAAGCTTGAGGCGAAGCGCCTCGCGATCAACCGGATTCCGGAGATACCGTTGAAACAGACGCCTTAATGGTTCTTCCTCTTTCGGGGCCGCAAAGCGGAAAAGCTTCTCCCCGTCTGCACCGGATAGAACCGACGCCATTCCCGCCAACATCTCCTGTCTCATCTGGTCTTTCACTCTGAGATTCTCCTTCTCCTTAAATCTGTATGTTCAATAACGAGTTGCGGGCCCGATCCGCACTCGACACAATCTGCCCGGTCAAATCAACTTCCTGAACGATCTGATAAACTCCCGCCTGGATCGCCAACAACTCCTGGGGGTTGAATTTCTGGCCCGATGTCACCATTTCAATCATCTGGTCCATCTGCAGGGCACTTCGATTGACGTCGTTCAAGACATGCAGAAGATCACTTCTCTTGGCACCCGCCACCTTGTCGGGATCAACCGTCACGCCCTCTCCCGACATAACCTTCAGCGAGGAGCCTCCCTCACTTTGAGTCCCAAACATCCCTTCAATCATCTTCTGCGTATTCTCCGACTGTCCCATCTGCTCCTGAAGCAGTTTGTCAAAATCAAGGCCCGTTTGGGGCTTGATGGGAGCCGCTCCCTCACCGGAGGGCCGGACTGTTTCGGTCAATGTCTTCGCAATAACGGGATCCATACGGTTATCCCTCCCCTCTCTTGGGCTGTTCCTCCCCCATCTCAAAAACGCCTGTCCTCATCTTGGTCTGTATCTTCTTGAATAAAATTTCGAGCGCACGCGCGTGAAGGCGTGAGGTCCAGGATTTCGAGAGATTCAATACGCGCCCCGCCTCCTCCAGCGTCCTGTTCTGAAAATAATACATCTTGATCAGTTTTCTTTCCTTGTCCGGGAGCGACTCGATCGCCTCTTTCATCTGTCGTTTGACCTGTTGAAATTCCGCTGACTGCTCGATATCCTTGTTCTTGGTATCCTCAATCTCCTGTCCGTCTTCGGCCGCATCGAGGGAGATAACGTAGATCGAGGCGAGTGAATTCACGGTATCATAAAGCTCCCCCATCTCCTGTTCCGCAACCTTGGCCGCCGCCCCCTGCTTTTCAGCCATGTATTGCAGATATTCATTACTCGCCTGTTCAAACTTGATCTTGGCGTAGAGGGAACGGGGGATCCAACCGGTCTTGCGAAGGCCGTCGTAGATCGCCCCCTTGATTCGATAATAAGAGAATGTCTTGAAATCGACGTTCATGGTCGGATCAAATTTTTTGGCCGCTTCAATCAAACCAAGGCGGGCGTTGCACATGACATCATCAAAATCGACAACCGAAGAGAGCGTCTGCATCACCTTCCCGGCGATGGAGGTGGCATAAGGGAGGTACTGCTCCACGAGGCTGTTTCTCTTCTGGATATCTTTCTGTTCTTTTGGGGAGAGGTGGCCTGCCCCAGCCGATCCCTTCT
This sequence comes from Deltaproteobacteria bacterium, assembly GCA_016180855.1. NCBI lineage: Bacteria > Pseudomonadati > Myxococcota > Myxococcia > Deltaproteobacteria bacterium. The sequence continues at coordinate 247,374 of JACPAL010000002.1, read as the reverse complement.
CTTCCTTTTTTGATTCAAGCTTTGATTCAAACAACTTTGGCTTTTTGCTGAGCAGCTTCAGGACCATAGTAATCCTCCCCTCCCCCGTTAGTGTGCAGTTCTCGTGCCAATAGAGCCAAAGAGGCTAGACAATAACTACTTTATTTTCAAATGGTTAAATTGGCCTTGTTTCAGATCTGTTTCAAGGAGGGAAATCTTGCGGTTTTGAGTCGCCACCTTGAAGGGTGGGAGACCGCAGTCAGCTAACCTGTTGGATTCCCCTTTTTTTCATGATCCGCCATTGCCAGGTCACGAGCAACACGGTGCTTTACGTCACTACCCGCAATCCCCGGATCGTTCAAAAGCATATCCCAGAAACTGTCTCTCATCGTCTCAGACGGTATCATCTGCCGAACATAATAAAGTGTTCTCTCCAGTGCCTGACCCTGAATCTGCAACCCACCAACCACCTGTCCCAAGCTGATATCCGGTCTGCTTGAATCAATGACAACCCGGCTTTCATCATTGGTCGCAGGAGGTGGACCGCCGCTCCCTGCACCAGGAGCCGTCTGGTTCCCTCCAACAACCGTCAGAGGCGGGGTTGTATCACCTGTTCGTCGTATCATCTGATCCTCCCGATCATATCGTTGGCGACCTCTTGCCGGTTTACGATAATATTGATTGGATCCTGCACCGGATCAATCGCAAGTGGCATCGGGGCCGAGACCGGCCCACCGGCAGGGGTGTTCAGGCCGGGATAGTAAGGGGCATAAGGCACCTCATGTTCCGCCTTTTTGGTTGAATCTTTATAACTGCCAAACTGACCCAGACCGTAGGCTGAGGCCCCAATGAGCGCTGCTGGGGGAAAAAATGCGGACGAGGCAAATCCAACCGGGGCTGCCAAGGCGCTGAATCCACGCATAAACCTCCAGAATTTAGAGCCTTTTTCTGCAACCTCCGGTGGAGGGTTGTTTCGCGCCTCAAATTTAACCCGATTGGCATCTATACGAATCTGATTCATAAAACTAACCCTTCACCCTAAGTATCGTGGCAAACACCCCCTCAAGTTGCCCCTCCTTAACCCTTTCTTCCTATATCAAATGTCCCTTCTGCCCCCCCTCCTGCTGCCTCCCCACCCCCCAAAAATTGCTGCCCCGCTCCCATAGGGACCGCCTCCACAGGCATTCCCTTCTGAACCCTCAGCTTCATTTTATTGAAACGGACAATACTGACGAGAAGGGCTGCCGACAAGACGACCAGGACCAGGAGCAAAAATATAAAAATAATCCTCATCCTGCCGACAGACCCTTCCTGAATCTTGATTCCCAGGAGTTCCACATGAGGGCCGCTCTTTTCCGCACGCCGGGTGGAGGCCTGCGAATCGGTTGTTGGAAGAGAGGAACCACCGGTCGATGGAAAAAGGGTGCCGGAGGTCGTCCTGGGCCCTCCCCCCCTTGAGATAATGACGGTCACATCATTGGGATTGAGCGATGGAACCGCATTCGCCACAAATCGCTGGATTTTCCCCTCTGTCATATCACTGGAATCACTCTCGGAACGGATCCGGACAATGACAGAGGCGGTTGGTCTGTTCTGCTGTCCATTCAATTCGGAGAACTCATCCTCAGACGGTACATTGAGGACGACATCGACATCGACGACTCCGGGGATCTTTTCGAGCGAGTTGATGATCTCCCCCTTTAAGGCAAGCAGAAAGCGTGCCTTCTGTTCATCGGGAGTCGGAATAAGACCTTTCTCCTTGTAGACCCCGGAGAGCCCGAGCTCCTTACGACGGGGAAGATTGTTGGCAACCAAAAAACGTCTCGCCTCGTGAATCTGCCCCGCCTTGACCGAGACCTTCCACGAGATCTCCTGACCTGAAACCTCCTTCTCCTTGACCGCATCAATCCCGTTTTGGTGGAGGAGATTCATGATCTCATCCACCTCAATCTCCGTGAGGCCATGGTGCAGGTCAATCTTCTGACAGCCGAGAACGGCAAGGAAAATAAGGGGGATAAAAATCTTGAGACAACGCTCCATGATTATTATTCTACAACCTCTCTATCCTCAAAAACAGCTCTTTTAGTGCTTGCCCGCATGGGGTGGAGGCACAAACCCGTTCTTGATTGCATCCTTCAGAGACTTGGCAAAGGCACCCGAGGTCCCTTGGGGATCCAAAAGGAGCGCCTTTTCGAGTTCAGAAAGTGCCTCTTCCCTCTTCCCCAGAAAGAAGAGCGCCTCTCCGAGAAACGCCCTTGCATAGGCGCTATCCTGTTTGATCTTGAGCGCCTTCCGATACGACTGCACCGCCTTGTCGTATTTCATCTGTGCAAAGAAGGAGGTCCCGATCGCAACATGAGGGATTTCATTGTTGGGGGCAAGAACGGTAATCCCTTCGAACACCTCGCGAGCCTCATCAAACAGGGTAAGGCCCAGATAGACATATCCGGCCTCCATCAGAAGGACCAATCCTTGGCGATCTATTGGAACCAAAACCCCCTCCCCCAAAAGTCTTCTTTAACATTCCGCCTATTACATGCCTCTCATGTTCTGAATCATGTTGTGGAGTGTCCGATCCCGGCTCTGCAACATATTTGAGGCAAGCGTAAACTCTCTATTCTGATCCTGAACCTGCGCCTGTAAAAATAACATATTGAGCGAAGAATCATACATCTGATTTAAGAGTTGGCTCTTCTCCTGAAAGTCCTGACTCGGGTTTGCAATCGCCCCGGAGGCCGCACTTCCAACGCCGCCTGGCGGGATCATGCCGCCACCCGCTGAGGCTGCTCCAGGATCAAGCGGAGGAATTGTTTGTGTCCCCATCATCGGAGGATATCCCCCCCCTGTTGAAGCGGTACTTACAGGGGCCGTTCCATAATACGGGGCATGATAGGAGGCGGTCGCACCTGAGAGTCCTGTCATCGCGGCATGACTCACGGCGGCCTGATTCGGATCATTCGTCGTCTGCATCGTCGCCTCGTAACCGGCCGGGGCCATCGCCCCCATGAAACGTGAAAAATCTTGTGAGCCGGAACTCGTCTTGACTGTCGTCCCGCTCTTCTTGAGCATTACCGGATCGATTGCCGTAATCATATTTGCCTCCGAAAGGGGCCTATTCCCCTCACGCTATGATTATCGGGACCGCTTCCCTGGTGAGTTGCTTCCCACCTCAACATTTCTATGGGGAGAACGTTCCTCATGGTTTTGAGGCAACCCCCTTCTTCTTTGGCTCCTGCATCTCATATTTCCTCTTGAGGAGGTTCTTTAAGAGATCGATCGCCTTCTCAATCGCCTTCATCCCCTTAACGGCATCGGCCGCCTTTTTCATCCCTTTGGATTTGCTTAGCTTTTCTAACTCCCCATAGGTCTTCGCAAAATCTTTATTGACCTTCTCAAAATCCTCCGTCTCCAAAAGCCTTGTAATCTCAGGATATTTTGCCTCAGGGAGGTGAATCGGCTCTTCCTTCTTTGCCATTTGGCTGATTTTTATCAGATTTTTAGGTGGGGGACAATGAATTTAATAGAAAACTCAAGCGGGCCTAGGTCCGATAACAAGACAGGGACTCAAATTATGAGCAAAAATAATGTAGACAGGGTCATCCCGCTCTATTTCAATGCCTCTGAAAGGTTGGGCAAGATCGAGGATTATGGCAGAAGGTATAATGACGACGAAGTAAATTCCAATGAGCTGCTCGATCGTGTCAGCAGAGCGTTTGAAAGGCGTGACGCTTGCGAGATCCGGCGCCTCTTGTTTGATTTTTCACAAATGGTTTCGATTGCGAGGCAGCATGCCTTCTTTCGTGACGAGCTCGTCTGGACTTTTATTGACCTTGAAGACAATAACAATAACACCTTTGGGATCGAGGCCGTTGACGAGTTCATTGTAGAGCTGTTCCCGGAACTCTATCGAACCGACCCCGAGGCGTTTCTTTATCTCTATGAGGAGTTCAAGAAAGAGGGGCAGACCGACGAGGAGGCGGCCCGATTCTTTAAGAGACTCGACACCCAACTCCACTTAAGGCTCCCGATTATCGATTACATCTTCTCTGCCCAAACCCCGGAGAACAGGATGCGGTTGGTTCAACAGGTACGCGTCCCATCACGATTTCAGTGCCCGACCGTCTTTAGGAAAAATCCTACGCCCCCCCCTCCACAGGAGATGTTATCCATCTTTGTCCGTTCTATTGAGGAGATAAAGGACCGGATTCGGCTTAAACCCCAGGATCTCAAAACAGGGGAGACACGGAAACAATATCTGGAGCGAACGCTGCAACGAACAGGGGATCTCGCAGACTACCTGGATGAGGTCGTCCGTCTCTCTGAATCGTTGGACGATATCATAGCGAGCTGGGAGGCTGAAATCAGGACATTCGGTTTTCCTCCGGGGCATCAGGAGGAGATTCTTAAGACCCGATCACTTGCCCATGAACTACGAAAAGGATACCTCTCGGAGGAACGACTCTCTCAAAAGAGGGCCCCCCGGACGGTACGGACCGTTGATGACCTTCAACTTGTAACGGAGACCTATTTGAGGGCCGAGAATCTCGCACCGGAGGCAAAGGAGTTACTACAAAGATCCCTTGAAAAGGTCATCACCCCAAAGAGGATTGCCAAGCTCTGGAGGGAGAATCCAGACAATCGGTGGATACCCGACCTCTTATGGGGTAGCCGTTTTTCCGATCGATTCTTGAAGGAGACCGCAAGCGAGATCGCGAGCGGCATTGACCGTGAAAAAGATCCCAGGAAACTGTTGGAGGAATACTCCATCATGTTCAGTAGGATCAGAAGTGACTCACCGCAGCATCAATTCTCAACTCACTTCGGCAACGCCCTCATTGCAAGGATAAGGTCGTTTCCACCGAACACGATTGCTGAGCTGTTCCACCTGCCCCCCCTGTCAGGAAAGGAGAGGCCGTTAGGCGAGCTTACCAAATTAATAGACGATGTCTCGAATTCCGTCTCATATTTCTCTTTCCCTTACCAGATCAGGGATAGAATCGTTGCCGAACTCTTTGATCCCGAAAAACTGCTTGGCCATTTCAGGCTACGTTATCCGGCGACCGCCCTGCCGGATTTTGATCTCATGGAGCAGGCACGGATCGGTCTAAACCAGCTGCGCGAAAATCTCGGGGATCGTACCCTCTTCCAGATCGGCCTCTTCTCCATCGAGGAACCGATCACCCGACAAAACATCGCCGGAAGGATCCGCACGGCGACAAGCCTCGCATATCCTACCCACTACTCTTGGGATGCAGTAAAGCTGTATCAAACAATCGCCCGCTTTCACGGGACGAAGGTCGCGGAGTGGCTCGTCGCCCATCAGGAGGATCTCGATCGACTGTTTTCAGACGAAGAGGGGGAGGGGTTCGTCAAGGCGCTTAATGAACTAGGCGTAGAGGTCCCTTTTGAGACGCCCTGGTACGAAAAGGCGTGGGATCACCTTAAAAAGGGAGAGATTGCCTATATCATCAGAAGGGGGATCGATAAGCTAAACAACACGAACTTTAATAAAGAGGAATTTGATGGAAGGGGCTATGACTATCAAACGGTCAGGCCACTCAAGCAAGGTTTTTACCTCGAACGCTTGAGACGAGATGGAGAAGCAGTCGGGACGATCATCCGGGGCCGGCCTGCTGAAGGGGCACGGCTCGATCTCGAGGTCACTATTGACGAAACGACTGGGAAAGATTCTCTGAGGAAAAAATATGGGGGGCGTTATGCCGCCGGGGCCGCTGCGGTCTACAGTACTGAGGAGCGTAAACCGGCGTTCCTCTCGATGAATGACGGCAGGACGGAGAGCTACTTTTTGTCTGATAAGGTAGACGGATTGGCGATCGCCTTGGCAAGCGGGGCCTTTTTGCTGTCCAATCTGGACCAATTCACCCTCCCCGACAGTCATCAACGACTGCAAATTGATCTGAACGCGGTTGATTTCTTCCGGTTTGACAACTGGTGCCGCGATCAAAAGTGCGATGCGTTTCAGTCCCACCTCCTCGTCCATGAGGGAGAAAACAGGGTCGATCAGTCTACCTCAAGATCCGGCACAGCAAACCGCAGGCTCCTCGTGACCTTTAAAGATGGGAGCTTTGGCCTGGTCGATTTTCCAGGCCATCTGACCCTCTATGAGACGGCCTATCTCGCCTTGAAGATCCCGGGGCTTCGCTCCGCGATCAACCTCGATACAGGCAATTATGACACGGCCAATTATCAGTTGCCCTCGGGAGAGGTTGTGAAGTTTGCTGAAAATTATGAATTCGACTCGCTTCCCAACAAGGTCATATTCTATACAGCCAATCAACCGGGGCAGAGATAAGGAGTTATATATGGGCGAAGGCAAGAGAATTGTTCCACGGGGTTCATGGGGGGCGGTGCCTCCCAAACCGGAGATAGAGAGGCAGAGATACGAGGGACCGCTGCCAAAGGTTATAGACCATGTCGTGATCCATCACACGGCGTTCCCGGCCGATTACCCCCCCAACGCCTTACAACGATATGCCCAAGGGAGTGGATGGGATGACATTGCCTACCACTTTTATATCCTGGGGGATGGAACGATCTACCAAGGCCGTGAACTGAGATATGTGGGGGGTCATGCCGGCGAATCCGAGGAGGCCAATCTCTCGCACGATATTACAAAAGATCCTGACTACGGCTCGATCGGTATCGCGTTGGCCGGCAACTTTAGTGGAGAGACCGATTACGCCACCGAGGCCCAAATAAGGAGCCTTCGATGGCTCATCGGCTCTTTGAGACACGACTACCCAAAGATTGTCCGAGACCACGTTGTTCTTCATCGGGAGGTGGATCGGGAGATCACAAAAAAAAGGGGTTACACGCCTACCCGAAGCCAACAGACCGACTGCCCCGGAAATGGTCTCGCGAGGCAGATAAAAAAACTCTGAGTTATTTGAGCCCTTCCAGAAGGACTGCAATTTTTTGTCTTAAAGAAGGTATTTCCTTTTCAACAACCTCCCATACAATGTTCAGATTCACTCCAAAATAGTCGTGGATCAGTTTGTCTCTCATTCCAGAAACAGCTCTCCAGGAGACTTGAGGGTGCATCTCTCGAAAATCGTCTGGAAGATTTTTCGCAGCTTCTCCGATGATTTCTAAGTTTCTGATCACGGCATCTTGTGTTTTGGAATCCTTAAAAAAAGTGCCCCTTCCGGAGCTAGTAAATTCGAGAATTTTGGCAAGTGCATCCCGGATGTGCAAAAGATAGATTCCAGGATCTTTCTTTTTCATAGAGGAACAGCTTCAGAGTAAATTTGATCTTTTAGATAAGGGCTAATGCCACCGTCAGTTAAAACATCGACCTTTCTGCCAAGAAGGTCCTCAATCTCCTGCCAAAAAGAAACCAAGTCGAGGAGTGTCCTTCCACTTTCCATTTCCACAAGAAGATCAATATCGCTATCGAGCTGTGCTTCACCCCGTGCCACTGAGCCAAAGATACGAATATTTTTTGCCCCATGACGGCGTGCCAATCCCATAACCTGGTTCCGATTCGTTTCCAAAATATTTTTAATTTCAAGGTGCTTTGCTTCCGGCAGGCTCCGGGGGTCTTCTTTCTTTGCCATTTGGCTGATTTTTATCAGATTTTTAGGTTGGGGACAATGAATTTATGAAGCTCCCGCGGCAAGACCGCGGGGTTTCTTGGCGGAATCCCCGTAGCCACCGACCCTCCTCTGCCAATGCTTCGGATCTCCGGACCATTCATCCCCGCAAGACAGCAGGGCTTTCTGGCGGAGGCGGATAAGGAACTTATTGAATCGGCGCCAACTTAAGCACCACCGGTCTGAACTCGGAGATCCCCAAATTCAGCTTTTGTTCCGCCGGTGAGAAACCTTCCTTTTTAACCTCAATCCGGTAGCTGCCAACACTCAAGTCATGGAGAATCAGCGGGGTCTTTCGAGGCATCTCCTGACTGTTGACAAAAACGAGCGCCCCCTCAGGATCAGAGGTAATATACAAAACCGACTTGAGCGGAGAAAGCTGTTGAAACAGGATGCCGGCGTTGGAACGAACCGCGGCATCCTCCGCATTGATCAGGACATCAATCAATAGCTGGAGCGCCTTTACAGGATCCCCTTTCTGGTAGGTCAGGTTTGCGAGACCCAAGCGGCCATGGGATTTAAAGTCAGGATGAACCATCGCCTTCTTGAAATGATCCTCCGACTCCTGAAATGCATTTTGACGGAGGTAGCAGATGCCAACCAGATAAGAGATCTCTGCAGACTCCCTCTCCGTCGGCTTCTTGTTAAACGCCTCAACCAGGATCGGAAGCGCCTCTCCGGGTCGATCCCCCTTGATGAGCTCGGTCGCCCGATTGATACTCTCACCCGCCTCGGAGGTGACCAGTTTGATCTCGGAAACAAAGGCGGTGTTCACCTCCATTTTGATAAGCTGGGAGTGATCGTTGTAACCGTCCCGTTTCAGAACGAGCAGATGTTCCCCCAGCGGAAACATCCCTTGAAACGGGGTGACACCGACCTCCTTACTGTCAATCAACACCTTCGCCCCTGTCGGGACTGACACAATCTCAACCGGAAAGAACGGCAGATCGGTCTCCTTCACCTCGAGCGTGTAATTTGTCTTCTCGGTATTGATCAAGAATTCACGCCGGTAGATCATCTTGTCCACGAACGTTTGTGACCCCTCCAGTTGCCGGCTCTGGCGCAGCTCCAGGACATACTGACCATACGGAATATAGACCGGCTTTCCAAAAACAACCTCGGAGAATTTGATCGGCTTCGGCCGTGTCGGATCTTTTTCAAAATAACCCTCCAGATAAAGCTCCGCATCCCGCGGGAGATTCGCCACCTTGAAGACCCCAATCGGTGCCGAAAAGGAGATCGGAATCAACTCAACCCCCGGAGTCACCTGAAATTTGGCGGTCTCTTCCACCGTTTCACCGACCTCCGAAAGTTCAAACAGCGCCTTCGCCTCGTACCACTTGCCGGACTCGAGGGTTGATGAGATCCGGAACGGTGTCTTGCCAACCTCCTTCTCTCCAAAGAAGACGCGAACCGGCATCTGGGGAGAGGAAAAGGCAAGGAAGACCGGTCTTATCTCTGCCCCATCCGGCTGCTCCTCCCCTCCGCCAATAACAGGCAAGGCCTCTCCCCCCTCACCCTCAGCCGGTTTTTCTATCTTTTCTTTCCTCTCTACCTTTCGATCCGGCCTCTTCTTGCTTCCCAAACGGTTGTACAAACTCCAGCCACCGAGTCCGATCACCACGACCCCCAAGACAAGTAAAAGGATCAGAAACAGACGTCTCTTGCGAGGGACCGCAACCTCCTGCTGAGGAATCTCTTCCTGCATCTCCTCTTCGGAGGGCGGAGCTTCTTCAGGAGGGACTTCGGGTAGCTCTTCCTGGTTTTGAGGCGGAGTAGCGGCAGGCCCTTCAGCAGAGGCAGGTGCCGCAGCCTTTCTCAGGAGACGGAACGAGTAGGCACCGATCCGAATACGAAATTCATGGTCAAGCGGGATCTCCACACCGGCCTGAACCTTCTGACCCTGAACGAGCGTTCCGTTCCGACCACCATGGTCAATGAGCGTGATCACGTCTCCCGAAATCTGGATCGTCGCATGTTTCCGGGAGACGCTGGAATCATCCAGGACAATATCACTGTCGGAGAGGCGCCCAACAAGATTACTGCCGGGATGAAGCGGAAAACGGCCGGAGACACCGCCCCCCCCCAAAAGCTCAAGACAGGGGTACTCTTCCTGGGGCTGGCTTACGATGGTGTGGTCGTCCTCGGCCGGTGGCGCCATTTTTTAAATATAACCCAAAAAATTGAAAACAATACTAAATTTATGCTATTAAGGAGTTGTCTCATGATCAAGAAAAGAGTGATCTTCCTTTTGCTTTTTAGCTGGCCGATCCTGGCGTCGGGCTCGCCTTGCTGGAAGTCGATCTTCGAGACAAACGAGAGACCGGTCTCCAAGAATCATAAACTCCTGATCCTCCCGTTTGAAAACGGTTCCAAGATCTCGCAGGATGACTGGATCAGCCACCTCTTTCCTGTCCTGCTCCAGGATTTTCTGTCACTGGCCAAGAAGACACACACCTTCATATCGGTTGCCGACCCGAGTCCCCGTTTTTTTGACTCAAGCACCGCACTGGAGATCGCCAAAAAGGCGGGCGCCGATTACGTCATCACAGGCAAGTTTTCACGAACAGGCCAGGCGATCAACATCAGCACGCGATTTCTGGATGTGAGGGAGGGGATCGAAAAACGTCGACTCACCGGAAATGTCGAGTTTCCGGGCACCCGGACGATCAACGACTACCTCGCACTCGCTGTGGAGGCAGCAAACGATTCCTTCCCGGACGTCCATGTCAAGAAGAAGGAGCTTCTGACAATCCGTCATGAGACCCTTTCCAATGAGGCACTTCGGTATTTTGTCTTGGGATCGATCGCCCTCCGACGTGGGAGCCTGGAAGGAGTTCGGGAGGCGGTGCGCCGTTTTGAGGAATCGATCCGGAACGACTACAATTTTGTGCCAGCCTATCTCGGTCTTGCGCTCTCCCTCGTACGACAGGGATTCGTTGAAAATATGCAGGGGGAAAATTTTCGCCCCTCTTTCACACGGGCCCGCCTGGAACTCGAAAAGGCCCGGCTCATGAAGCCGGCGTTGACCAAGAAGAAGGCGGAAGAGATTGAACCTTATCTTAAGGCAGAAACCGACTACCAACTCTCGGAGGGGTACCTGGCTCAAGGAGATCTCAAGGGGGCGACCCGCGAAATGCGAAAGGTGACAGAGTTTCTCCCTGGCGATTTGGGCAGCCATGAGCGGGCCTTTGAACTCCTGACAAAGCAGGGGCGCATCCGCGAGGCGGAGTATCATCAAAGATTCATAGAAAACCTGAACAGTTGTGCAGGAGAAAAACGATGACAAAAAAACCGCTCTTGGTTCTCACAGCTCTTCTGGTTCTTATTGCTTCTCCCACGTGGGGGAAGAAGAAAAAGCATGTTCCGATTGATCTGGCCGTCTTTCACAACAACGAGGGGGTCAGACAGCTTGCCCTCCAGGATCTGGAGCGGGCGATGTGGGAATTCAAGACAGCCGCTGAGTTAGACCCCTTGTACGCCGAGGCCCACAACAACGTCGGCCTCATCTACAAGTACCGTGCGGAGTACGATCCCGCCCTTGATTATTTCAAGACGGCGATCAAACTCGACCCCCAGTGGCCAACCCCTTACAACCATGTCGGGACTGTTTATCTGGCCAAAGGGGAGTTCGCACTCGCCATCACCTATTTTACCAAGGCGACCCAAAAGGCGAAGAAGACCGACGATAAATTCGCGGATGCCTGGTACAACCTCGGACTGACCTACCTCGAAAAATCCAGGAAGGATGAAAACCCGAAAGAGAGCTGGAAGAAGGCGATCGGCGCGATGAAGAAGGCGACGCAAATTGATGCGCGCCTCTATCATGCCCATCTTGATCTTGCAGAAACCTACCGCAAACTCGGTGACTGGGAAAAGGCGATCCTTCGCTACCGGTTGGCAATCGAAACACGGCCGACCGATCCGGCCCCATGGAAAAAATTGGGGGAGTTGTACCTGGAAAAAGGCGACCCGGTCAAAGCGGAGGAGTCCTTTGCGAATGCCCGACGGGTCGATCCACAATCCGAAGAGGCGCTGATTGCCCTTGGCGAAAGCTATCTGCAACAACAGCGATATGGAGATGCGCTCTCAACGTTCGTGGGAGCCCTCAAAATAAATCCGAAGAGCGCCAGGGCGCACTTTGATTTAGGCTATACCTACGGGCTGCAGGGAAATCACCGCGAGGCCGAAACGTCCTATAAAAAGGCAATCGAAATCCTGCCGGACTTTCTGGAGGCCCACTACAATCTCGGCACAACCTACATCGCATTAAATAGTTTTCAGGAGGCGATCTATACCCTTCAGGAGGCGTTGCGGATCGACAAGAATCATGCCCCCAGCCTCTACGATCTGGCTCAAATTTATGATTCTCAAAACCAGTCCCGTGAGGCATCTGCCTATTTCTGCCAGTTTGTAAAGGCCGCTGGGAAAAAATATCCGGACCAGACACGACTTGCGGAGGGGCGGATTAAACAACTGGGTGGTTGTCATTAATTGCTGGACCAATGAACATACGACCTACCTTCATTGTCAAAAATAGAAAAACGGGTGAAAAGGGGCGTTACCGGATGGACCAAACCCGCATCCTCGTGGGGCGGGACCGTAACTGTTTTATTTATCTCCAAAGCCCGGAGGTCTCGAGGCATCACCTTGAAATCCTCCGAGATGGAGAGAATTACTTTGTCATTGACTTAAAGAGCGAAAACAAGAGTTTCTTGAACGAAGTTCCTCTTCCCCCTGAAGAGAAGACGCTGCTTAAATCCGGGGATCTTCTGCGTGCCGGCCCCCATGAAATCCGGTTTCTCACCACCTCCTCACTCGAAGAGAACGATGTTTATGAAGTGACGGACTCAAACATCCTTGAGATCAAAATGGCCAAAAAACTTCTCAAGGCGCTCGATCGGGAGAACCACCCCTCCCTTGAAGTGATGGAAGGCCCCCTGTCTGGCCAAAAATTCGTCCTGGAGGGAAAGAACCAGCAGGTGACGATTGGACGAGACGTAGGTTGTGAATTTCGAATCGATTCGGATGTGATCTCCCGAAAACATGCAAAGGTGACCCGAAAATTGGACTCCGTTGTCGTTGAGGATCTGGGGAGTCGAAATGGTGTTTATGTGGGGAAGGAGAAGGTCCGAAAAAAAGAGTTGAGAGACGGCGACCGAATCCATTTTGGGACGATCATCCTGATTTTTCGAAATCCTCTCGAGGCCGCAAAGGAGCTCGAACCTCTTCCGTCCGAGCCACAAAAACCGCCTCCTGCCCCAAAGTCAGAGGAGCCCCCTCCTCCACCCCCTTCCCCTGAATCTTCCCGATCCGTCACCTCACTCATGAAGATAAAATCATGGCCGATCAGCGAGATTCTTCTGTCCCTGTTGGGCCTTGCGGTGATTGTCGGCGCTTTGTGGGGAATTCTGAAAATCCTGTGAGCCAAGAACGAATCTATGCCGCCTGAGCGGCGGATCGGATCGAAACCCTGGCAATCGGTTGGATCCGAAGACTCTCTGAGAGCTCCTGGTAGGAAAGAACCGCCAGCTGAGGAAACTCCAGTTCAATAATCTTGCGGAAATAACGGCGAACCTCGGAGACGGTCAGGATCACGGGCGGTTTTGAGCCGGGAGGGAGAGGATGACTCGCAATCTCCTTCCCGACCGCCTCCACCAGCTCCTGGGTGACCTCCGGCTCCAGCGCGAGATAGTTCCCCTTATCGGTCTTGCGGATTGCATTCCGGATCATCTCTTCAATATCAGGATCTAAAAGATAGACTGCCAGCGAACCGGTCTGTCCGGAATATTTGTTTGTGATGTACCGCTTGAGTCCGGCACGGGCGTGCTCTGTCAAGGCGACAACATCCCTCTCCACCTCACCCCATTGGGCCAGTGTCGCAAAAACATTCTTGAGATCACGAATCGAGATATCCTCCTGAACGAGCCGCTGAAAAATTTCGGAGAGCTGCAAAATGGTGATCACCTTGGGAATCAGTTCCTTGATGAGGGCGGGGTGCGTCTTTTCCAATTCATTGAGCATCGTCTGAATCTCCTGAACACCAAGAAATTCGTGGGCATGACGTCGCAGGACGTGCGAGAGGTGGAGGATCAGGTATTCGGCCGTGTCCCACATCCGAAAACCGGCCTGGGTCGCCACTTCCTTGTATTCGGCAGAGATCCAGGTGACGATCGAGTTGTCGATCGGATGAAGTGTCTCCTTCCCGGTAATGTTGAAAAGTTGAAGCTGCTCCAACGATTCCCCAACAAGGATCGATCCCTTCTCCACCCTCCCTTTGGCAACCGGAATTTCGTTGATATTGATCACATAGCTCTCCGGTTGCATATCAACCGTCTGTCCCCTCACCTGAATACCGGGAAAGTTAACCCCTAGCTCATAGTAGAGGCCATGACGCAATAACGGAATCAGTTCGTTGATAAAACGTCCCCCATCCTGGCTATCATCGACACACGGGATAATATCGGCCCCCACTTCGAGAGAGATCGGCGCCGGCATGACAAAAGGAAGCTGATCCCCCTGTTTGGCAACCGCCTTTCTGACAACCTCTTCCTTGGGGGTCTCCAACGCCTTCTGAACGGCCTGCTCTTTCCCCCTCTGCAGCATGAAGACGAGGAGGCTCAGGAATGACCCCATAATCAGGAACGGAAGCTTGGGAAGACCCGGAACAAAAAGCAGCATCAAAAAAAGAAAGGCGGCAATGCCGATAGCCTTGGGATGGGCGGTTACCTGCTGGATAATATCCCGTCCCAGATTCGATTCCCTCTGTTCAGAGGCAACTCGTGTCACAATAACACCGGCGGAGACCGAGATGATCAAGGCCGGTATCTGGGCAACCAGACCATCCCCGATCGTGAGGAGCGAGTAGGCCTTGACGGCATCACCAAAGGTCATTCCCCGCTGCATCACCCCAATAATGAAACCGGCAATGATGTTGACGACGGTGATCACAATCGCAGCAATGGCGTCCCCTTTGACAAACTTCATCGCGCCGTCCATCGCACCGTAAAGCTGTGCCTCCCGTTGAAGGATCTGGCGCCGTTCCATCGCCTGTTCCATGTTGATGATACCGGCACGAAGGTCCGCATCGATCGACATCTGTTTCCCTGGCATCGCATCCAGGGTGAAACGGGCCCCGACCTCCGAAACACGCTCGGCACCTTTGGCAATGACAATAAAGTTGACGAGAGTCAGGATAAGAAAAAGAATACCGCCAACCACATAGTTCCCGGCCACAACGAAACTACCGAAGGCATGAATGACCTCACCGGCATACCCCTCAGACAAGATGAGACGGGTCCCGGCGATGTTCAACGCGAGCCGATAGAGGGTTGTCATGAGCAGGATGGTCGGAAAAGAGCCAATCTTTAAGGCGTCTGAAATATAGAGGGAGACCATGATGATCGTTACGGCGGTCGCAAGATTCACGGAAATGAGCAGATCCAGAAGCCAGGGGGGGAGTGGAATGATGATCATCGAGAGAACGGCGATGATCAAAGCGGCTAAAACAAGATCACTGTATTTCGAGATTAAACCGTTAAGGTTTCCAAAAAGGTTTCGAGGCATCGGTGTTATGTACGATACGTCGCGTTGAGTTTAACATAATTGGTCCCCAAATCACTAGTCCAAAGACTGAAGCGAGCGTTGCCTTGATGCAGGGCGATCGTGACCCTAAAATCATTCTTTTTCATCACGTGATGAGCCCTCCGCTCTGCCCCAACCGATCTCCTGAGACCTCTCTTCACGAGACAAACGTTGTTGTAGTAGATATCCACCACGTCTGGATCAATTCTGACCGCTCCACGACCGACGGCCGCCAGGATCCGTCCCCAATTCGGATCCTCACCAAAAAAGGAGGTCTTGACGAGGGGGGAATGGGCGATTGTCTCCGCCACTCTCTGAGCCTCTTGCCAACTCCGAGCCCCCAATACATCGATCTGAACCCGCTTGGTCGCCCCCTCACCATCCTGAACAATTTTCAGCGCCAATTCCTGCATCACCTGGTGAAGCCCCTTTTCAAAGAGAAGCGCCTCTTTGGAGCCGGATCGAACGGCGAGAGGAGCGGCCATTCCGTTGGCAATTAAGAGAACCGTATCATTGGTCGAGGTATCCCCATCCACCGTGATGCAATGAAACGTCTGATCCAGTACCCGATCAAAAATCGATTTGAGAAGCGGGCGACCGATTCGGAGATCTGTCATCAGAAAGGCAAGCATCGTTGCCTCTCTCTTCATCCGGGGGAAAATCATTCCGGCCCCTTTGGCGATTCCCAGAAGATGAAACTTCTTTTTGCCAATCTTCCCTTCAAAAAAAGAGATCTTCGGCCCCCGATCGGTTGTCAGGATCGCCCGAGCAACCGAGGAGGCCCCTTGTGGGGAAAGACCTTTAACAAGCCGGGGAATTCCACGATGAAGCGACTTGCGAGGGAGCCACTCCCCAATTTTTCCCGTGGAACAGACCAAAACGTGTTGACGAGGGAGGTGGAGGCGATTCGATGTCTCCTTGACCATCCACTCGGCATCCTGAAGCCCCCGAGCCCCCGTGCAGGCATTGGCATTGCCGCTATTAATGATGATCGCGGAACAACGCCCCGAACGGATATTTCTTTTTGAAACGGTCACCGGCGCCGCCTGGACCTGATTGGTGGTGAACGCTCCCACAACAATCGCAGGGACTTCCGAACAAATGAGCGCCAAGTCCGGCCTTCCGCCGGCTTTAATACCAGCAGTGATCGCTGAAAATTGAAATCCCTTAACAACGCCTCTCATAAGAAGATAGGATTGCCATATTGCGACTAAAAAAACAAACCTTCAATCGAAGTGGGACGCAAAATCACTCGTTCAGCACTAGTCCTGAGTAAATAAATTCGCCACCGAATTTATGAATCGAAGGACTTAGATGGGGAAATGAGGATGACCTTAATTCCGCACCAAAAAGATAAGGGAATCTCCTCCCAGGCTTGATTTCTCTCGCCCGTAGCCGATTTCTCGGCTAAAAAATCATTCACTCAATCGTACTCCAAAAGAGTACGTTTTTTTCTGCTAAGAAGCACCTTTTAATACCCGAGATCGATTTCAGATTTGAAAGTCAATGCATAGAAACTGCAAAAATAAAAAAGGAGGAAGAAATGTCGGAAGTTGATCTAACAGCCATCACTCAAGTATCGGTTGGAGTTCAAAATGGGTTCGGAGCCGGCGCTTCCGCCTCTTTTGGACCGGCCTTGCGTTTAAACGACGATAAAAAAACCCTTCTCGCCACCCAAGTCTATGGGGTTTTAGGTTTTAATGGTGAGCCGCATGATAAACCGGTTGTAATCACCGATGCGGAAGGGAATTCCAGACGAGGTGAAGAGAATGATGTGGCAGGAAATGCCTTTCTTGAATTTGGTCATAAAGCCCTCACGATGGAATTATACGAAACGGTCAGGACTTCTTTCTTATGGGGGTATCGTGCTAGTAGACTTTATGGTGACCACTTCACTGCAGGTTTTGAACTAGGAATTCACGAGGTCACTCCTCTTGAGGGATGGCCAAAGCTAGGTTTTAATCTTCTTATGACAGCCAGTCCAGAAAATTGGAGGACGATCCAGTTGCAAACTGGATTAGGAATGTATTGGTAGTTGCAGGGTCTATCCCTGAAACCGAGCCTTCCGTAATCCGGGAGGCGAAAGAAGCTTTCCATAGTTCTATCTTACAACCCGAGACGATCGGGAAGCTCTTGCCATGGAATAGCGACATGAGAACCAAATTTCTGTGGTCTGATTACCTGGCAAACAAGTAATGTCTCACTCGACCGGTATTTTTTAGAAAATGCCTCCAACCCCTTTAAGTCTCCACGGGAGGGGGTGCGCGTTGCCTTGATTTCCAGGGCGATGCAACGATTGTCCTTTTCAATGACCAAATCAACTTCTTGACCCTGTTTTGTCCTCCAAAAAGAGAGCCCGGACTTGTACTTCAGTTGTGAAACAACCTCGAGCAGAACAAAATGCTCAAAGAGGAGCCCTCTCTGTAACGGCAACAGACCGCTGCTATGACCCAACTGGGCAGCAGCATTTCTTACCCCCATATCAAAAAAGTAATACCGAGACCTCCTCAAAACCTGGTCGCGTGACGAGCCAAAGGCGTCCAAACGGTGAATAATAAGACTATCCTCCAGTATCTGAAAATATTCCCGAATGGTTGTGTGACTGACACCTATTTGAGACCCAATTTTTGAATAGTTTGGTGATGAACCGGACTCCAAGGCTGCCAGTCTCAAAAATTTCGTGAATCGTGGCAAGTCACGAATTAAGGCCTCACTCCGAATTTCTTCCTCGAGATAGAGATGGGCATAGGCAGCCAAGTCTTCTTCCCTTGCACGAAGATCTCTCTTAGCCAAAATGCCTGGCATAGAACCATAAAGGAGCAATTCCTCTAAAGGAACCGCCGCCTCAAGCACCCGACTCTCCCTCCAGGACAGGGGATACAGATGTTCAAGATGAATTCGTCCCGGCAACCAATTCGTACCAATTTTTTTCATCTTTCTGGCAGAGGAGCCCGACGCTGCCAACACAATCTTTTTTTTGTCGATCAAAAATTGGAGAACCTCCAAAATCTTCGGAACCTTTTGAATCTCATCAATATAAACAAATAAGGGACCTCCTCCCTTCTTGGCGTCAACTTCGCGAATCAAAAGCTCCGGTTCCTCATCAAATCGTTGTCGTTCTGAAGGGAGTTGAAAATAGATACGAATCTGGTTGCCACTTGGAAGTTCAGAAAAAATTCCCTCAAGCAGGGTTGATTTGCCGGTCTGTCTCGGACCAAAAAGGACAACCGATTGAAGTTTTTTAATTTTATCGTATATTATTCGATGACTTAGACGATTGAAGGTTGTTGTTTCATATAACGCCACAAATTGAAAGTAGCTCTTTCAGCTATACGTATCAAGTCAAAAAATCAGACCCCGCAACACTTCTTGTATTTCTTCCCGCTCCCGCAGGGACACGGTTCATTGCGTCCCACTTTTTCGACATGGACAGGACCTGCTGCCGGAGGGGGCGTCGCTGCCATCGCATGAGCCACGGAAGGGGCTGGTAGAGCTCCGTGTTGCTGCGGTGAAACCGCTGGCGCCGCACCGCGCCCCATCGTCATGGGACGGACGGAACTTCTCTCCAGTGCCCTGACCACCTGTTTCTCCTCTTTCACCTGAACACGAAAGAGCTTTTCCAGAACGGATTGGCGAAACTGGTCAATGATACCCTGAAAAAGAATGAATCCTTCTCTTTTGTATTCCAAGAGGGGATCTTTCTGGCCATAGCCCCGAAGCCCAATCCCCTCCCGCAAATGATCCATGGAAAGAAGATGGTCCTTCCAGAGGTTGTCGAGTGTGGAAAGAAGAAGCATCTTCTCCGCTTCCCTCATCAGAGCCGGCGTAAAACGTGTCTCCCGGTCCTGATACGATTTCTCAACCAAATCAAAGAGGGCCCGGCCGACCGTCTCCTGGGACCAGTCACTCAAGGCAAAACTCTTCCAATCAATCCTCAAATCAAAAAACTTGTAAAAAGGCTCCTCCATCACAGCCAGATCAAGCGCCTCGAATCGAACCGGTTTTTCTGGCAAGGACACAACCAGGTTCGTCACCTCCAGATCGATCATGTCCAAAATTTTTTCTCGGGTCCCCTCCCCTTTAAGAAAATCGCGCCTCATCCCATAAACGGTCCGGCGCTGTTGGTTCATCACATCATCATATTCCAGCAGATGTTTCCGGATCTCGAAGTTGTGCCCCTCCACCCTTTTTTGCGCATTGGCAATCGCCTTGGTGATCCAGGGATGCGTGATCTCCTCATTCTCCTCCATGCCCAGACGATCCATGATCGACGAGATCCGTTCCGAACCAAAAATTCGGAGAAGGTCGTCTTCGAGCGAAAGATAGAATTGGGAAGAGCCAGGATCCCCCTGCCGTCCGGACCGACCTCGAAGCTGATTATCAATGCGTCGAGACTCATGTCGTTCCGTCCCCAAGATATGAAGACCGCCCGTCTCAAGGACCTTTTTCTTCTCCTCCGCCTGAAGCGCGCGCAATTCCTTGAGGAGCTTCTCAAACCCTCCCGGATCCTTTTCATGGTCCACACGACTCCGCGCCAAAAATTCAGGGTTGCCCCCTAAAATGATATCCGTCCCACGCCCCGCCATGTTGGTAGAAATGGTCACCTGACCCAGTCGCCCCGCCTGGGCGACAATTTCCGCCTCTCTTTCATGGTTCTTGGCATTCAGGACATGGTGCGGGATCCCGTGACGCTTGAGAAGCTGTGAAAGGAGTTCTGATTTTTCAATAGAGATTGTTCCGACCAGGACCGGCTGGCCGGCTTGATGGCGCTTTTTAATATCCTCCAGCACCATGTTAAATTTTTCCTTTTCCGTCTTGTAGATGACATCGGCTAGATCCTGTCGGATCATCGGGAGATTAGGGGGAATCACCATGACCTCAAGATTGTAAATTTTGGCAAATTCCGGTGCCTCGGTATCAGCGGTGCCGGTCATTCCGGCAAGTTTCCGATACATTCTGAAAAAATTCTGGAAGGTGACCGTTGCCAACGTCTGATTTTCATTTTCAATCGCAACCCCTTCTTTGGCTTCCACGGCTTGATGCAGGCCGTCCGACCATCTCCGACCGGGCATCAGGCGGCCGGTAAATTCATCCACAATGATCACTTTTCCATCCTTCACCACATAGTCGACATCCCTCCTGTACAAGGCATGCGCCCGGAGCGCCTGATTCACATGATGCAGAATTTCGATATTTTCGGGATCATACAGATTAGGAATACCCAAATTTTTCTCAACCTGAGCAACGCCGGCTTCCGTCAGCACCGCTGCCTTGCTCTTTTCGTCAACCGTGTAGTCACCAGTGGAGCTTTTTTTGCCGGTCTTTTTGTCTTCAAGAACCTCCCCCTTGGCAAGCCGTGGAATGATCCGGTTAATCTGGGCATACTTGTCGGTTGATTCTTCGGACGGACCGGAGATGATCAGTGGCGTCCGCGCCTCATCGATCAGGATCGAATCAACTTCGTCAACAATCGCATAATTCATCTCCCGCTGGACGTACGACTCCAAAGAGTATTTCATGTTGTCCCGAAGGTAATCAAAACCGAACTCGTTATTGGTTCCATACGTCACGTCCGCCTGATAGGCCGAGCGACGCTCCGTATCTGTTAATCCGTGGACAATCACACCAACCTTGAGTCCCAGAAATTTGTAGAGCTGCCCCATCCACTCGGAGTCACGGCGAGCGAGATAATCATTTACGGTGATCACATGAACCCCCTTGCCATCCAGGGCATTCAGATAAACAGGAAGGGTTGCAACCAGGGTCTTTCCTTCACCCGTCTTCATTTCAGAAATCTTTCCCTCATGAAGGACAATGCCACCAACGAGTTGAACATCAAAGTGACGCATCCCCAGTACACGGATCGATGCCTCGCGAACCACGGCAAATACCTCCGGAAGGAGCTGATCAAGAGTTTCTCCACGCCCAAGACGCTCTCGAAACTCCGCCGTCTTCGCCTTGAGTTGATCGTTGTTCAGATTTTTGACAGAAGGTTCGAGCGAATTTATTTGTTCAACGAGGGGGCTGATTCTCTTCAGCTCCCGTTCATTTCTTGTTGGAAAAATTTTGCTCAGGAACCCCGGCATGGGGAGACTATAGAATCAGCACTGACGTTTTGGCAAGTTTACTGAATGATGTACTGCATCGGGTCAACAGGCACCCCATCAACATGAATTTCATAATGAAGATGCGGACCGGTGGAATGGCCACTGCTCCCGACCTGGGCAATCGGCGTCCCCCGTTTGACGAGAGACCCGTTTTGGACCAAAAGTTTTGAGGCATGCCCATAATAGGAATGAACCCCATAGCCATGATCCAGGATGACCGCCCTCCCCAAAGCACCTTTGAAACCAGAATACCGGACAATTCCCGCCGCAGGGGCCACAACGGTTGAGCCCCACTGAGAACCAATATCAATCCCCTTATGAAAAACATGCCCCGATCCAACCGGTGAATGACGGTAACCAAACTCGCTCGTGACCCATCCCTTCACAGGCCAGATCGAAGGACGGGAGGCAATATAAAGAAGCTTCTCTTCCTGAGTCTTGCTCAACTCTTGGAGGCGATAATCAATCGCCTTGGCTCGTCCCTCAAGGCGGCCGATCTCCTGACCAAGTCCATCGAAGTCAACCGGCAGAACAAAATCATTAATATCCCGCGTCAACTCCTTGATCGGCCCAACACCCTTTCGGAGCTCAGGCCTCTCAATGCCAACCATCCCGGCAAGGTTGTTGGCATATTTTTCGGCTGATTGAACAATCGACTCCAGGCTTTTGAGCTCATTCAGAATCTCTGAACGCTCCCTCGCAAACTCTCCCTGCGCGAGTCGAACCCCCTCCAATTTCTGATAGAGCGACCGATAATGAAGAAGACCGGCCGTACTCAAAACGGTAGTCAAAAGACTTACGACAAAAAAGAAACCAACAATAAAAATGTTTGAATTGGACAGCCGAAATCTCATCACTTTTCTATGGTCCTCAGGAACAATAAAAAAACTGAAGTGTTTCGCTTTATGGATGGGAAGTTTCGTCTTCATTATTTAAAAAACGCCATAAACTGGCACGTTAGCGCGATTTAACAGTGGGCTGGAAGGGTGTCAAGATTATTACTGGTTTTTCGAGGTGCTCTTTAGGGTTGGACCGAAACAATAACAGTAGTGACATTATCATCCCCGCCCCTCTGATTCGCTAACTGGATCAGTTTTTCGCAAGCCGATTTCGGATTCGATGACTTCCCTTTGCTAACTAATTTTTGGATTTCGTCATCGGGAACCAGGTTCGTCAATCCATCCGAACAGAGAAGAAACTGGTCCCCCTCCTCCAATTCACGAACCACCAGATCCGTCTCCACATCCTCCTGAAAACCAACAGAGCGTGTGATAATGTTTTTGAGTCGGTGATGCTTTACCTCTTCCAAAGTGATAAAACCGGCCTGTAACTGTTCACTAACGAGGGAGTGATCGACTGTCAGTTGCTGGATTTCAGGATTGCGGATTAAATAGCCCCGGCTGTCACCGACGTTGGCCAGATATCCTTTCTGATCCCTAATGAGAAGTGCCACAACCGTGGTTCCCATCCCCCGGAGGTTTGGCTCGCGGATCGCCTCTTTATAAATTCGTTGTGACGCAATCCGGATCGCCTGCTTCAGCTCCAAAACAGGATCCCCCGCCTTTGAATGTCCCTCCGCCATCATCGCCTCTGGTTCATCCCGAAATTTCCGCAAGATCTCTTGAATCGTCTTCACGGCAATCTTGCTGGCATATTCACCTCCCAGATGCCCCCCCATCCCGTCCGCTACAACGTACAAGCCGATCGACTCATCAACAAGAAAGCTATCCTCATTCTTCTCTCTCTTCTTGCCCACATCGCTTTTGCCGAAGCTGACGATTTTCATAATTCTCTAAACCCCACCCAGATCAATATCAGAAATCAAGAGCGACGGACAACCAAAAGAGTGAAAAAACTTAAGATCCGACCCAACCTCAACTACCCTTTTAAAAATGGTGTGCAAATTCCCCGAAACAGCAACCCCACGTACCGGATGATTTTTCTTCCCATTCTCCACCCAAAAACCGGTCGCTCCTAATGAGAAATCCCCGCTGACAGCATTGGCGGTATGCAAACCAATAAGGTCCGTAATCCAGAAACCGTTTTCCATCTGATGCATCAATTCTGAAACCGGTTTCTGACCTGGTTCAAGAAAAAAATTGGAGACACCGACGCGAGGCTTCTCTTTATAGGAAGGTCTTATTCCATTACCCGTCAATTCAGCTCCCATTCGATTCGATGACTGTTGATCATGCAAAAAACCAACCAAACGCCCCTCTTTGATCAAATTATTTTTTTTCGTCGGGCTCCCCTCCCCATCAAAGGGGAGACTGAGGTATCCGTCTACCATCCTTCCGTCGTCCAACAAACTGACCTTCGTAGAATAAATATCTTTACCAACTTGATCTTTCAAGATCGATCTCCCCCTCATCACCTGGTCCCCCATAAAAGAGGAGGCAAGAACGCTCAAAAAAGAGGCTGCCACGGAGGGTTCCAGCAACGCAGGGCAACGTCGGCTCGAAACCGGTTTTGCCCCCAAGAGCGAGACCGCCTTTTCCGCAGCCCGACGTGCAGGCACCGATGGATCCAATCGGTCAAAGGAGGGAGAAAAATCACTTTCCCAGGCGGTTTCGGACTCTCCCCCCTCTTCGGCAACCACCATCAGCGAGAGTTCACAGAGGGTTCTTCGATAACTCCCCTCAAACTGAAAGGAGGTTTTCAGTTCAACCTCTTCCTCAACCTCCTCGTAACAGACACTCCGAAGACGACAGATTCGGCGATCAAAATCCCTTGCCTCCTTTTCAAGCGCCAAGGCCAACCTCGCCTTCTCCTGAAAAGGGCGTTCTCTTAAACTCTGGTCAAACACCGGCGAAAAAGAGTTCCTGTTTTTTTCATTGGCAAACCGGACCCCAACCTCTTCCTGCACAAGATCCAGCGTGTTGTAAGCAAGTTGAAGGGCCTTCTCAAGAGAGGCAGGCGACTCATAGGACGTTGAGGCAAATCCAACTCGTCCCTGACGAATCAAGCGGATCGCCAAACCATGAGAGACCGCCTCTTCTGATGACTCAACATCTCCTCCCTTCGCTTCGATTTGAAGTTGACGACTTCTCGTTCGATAAAACTCATAGCCATCCACTTTTAACAGGGAAGCCTGTTGCTCAAGATAAGCGATTGGATCCACAGAGTGGCGGGTACCATCCAGACTCGAAAAAGTCTATGGAAACTCTGCCAAAAAGACAGTACCATCCACCTCCATGTCGGAGCTCTTCACACTCTTTCCATCACAAAAACAAAAAGAATTGGAATCCCCTCTGGCCGACCGGATGCGACCTGTCTCTCTTGATGAAATTGTGGGACAGGAATCGATTTTGGGAAATGAGAAACCTCTCAGGCGACAAATCAAGGGCGACCATCTCCCCTCACTCATCCTCTGGGGACCCCCTGGCTCCGGTAAAACGACGATTGCCCGGGTCATTGCCCAAGAAACCAAAGCGGCCTTCTACTCCATTTCCGCCGTGATGGCGGGGGTCAAGGAGCTCAAGGAGATTCTTGAGATCGCCACGAGGCACCGTCGTCTTGAGGGGAAAAAGACAATCCTCTTCGTCGATGAGATCCATCGCTGGAACAAGGCCCAGCAGGACGCCCTTCTCCACCATCTGGAGGATGGAACAATCACACTGATTGGCGCGACCACGGAAAACCCGTCCTTTGAGGTGATTGGACCTCTCCTCTCACGAACCAAGGTTTATGTCTTGAATCCCCTCTCTCTCGAGGACCTTAAAATGATTGTCCAACGAGCATTGCAGGACGTAAAGCGAGGATTTGGAAAAATGAATTTTAAAATCGATGAGGACGCCTTGAGCTTTATCTGCGAGACCTCGGATGGGGATGCGCGGAGGGCACTCAATACGCTGGAGATAGCAACGAGCCTCATCACAACGCCTTCCTCAGGCGCCATGATTCGACGTATTGATGTCGAACAAGCGCTTCAGAAGAAGAGTCTTCTCTATGACAAATCCGGCGAGGAGCATTATAATCTGATCTCGGCCTTCATTAAATCGATGCGAGGCTCCGATCCGGATGCCGCCATCTACTACCTCGCCCGAATGCTGGAGGCGGGAGAGGAGCCGCTTTTTCTCGCGCGACGCATGGTAATTTTCGCCTCTGAAGATGTGGGTAACGCCGATCCACAGGCGATCCAGGTGGCAATCTCTGCAATGCAGGCATTCGATTTTGTCGGAATGCCCGAGGGATGGATACCACTCGCACAGGCGGCAACCTACCTCGCCTCCGCACCCAAAAGTAATGCGAGTTACATGGCGTATAAAAAGGCAAAAGAGGATGTTGAGAAAGAGGGGGCGCTTCCAACACCGAAACATATTCGTAATGCACCGACAAAATTGATGAAAGAGCTCGATTATGGAAAGGGATACAGATACCCTCACCATTATGAAGGGCACTACGTCAAAGAGGAATATTTACCGGAGAAGTTGAGGGGGAAAAAATACTATGATCCGAGTGAGAATGGCCATGAAAAGGAGATCAAGGAACACCTATGCAACCTAAACCCGTCAAAGAATCCCAGATTGAAGTAACCCACATCGTTCAGCCGGCCCATATCAACTCGCTCGGCACGATTTTCGGCGGACAGGTGATGGCCTGGATCGATCTTGCAGCCGCCATCTGTGCGGAACGACATACACGACAGGTTTGTGTAACGGCCGCGATCGACGACCTCCATTTTTTGGCACCCGTCCGTGCAGGAGACATCGTCATTCTCCACGCCTCGGTCAATTACACACACAAAACCTCACTGGAAATCGGAGTAAAGGTCGAATCAGAAAACCCTCTAACGGGCGAACGTCGCCATACCGCCTCGGCCTACCTCACCTTCGTGGCACTCGATGAAAAAAGAAAACCAATCGAGGTGCCACCCATTCTTGCCGAAACCGATAAAGAGAAAAGAAGATACCGCGAGGCAGAGCAGAGACAGAAAAATCGTTTAAAGAAACGTGAAGAGCGAAAACAGTATCGATCTTAATTATGGTTGATCAGCTTTCGGTTAGTACATTTTTGTTGATAAACCATAAGTATTTCTAACTTTTTAGCGGGTACAGTCGTATCCGCTAAAAGTTGAAATGCTTTAACGAGTCGGGCCCAACAATCGCTCGACCTCATTCTCTCCCTTGTCCTTAACATACCAATTACTCTCTATTTCTTCTCCACCCACCGGCCGAGGTCGGAGCCAACCAGCATACCGGCTCCCCATGCCACGCTGATCAAGGCGAAATTGGCACGTTCATCCATTATCGAACGAAAAGAATCTCTCAGATTGGCACCAAATGGCTGACGCCTGTTATACGCCACTGCCATCCCAAACAGGAGGAGCGATACCGAAGTGACAACGAGCTGGAGGGGGATCGCAATCGCCGCTTGCAGGGCAAGTGGGAGGTCATTACCCTCTTTGTTCGAATTGATAAAGTCACTCACCTTCCTGAACAAGAGATTGGTCGCAACCGTGGTGATACCAAAAACTCCCCCCAAAATTATTTCCTCAAGACCAAATCCCCATCTATATCTACCGCGCCTACTGGGGTTCTCCAGGACACTGATCGCCAGACTACCGACGAGACCCCCGACAACACCCCCAGCGGGCCCCCACCAGAAATTTTCACGACCGTTTTTTATTGATTGGGCCTCAGCCATAAAACACCTCCTTGATGCCTCTTTTTCTTTCCCAAAATTCCGCAATTGACTTTCAAATCTGTTATCGATCTCGGGTATTAAAAGGTGCTTCTTAGCAGAAAAAAACGTACTCTTTTGGAGTACGATTGAGTGAATGATTTTTAGCCGAAAATCGGCTACGGGCGAGAGAAATCAAACCTGGGAGGAGATTCCCTTATCTTTTTGGTGCGGAATTAAGGTTTAGCCACCAGAATTTCGCAGATCGAGTCAGAACTATCCGAAAAGTCGAGGATCACCAATATGTATTACGTTTGACAGATCGATAACACAATGGTAGGATAAATTATAATTATGACGTACACCTCAGTTTCACCCAAATATCAGGTTGTAATCCCGAAAGTGGTTCGAGAAAGGCTGCAGGTGAAGCCCGGCCAAAAGTTGATTGTTTATGAAAGGGGGGGGATTATCCATTTGATTCCGACCGTTCCCTTAAAAAAATTACGGGGGATGCTCAAAGGGAGCGGGGTGACGCTGGAAGGTTTGAGAGACAAATCGGATCGCCCCTTACAAGTCAGTTCATTAATCTCTATTCATAAGACCTGACAGTACTAAGGAGAATATGCTTCATTTTTCTTTTCCAATGTATAGTGGGATATGAACTCCTTTAGTATGATTCTTGTCGATTCTTCCGCATGGATTACCTACTTTCTTGATAACCCTAAGGCGGGTCTTATTGCCTCTTATTTCTCCAAGGCGCCTGAGGGGATTTTAGTCCCCAGCGCTGTTCTCTATGAAGTCTATCGGTGTTTGAGCCGTACCATTGGGGATGAAAAGGCCCTTTTTTTTGTGACCCAGATGGAGAACGAACAGGTTGTTCCATTGGATGAAGATTTAGCCTTGTATGCAGCCAAGCTTGGATCAGAGCATCAACTGGGAATGGCCGATGCGATTATTTATGCAACAGCCCAAACCTATGATGCCGAACTGATTACCCTCGACAATGACTTTCGGAAGCTACCCGGTTGCAAAGTATTCAGCTAATTAATACAAAAAACCGTTGATCAGCAAAACCCCCGGATCGAGTGGAACATTCTTTCCCGCCCCGGTTCTCGGACGAATCGCATACCCGCCCCCCTCCGGGAAAAAGGCGGCCCGCATCATGTTGATGTTGCCCGGCTCGTTATCAACGCAGGCGACAACCTTTCCCAGGCGCTGGATCAATCCAACCGCCCATTTTTTAAAATCAATATCGGACCGCGTTTGAGCCTCGATTCTGTCAACATCAGACATGCCGGGTTTTGTGTAATCAAAAGATTGCGGTTTGAGAACGAGGGTCACCTCGTCACCATCCGGCATCGGAAAGTGATGACGGCTTAAGGCGCTAAGCGTCCCCTCCTTCATCTCCCATTCGTGACGTCCCGAAAGGTAAACAATATGGGCCCCCGCATCGCGCAGTTGCTGGACATATTTTGCCGCCCCCGCCAACGGGACATCATAGGCAAGATACCTGTCGGAGAAAAAACGCTCGTTCCAAAACGCGCGGATCGCCGGCATATGGGTCTTCACCCAGACCGGCTCCATGCCAAGATTATTAATGAGCACCTTGTTCAGATCCCAGGAGGTCAAATGCTCCGGTCCGATCAGAGTCATGAGGGGAACATTATGGAGCCTCCCGTATTCCCTCAAGACAGCGACATGCCGGAACAGCGTACTGAACAGGGTGTCATCCAGATCGAAAACAACGACAGGATGATCCGTTTGGAGGACTTTCTTTAAAACAGACATAAGAAGCGCGGTCTGCTCTGGAGATCTTTCGGCGGTTCGCCACATCGCAATGCCGTTCAGACGGAGGGCGCGCACCGCAATCCCCTCCGCAAGCTGGACAGGATGGGGAAGAGGGAAATTAAGCCTGAAAATCTCCGAACGTTCCAGAAGGTGCAACGCCCCTCGTTCGAGGAGATCAACGACCCGGGAGGCCGATTGCGCCACAACCCCAGCGACCTCTGGGGCCGATTCCGGAGAGGCGAGTAACGGTCTCAAGAGCCTTAAAAGGGGGATTCTCATGACAGCTCAGAGTTCGCCAAAACCGCCGAAGAGTTGTGATTAAATATGAGATTAAATGTGGAGGGGGCGACGTGAGCCCCTAAATGAAACTCAGTCCCAGCCCTCAAGGGGCGTTGAGGGGGAGGCTCCATCCCCGCCGTTTCCAAGGCGGGGTGGAGGGGGCGACATGAGCCCCCTAGAAGAACGACCCGATAGCAAAATTGAAGACGACCGAACCTTCATTCGGCTGACGGTTGATCGGGATCCCCCACTCAAAACGGAGGGGACCGAGCGGCGAGTTCCAGCGGAATCCAAAACCGTAATCGGAGCGGAGGTTGTTAATCCCAAACTGTTCCTCCTCCGCAAACGTCTGGCCGGTATCAAAAAAGGTAACCGCCTTGAAACCGGCCTGCGGATAAAGCGGCAGTTCGAGCTCCAGATTCATCTGGAGCATCTTGTTCCCGCCGAAAATGAAGTCGGTCTGGGCCCCGGTCGTCGTATTCGTGACCGGCTCAGAAGGACCGATCGATCGCAACGTGTAGCCACGCAGTGAGTTGATCCCCCCCATAAAGAACCGCTCAAAGAGAGGAATCGTGGCCGAGGACTCCAAGGTCGCCATATTACCGATCGAGAAATTTGTCTTTCCGACAATGTATTTGCCGATGGGGATATAGTATCGAAAGTTTTCTACCACCCGGACAAAACGCGTATCCCCGCCCAGTCCTGCAAACTCGCTGGAGAGCGACTGAAACATCCCCTTGGAAGGGAAGATCCGGTTGTTCCGCGTATCGCGTTGGAGGGACAATGTGGCGCTCGAGGTGAGTCCGGAGAGATTCGAGGTAAACCGGGCCGGAACAGTCGTCCGGAGGTCTCCAATATCAACATCCTCAAGCTGATAAATGAAACGGAAGGTCGAGTAGTCAAAGACACGCCGTCCGAATGTCAGCGATCCACCGAATGACTCACGATCAAAGTCTTCAAAAACGTTCACGGTCCGGAATCCGGAAATTCCAAGGATCCAGGGAGAATCGAGAAAGTAAGGATCCTCCACGGAAAGCAGGAAGAGTTGTCTTCGGGAGGAGAGTTCGGACGCCAGTTGGCCGCTGATACCAAAACCGAAAAAGTTATTTTTGGCGATGGAGGCGTTAAAAATGAAATTTTCTGCCGAGGAGAATCCGGCACCAATCGTGAAGGTGCCGGTTGGCTTCTCTTTCACGGTGACATTAACGACAATTAATTCGTCCGTTGAACCGCGAGGCGTCGCAAAGTTAACCTCTTCAAAGAATCCAAGCGCCTCCACACGCCGCTGGGATTCCCGCATCCCGCTTTCACTATAAAGGGTGTTCTCCTTGATCTGCAATTCGCGACGGATCACCTTATCGCGCGTCAGCGAATTGCCGGAGATATTGATCTTTTCAATGAAGACCTGTTTTCCTTTGTCGATCACAAACGTGATGTCAGCGGTTCGTGCCTCATCATTCGGCACGATTGCCGGATTGATCGCGGCATAGGCATACCCCTGGTCTCCATAAAGGAGGGAAAACCTCTGCAGATCCTCCTCCAGTTTTTCGCGTGAATAGAGCTGGCCCGGTTTTGTCTTAAGCCCACTCATCATCTCCTCGCGCGTTGTGAGGATCTCCCCCTGGATATCGACCGAGGCGATCTTGTAGGGATGCCCCTCCTCAATGTGAAAGGTCAGGGTGAGCCACTTCCGGTCCTGTGAAATGGCGACCTGAGGGGCCGTCACACGAACCTTCAGATACCCATGGTTCTGATAGTGATAGGTCAGGAAGGCGATGTCCCGGTGGATCAACTCCTCCTTATACTTACCGCTCGAGGTGAGCCAGGACCAGCGCCCCTTCTCCTGACTCTTTAAAAGTTTCCGGAGCTTAACGTCCGAAAACGCCTTGTTGCCGATAAAATGAACCCGCTTGACACGAATCGAGGCATTCTCACGAATCTTGAAGACAAGCTGTCGACCCTCGCTCTCCGGATCCTTACGGTATTCCGTGAGGATCTCGGCAAGGTGATATCCCTCTTCCTGATAATGCTCGCGGATCTTCCGGACTGCCGTGTTGAGCTGTGCCGCATCAAAAGAGCTGTAGGCCTTTAAATCAACCAGTTCGCGAAGCTTCTCTTCCCGGATCTTTTTATTCCCCTCAAAAATAATTTTTGTGATCTTGGTCTTCTCCACAACCTTGAAGATCAATTGCACGCCGTTGGAGCCGTCTTTTTTTTCAACCCGGATATCCTCAAAGCTCCCCATCTGGAAAAGCGCCTCGATATCCTGCCGCACCTTCGCACGGGAAAAGGAGGAGCCAACACGAGATTCAATGGTGGAGAGGACTGATCGCGTTTCAACCGCCTGATTCCCCTCCACCTTGATGGAGGTGATCATCGGTTCCGCCTGAAGGGGGAAGGAAGCCCCGATCAACAAGAGAATAAAACTGTTTCGAAGACCTTTCATCCTCTTTTATCCTTTACTCTTCCCCAACAGACCATCCTTGAGCAGGTAACGGATCGAAAATTTCTGAGAAATCTCCTCATTATGGGTCACCATCACGAGAGCCATCCCCTCTTTTGCTTGCAACTCCAGGAGAAGCTCCAGCACCTGTTCGCCACTTCGCCGATCGAGGTTCCCGGTCGGCTCATCGGCAAAAAGAAGTGACGGTGAACCGACAACAGCGCGCGCAATCGCAACCCTCTGCTGTTCTCCACCTGAAAGCTGGGAGGGACGATGATTAAAACGATGGGCCAGCCCGACCCGATCCAGAACTTTTTCCGATTGCAGACGGCTCTCTTGAGAGGATCGGCCTCGAATGAGCAACGGGATCATGACGTTCTCCAGGGCCGTCATATCGGGCAAGAGGTGGTAGGCCTGAAAGACAAAGCCGATCTCCTGATTGCGCAGTTGCGCTAGAGCCTCATCCCCCTCTTCATAAAGATCCCTTTCGTTTAAATAAATCTTCCCGGCGGTTGGTCGGTCCAGAGAACCTAAAATATGAAGGAGGGTACTCTTGCCCGACCCTGAGGCCCCCGTAATGAGTGTGAGAGAACCGCGGGCGATCTGCAGGTCAACCCCTTTCAAGACCGCGGTTTCAAGTGCTTGTCCCCGATAAACCTTATGAATCCCTTTTGCTTCGATCAGTAGTGACATAGTGATTCGTTATTTTTCAACAAGGGCTGACAGAATCGGCAAACGACGGAGCCCTCCCAAGGTCAGCAGAGATCCCAAAAGAACAATGCCGATGGCAGACCCCGCCACGAGTAAAAAGTTGATGAAAGAAAACTGAACCGGGACTGTCTCCACAAAATAAATCTCCTTGGCCAAAGGGATCAGCGACCATTTTTGTATCAACCACAACGAAGTCACCGACAAAAGAAGCCCCAAACTCAAACCGGCGGAACCTATCAGAAGGGCATCTAAAAGAAAGATTTTTTTGATCCGGGACCAGCTGAAACCGAGGCATCGCAGCAAGGCGATCTGCCGCCGGCTTTGCAACAAAAACATGATAAGAGAGGCCAGCAGGTTCAACGAGGCGACCATGGTCAAGACAAGCATGAGGATAAAGAAGACCCTTTTCTCAAAATCAAGGGCACGAAAGAGATTTTCATTGATGTCACGCCAGCTCATCAGGACATAGGGAAAATCAAAAACCGGCTGCAACTCCTTCTTCCAGTAATCGGCTCGATCAGCCTGCTTCAGCCAGATCTCGATGCCCGAGACCCGTCGGCCGACACCAAAATCATTCTGCGCCTCCTCAAGGGGCAAAAAGGCAAATGAAGAATCGTATTCATACAAGCCGGATTCAAAAGAGCCCCCGATCCGGAATTTCTTGACGGTCTCTTCGCGGTTATCGTGAGGGAACAGGATGCGAACCTCGTCATTTTTAACAAAAGGAAGCCATCCGCTCCCGACAATCAGGGAAGGCTCACGAATGATCATCTCCATGTGTGAAAGTTTTTGAAAGTTTTCGAGCGGCACTCCCTTGATCACGACACCCCGGAGCGAGTCTCCTGAGACGACCATCCCTTCCCGGTAGAGAAAAGGGTTGATCCCGACAATCTCGTTCCGAAACGTGGCAGGAAACTTTTCTTCCAGATTTTCAGGGTTCTCGATCTCGCCCGCCTTTGTCAGAACGAGATGGGAATTGAACCGCAACATCGCCTCCTTATAAACCTTTTGAAATCCGGTCGTGACCGAGAGAGAGATAAAAAGGGCCGCAACACCGAGTGCCATACTCAATACCGCAACCCAACTTGTCATCGAAAATAACACATCAGACTTTTTTGACTGGAGAAGACGCCTCGCCAGAAGCCGGGTGAGAAAAAAACTATTCATAACGAAGCAACTCCTCGAGCGAATAGCGGCGTATCTGTTGTGAAGGATAAAAAGAGGTGAGCAGCGCCACCAAGGGGGCCGCCAAAAGAATAAGGACCACCACCGGAAGATTCATCTGAAGGGGAAGATATTCCACATAATAGGTCGTTGGAAGACGGAGGGGGTATTTGTGGAGCAGTGTGATTGTGGCGATTGCCAACCCTCCGCCCAAAAAACTCCCCAGGAGGCCGATCAGTATCGCCTTGGTCAGAAAAATCGCCTGGAGACGGCGCCGATTCAACCCCAAGGCATGAAGAATCGCCACATCGCGCATCTTCTCAATGATCGTTAGTGAAATAAGTCCGAAAATCGTGCAGGCGGCAATCACGAGGAGAACGGATAGCAGAAGGGTCATGCCGATCTTCTCAAGTTTCAAGGCAGCAAAGAGCTTCGGATTCTGCTCCTCCCAGCTTAAGAGTGTAAACTTACCGGGATCAACCCAGGACAAGAGAGACTGGCGAACCTGCTCACTGTCACGAATATTATCAAGCCAGACCTCCAGGCCGTAGCGACCATATTCCCCAAAAAGGCGGGTGGCCTCTTCATAAGTCGCGAGGAGATATTTACTGTCGTATTCGTAGAAACCGGAACGAAAAAGACCGGTCACAAGAACCGACCTTGTTCTTGGGAGAATCTCTCCGGTGGGACCGATATCGCCCAACGGAAAGAGGAGCCGGACCTCATCCTCAAAATCGGGGTCAATCGCGAGCGAGTAGGATAACTCCCGACCGATCCAGACCTCCCCCTCCTGAAGAGGGTCCGTAGAACTCAATTCCTGCAGACGTTTCAGATCGAGAACCCCCTTAATCGCCCGTACACGAACACCCGCCGCCGTCCCTTCTCCCGTCTGAAGGATCGCCTCCCCCTCAACAAAAGGGATCGCCGCGGTAACACGCGGTTCACGCCTCCTCATTTCAGAGACGAGCCCGTCCCAATCCTCACCCGAACCCCCCATCACCGTGAGGGGAGATTTCATCCCGATAATCCGTTTATGAAAGTCCTTTTCAAAACCGGCCATGATCGCAAGTACAAAAATGAGCGCGAAGACGGAGACGGACATGCCGACAATACTGATCCAGGTGAGCAGCATGATAAAAAGCGGTTTATTTTTTGTGGAGAGGTAGCGGCGGGCGATGAAGGATTTGAAGTTCATCCATGCCGCGCCGCTTTTGCGGGTAGCAGATAGTTCCCTGATGTCACCACTTTGCGACCCGTCTTTGCCTCAAGCTCCAAGCGCGCTTTTTTGGCAATGCGCCCGCCTTTGACGCCAGCTACTTTGTTTTCATCCATGCCGGTTGAATCATCCGTTTCGGCGATTTGTCGGGTGGATAGTTTAGCCAAGGCAGTAAAGATCAGTTCGGCTTCACTCATATGATCGCGAAGATTTTGTGTTTTGAGTCCTTTGATATCTTTGTGCTCTTTGATAGAAACCCCGCTCCATTCCTGATGAATGATATTGGTGAGGATGGCGAATTCATTGCCTTCTTGAATGCCGTGATCTTTCCAATAATCGGTGAGTTTATTGCGCGTCTCCTGACCCATCATTCTTTGTTGGATCCACTTTTCACTACGCCCATGTTTACGCCATGTCTCGCGGGCACGATCAAGCGAACGGGCAGGGTCGGCCATTTCTTGCAGGCGTTCATACCCCACCTTGGCAAGCCAGAGCTTGATCGATTCGGCTTTTGGGCTGGGAACGGATTGAATAAGTCTTAGTAATGTTTGAGGATTTGCCACATCTGTTAGATATTTCTTCCCGTCAGCGGCCTCCAATTTCAGTCGGTGACAATTTGTCACCGACTGACTTCCTTCTTTCTTGAGCCGCTCTTTGAGTTTATTCCAGTATTTTCTGGCTGTCTGGTAGTCAGGTTGTTGGATGAGCACCTGAATAATATCGACGACAGAAAAATACCAAACTTCGGCCTTCTCATCGTATAAGCGACGAATCTTAAAGTTTTCAAAAATGGCTAAATTGTTTTTCATGTAACGAACTATCTTTCCTTCGGCTTTAAGAGAGGAAACAGGATCACGTCCCGAATCGACGGCTGATTGGTGAGCAACATCACAAGACGATCGATGCCGATCCCTTCACCGGCGGTCGGCGGCATCCCATGCTCAAGGGCGGTCACATAATCCTCATCATATGGCATCGCCTCCTCATCCCCCTTCCGGCGTGCCTCCACCTGCATACGAAATCGCTCCGCCTGGTCCAGTGGGTCATTCAACTCAGAGAAGGCATTCGCAATCTCCATCCCGGCAATGTAGAGTTCAAAGCGATCGACAAGGTTCGGATTCTTGTCGCTCTTGCGAGCGAGCGGAGACTCTTCAAGCGGAAATTCCGTCACAAAGGTCGGTTGAATGAGGCTCTCTTCTCCCACCCTTTTCATCTCCTCATAGGTTATTCTGGAGTAGGGGGGTTTCCAGGAGATCTTCTTCCCCCCATACTCCGTCTCCTCCTGACCGTAGACCGCACGGGCCAGAGAGCCAAACAGCTCTTCCGTCAATGTCATGAGATTTTCATAGGTGGCGTACGACTGGTAGAACTCGAGCATTGTAAATTCCGGGTTATGCTGCGTAGAGATCCCCTCATTACGAAAATTGCGATTGATCTCAAAGACGCGTTCGATCCCTCCCACCACCAGCCGTTTCAAATAAAGCTCCGGCGCAATCCGAAGATAAAGATCAAGACCCAAGGCGTTGTGATGCGTGACAAAAGGTTTTGCCGCCGCCCCACCCGCCAGCGTCTGCATCATCGGAGTCTCGACCTCGACAAACTCGCGCTCCTCAAAAAAACGCCGGAGGAGCTGGATGATCCGGGCCCGTTTAAGAAAAACCTCGAGGACCTCGGGATTGGCAATCAGATCGAGATAGCGTTGACGATAGCGAACCTCGACATCCTGAAGCCCGTGCCATTTTTCAGGGAGAGGCCGGAGCGCCTTGGAGGCAAGTCGAACCTCCTTCGCACGCAACGTGAGTTCATTCGTCTTGGTCCGAAACAGTCTCCCCCTCACATAAACAAAATCGCCCAGATCGAGTTTTTGATAGAGCTCGAACATCTGGGGCGAGAGTGATTTCTGTTCAACAAAGATCTGAAGCCTGCCGGTCCGATCCTTGATCTGAAGAAACGCCGCCTTCCCGAAGGCTCGAACGGCCAAGATCCGGCCGGCCAGATCAAATTCCTCCTGGACCGACTCCAGCTCCTGGGCACTTTTAGAATCAAACCGCTCATGGATCTCACGGGCGCTGTTCTTGACAGGAAACTGATTCGGATAGGGGGAAATCCCGGACGACTGAAGTCCCTTCAAACGACCGAGCCGGTTCTGATATTCCTCTTCAAGCGACATAGTCGCCGCGAAAAGTCCCGTTTTTTGTAGGGGAAGTCAAGAAGAGATACCGTATTTTCCCTTCGATTCATAGATATGAGAAGAAGAGACTAAGGCTGGTTTCTCCCCTCAGCAACCGCCGCTATCGTTACTATCACGCCAATGGCAAAACCGAACGCACCGACAGAAATGGCAGAGGCAACGCGATCACCAACAGACGCACCGATACCATGTGGATTATTCATAAACTGCTTGAGCCCCTGAACCATCCGTTGGATGTGGAGATCCTCCCCCAATTCAACGCCCTTAGCAATGGCACCGATCTCAGAGCGCCTTATTGCAACCCGGGCCCCATCAACATAATTCCGGAACGCCCAGAGGGCGTCTCGATGGGTATTGAAGACCTGATCTGCAATAGGGACGAGATACCTATCTCCATCGATCTGCCCCACTACCGCCCGGTGGGCAAATAACCAGTCCCTATACAACTCCTTGAGCCTTATGGCATACGCTGAGGCCACAGACTTGTTCGGGCCAGTTGTCTTTTCTGCCAACTCTCCAAAACGATCCACTCCACGTGTAATCGCTTTGAGATCAGTCCCTCGATATACTTGTAACTCTAAGCTACGATCCAATCCACAGTTACTCCCTCCATATCGATAGACCTCGTCGGGAGGGAGATCAATAACCCGCTGGAGACCTAAAAAGAACTCCTTCCACTGACCCCCTGTCACATCAATTTCCATGTGAAACCTCCTTTTGACACTCTTGTTATCGATCTCCAGGTTGAAAAAATTCCTCAAATCAGGCTAAGAGACCATAAAATGTACTCTTGGGGTGTACGCCTAAAATGACTTGGAAA
Source organism: Deltaproteobacteria bacterium (assembly GCA_016180855.1). Taxonomy (NCBI): domain Bacteria; kingdom Pseudomonadati; phylum Myxococcota; class Myxococcia; species Deltaproteobacteria bacterium. The sequence continues at coordinate 209,857 of JACPAL010000002.1, read as the reverse complement.
TACCTCATCGCCATAGTAATCCTGATTCCATTAAAAGGATCGGTCCCTGAGATGCCGCTTAAAAAACAGAACCGTCTGGGGGAGACGAAAAGCCCCTACCTGCTGCAGCATAAGGAGAACCCCGTCCATTGGTTCCCTTGGGGAGAGGAGGCATTTCAGGCGGCGCGGAATGAGAAGAAGCTGATCTTCCTCTCAATCGGTTACTCCACCTGTTACTGGTGCCACATGATGGAGAAGGACTCGTTTGAGCACCAAGATGTTGCTGACCTCCTCAACCGTGATTTCATCAGTATTAAGGTGGACCGGGAGGAGCATCCCGATGTCGACAAGATCTACATGGATGCCGTGGTCGGGATGACCGGACGGGGGGGCTGGCCGATGACCGTTTTTCTGACCCCCGATTTGAAACCGGTCTTTGGCGGTACCTTCTTCTGGAAGGCCCAATTTTTGGAGTTGTTGAACCGCCTGCAAACGACCTGGAAACAGGAGCCACAACGAATCGTTGCAGCCGGGGAGGAGGTCTTCGAATTTTTGAGACAAAGAAACGCCGCCCCTGAAAAACAACAGGTTTCGGAGGCGGTCTTGCGATCAGCCTATGAACAGATGAACTCGAGTTTCGACGATACCTATGGCGGCTTTGGGCAGGCCCCAAAATTTCCACCTACAATCGGACTCTCGCTCCTGCTTCGAATCTACAGACGATCCGGAGAAAAGAGGGCGCTCGAGATCGTCACCACAACCCTGGATGCGATGGCGCGAGGGGGGATTTACGACCATTTGGGCGGGGGGTTCCATCGCTACTCGACGGATGAACAATGGCTCGTCCCCCACTTTGAAAAGATGCTCTATGACAACGCCCTGCTTGCCTGGAGTTACCTCGAGGCGTTTCAGGTGACAGGCAAACCGGCCTATGCCTCCGTCGCCCAACAGACACTCGACTACGTCCTCTCCGTCATGACCTCTCCCGAGGGGGGATTCTATTCCGCCGAAGATGCGGGCGAGGTTGGGCGTGAGGGGGAGTATTATGTCTGGAGAGAGGCAGATCTCAAGTCCCTGCTCACAAAAGAGGAGTTCGAGGCGATCAGAGACCTTTATCGAGTGACTCCTTCCGGAAATTTCGAGCACCAGACCAACATCTTGCATACGGGATCCAACAAAAAATGGGGGGAGGAAGATTCGAAACTCCTCACATCAGCCCACCAAAAACTACGGACGGCACGCCTGAGCCGTCCTCCTCCTTATAAGGATGACAAGGTGCTCACCGCCTGGAACGGACTGATGATCGCCGCGATGGCAAAAGGTCACCAGGTATTGGGGGAGAAGAGATACTTGGAGGCAGCACGGAGGGCGGCCAATTTTATTCGGGGGAAATTATGGCACGAGGGGGCGCAGCAAGCAGCGCCCCTACTTCTACGTCGCTATCGGGATGGTGACAGCCGCTTTACAGCAACACTCGACGACTACGCCTTTCTGATTCATGGCCTTCTCGTCCTCTACGAGTCGGATTTTGATCCCCAGTGGTTTGAATGGGCCAAAATCCTGCAAAAAAGAGAGGATGAACTTTTTTGGGATGCTCAAGGGGGGGGCTACTTTTTTACAGGCCCTGAGGAGAAGGAATTGGTCATTCGGAAAAAAGAGGTCCATGATGGTGCCATCCCGTCAGGCAATTCGGTTGCCGCCTTAAATCTCCTCAGGCTCCACGCCCTAACGGCAGAGCCGGGCTACCTTGAAAAAGCCCGTCAACTGTTCGAATCAATCTCGGCTGAGATCACCCGCTACCCGATGGGGCATGCCCAGGCGCTGATCGCCCTCGATTTTGAGCTCGATCAATCCAAAGAGATTGTGGTGGTTGGGAAGGGAGCCGACCCAAGACGGGATGAGGCTACAAAGTTCTTTCAGCAGACATTCCTCCCGAACAAGGTCCTTGTTGTCGGAGAACCGACCGGCCGGCAAGATTCAAAAGCGATCCCCCTCCTGCAAGGAAAAGCCCTTAAAGGAGGACTCACGACGGTCTACATCTGTGAAAATCAGACCTGTCGCGAACCGACGAATGATCTGGAACTAGCCAAGAAACTTGTAAACGATCCAAGCCCTTAGTCCTTCGATCAAGACCGCGGGGTTTCTTGGCGGAATCCCCGTAGCCACCGACCCTCCTCTGCCAATGCTTCGGATCTCCGGACCATTCATCGCCGCAAGACGGCAGGGCTTTCTGGCGGAGGCGGATAAATTCGGTGACGAATTTATTTACTCAAGACTAGTGCTGAGCGAGTAATTTTGTTGATTTTTTTGGCTTTGTATATACGTCATAGTCATTACGAGTCGAAGTACTAAGCCTTGACGATTGAACCAAAAAAGATGGAAGCCGTCACACGAATGAAAAAAATCTCTTGCCTCATTTTCCTTTTGACCCTCGCCTGCACCAAGCCGCCCCTCCTCTCGAAGGCCAAAAGTGCAGAGGAGGCGTATACGGAATGCCATCGATACACCGAGGATAAGGTTTTTGAAAAAGCGAACGAGTGTCTGGAGCTCTTAAAAAGCCGGTACCCCGGATCACCGGAGGCCATCGAGGCAGAGATCGAGATCGCCGACAATTACTTCCGTCAAAAGGATTACCTCGTCGCCGTTGAGTCTTACAGGGCATTTGCCCGCCTTCATCCCGTCTCCCCACGAATTGATTACGTCTACTACCGAACGGGGCAAAGCTATCTGAAGGAAAGCCCTAAAGCGGTCGACCGGGACCAGCAGTATCTGGACGATGCAATCCACTTCTTTACGCTAACAATGAGTGATACGAACAGTGAGTATCGCGAGGTTGCCAAGGAAAAATGGACCGAGGCACGCCGCCGGCTGGCAGCCCGCTCTTTCTATGTCGGACGATTTTACTACCGAACCGGTGAATATCTGGCGGCGATCCCCCGCTTTGAGGAGATCATTACCAAACATAACGATCTGGGCTTCGATGAGAAGGCTCTTTACTATCTGGGACGCTCCTATCTCCACTTGGGGCAAAAAGACAAATGTCTGGACATTTTAACCATCTTTGATCAACATTTCCCGAATAGTTCTTACCGAAGAAGATTGGCACGAAAGGCGGGAGCTTAACGGATGGCCTCTACACGAGAATTAGTTGAAGAAGGCAAAAGACATTTTGAAAGCCGAAATTACGAGCGCGCGGAGCAACTGTTCCTCAAAACACTCAAGGGGGGTGCCCGATACGCCGATGTCCTCAATATGTTGGGGGTCCTCTACCATGCCCAGGGGAAATTCAACGATTCCATCGCCTGCTTTCAGCAAGCCCTCAGCATCAACCCGAACTATACCGAGGCGATTCTGAATCTGACGGTCCTCCGAAATGACCTTGGGGAATACAAAGAGGCCAAGGCCCTCTACAAGAGGATTCAACAAAAACAAAAAAAGCCGGACGGCATGAACCCCGTCTTGCGTGGAAAGATTGCCAACATGCATTCGGGTATTGCAGACACCTACGCCGGTATCGGACATTTGAAAGAGGCAATTGAAGAATATAAGAAGGCGTTGGCCCTCTGCCCTGACTACAAGGACATTAAAACCAAACTGGGGATCTGCTACCGCGAAAACAACCAGAAGGAACAAGCAATTAAAGAGCTCTCTGAAATAACTCGCAAGTTTCCTGATTATCTGCCGGCGCGGATACAACTTGGTTTGAGTTATTATGTCACGGGTAAAGTGAAGCCGGCCTCCAAGGAATGGGAAGAGGTCCTGAAGAGAGACAAGGAAAACGAGACCGCAAGGCTTTATCTACGACTCTGCACAACCCAAAAATAGTCAGATCCGTTCCGTCAATTGTCTTTTGGCAATCTCCCATTGATGGGAAGGCCCACCCCCTTGGGCCATATCGGCACGACCGCCCCCAGAACCACCAATAGAAGAGGCAATCTCCTTGAGCAGCTTTCCCGCATCGTAACGACCTGTGAGATCTTTTGAGACACGAAGGATGAGTGACATCTTCTCTCCCCCAACCCCTGCCAAAAACAGGATTCCACTCCCGAACTTCTGGATCTTCTGATCCGACAAATCCCGCAACGCCTTCGCATCATCCAGTTCCAATTTTAAAAAATGGAGCCTGACACCCTTCACCTCTTCAACCCTTTCCTCAACCCCTCCCGAACCGGTCGCCGCCCGTTTCTTCTGATGCTCCAGTTCCTTTTCGAGCGTTTTTATCTGTTCCAATAATTTTTCGACGCGCTCCGCCACCTGGGTTGCGGGAACCCTCAAGGAGCCAGCGATCTTGGAGATCTGATCCTCCATCTCCTGCAATTTCCTCAATGCTGAATCCCCCACTACCGCCTCCACCCGTCGAATACCGGCGGCCACAGAGGATTCCTGAACCAACTTGAGCAGTTTAATTTCATCCACATTGGATACATGCGTTCCACCACAAAGCTCAATCGAAAAATCTCCCATTTTGACAACACGAACCTTGTCCCCATATTTCTCCTCAAAAAAGGCAAGTGCCCCGACCCTCATCGCCTCATCATAAGAGAGAATCTGGTGGGTCACTCGAAGTCTCTCAAGAATCTTTTGATTCACCCGATCCTCAATCTGGCGAAGTATCGGTCTCGACACCGCCTCGAAATGGGTAAAGTCGAAGCGAAGGCGATTATTTTCGACAAGGGAGCCCGCTTGCCGAACATGCGTCCCTAAAATTTCCCGGAGGGCCGCATGCAAAAGATGGGTGGCCGAATGGTGAGTCATCGTCCCCTGACGAAACGGGCGATCGACCTTGAGCTCAATCTCATCCCCTGCCTGAAGATTCCCCTCTTCCATCTGGATAGGGTGAAGGATAGTACCATTGGGTAGTTTGTTAGCACCCAAGACCAGCGCCCTCATCTGTCTTGATGCCAGGACACCGCGATCACCAACCTGACCACCCCCCTCCGGATAAAACGGGGTTCTTTTGACAACAACGATCCCTTTCTCTCCTACCCCTATTTTATCAAGGCGCCCTCCATCGGGGTTCAACAAGGCCGCCACAATACTTTGATCTTCAAGTCGATCGTAACCGGTAAAATCAGAGCCCCCTTCCAGAACGACGTCCAAGGCTGGCGAAACCCTTATCGATCCCTTCCAGGCCTTTCTGCCACGTCCTTTTTGCTCCTCCATCAAGCGCTCAAAGCCGGCCATATCAATATCCAGTTTGTGCTCCTGGGCAATTAACTCCGTTAAGTCGATCGGAAATCCGTAAGTATCATAAAGCTTGAAGACAACATCCCCCGCCAGGACATGTTCACGACTATTTTTGATCTTGGCGAGCTCCTCTTCAATAATCTGCATCCCCGTCCCCAACGTCTCCAAAAATTTTTCCTCTTCGGCACGAATCACCCTTGTGATCCCCTCCTTTTCTTTCTTCAGCTCGGGATACGCCTCGCCCATCTCTCGAACCAGACAATCAACAAGCTCAAAAAAGAACGGCTTCGATTGACCAAGAAGTTTTCCATGACGGATCGCACGACGCATGATTCGTCGGAGAACGTACCCTCTCCCCTCATTCGAAGGATGAACTCCATCCGCAATGAGAAAGGCCGTTGCCCGAATATGATCCGCCAGAACGCGGATCGAAACACTCACCTCCTCCTCACCGCCGTACTGTCGATCGGTCAACCGCTCGATTTCATGAATCAACGGGACAAAAAGGTCACTCTCATAATTGGAATGCCCTCCCTGAACAACGGCAGAGAGCCGTTCGAGACCCATGCCGGTATCAATCGATGGCTTGGGAAGAGGCTTCATAGAGCCGTCGGCACTCCGCTCATACTGCATGAAAACCAGATTCCATATCTCCATGAACCGGTCACAATCGCACCCCAAGGCACAGGTCGGTTTTTTACACCCGTACTTTTCACCATGGTCATAATGGATCTCGGAGCAAGGCCCGCAAGGACCGGTCTCACCCATCGACCAAAAATTGTCCTTTTCTCCCAGACGAATGATCCTGCCCTTCGGCACCCCCACCTCGGACTGCCAAAGCAACTCCGCCTCATCATCTTTTTCATAAACGGTGATCCAGAGTTTCTCTTTTGGAATCTTCATCTCAATCGTCAGAAAGTTCCAGGCAAGGCGGATCGCCTCTTTCTTGAAGTAGTCTCCAAAGGAAAAATTCCCCAGCATCTCAAAAAAGGTGTGGTGACGGGCGGTCCGGCCAACATTCTCCAGATCATTATGTTTTCCGGAGACTCGAAGACACTTCTGTGAGGTGGTCGCCCTGGAAAAAGAGGGTTTGACCAGACCGGTAAAGTAGTCCTTGAACTGAACCATCCCGGCATTCGTGAAATAAAGGGTTGGGTCTTTGGCCGGAATCAACGATCCGCTCTTGACCCGCCTGTGCGCCTCTTTTTCAAAATACTGCAGGAATTGTTCCCTGATGTCACGTGAGAGCATCATCTTATAAGAACGCTACTAACAAGGCTATTCACCGGTTGCAACGAGCTTAAACCAAAGAAAACAGCAAAAAAAATGTCAAAAAATTCATTTAAAATTAATGGGTTAAATGGCTCTCCTCGGACCGGGATCTCTGATCACGAAACTTTTGCAGCCGTCAATCGATAATCGTCTTAGAGTGAGACCCTCCATTAAAAAAATTTCTTTAACCATAGCGATGGCGATGCTGATGACAGCGGGTAGCTACCGATTGGCTTCGGCCCATCTCGTTAATGGCGACTGCCACAGCTACGATGAGCAGTGTACGGGACAAAACGCCTGCACCGTCTGGCTTGAGGATGATAGTGCAACACGACGTGGAACCTTAAACTACGCGGTCAGTTCAGCCACCTCCGAAGAGGTTGAAAAGTGTCAATGCCTCATCTCATTTGTTTCTCAAATGGAAGGGGCTGTCATTCCGCTGGATGAGCCTCTCACAATCGGGGCTGGAACCTGCACCGACATGCCCGATGGAGATATTACTGAAAGGGCGGTCTGGGTGAGCGGTAAACATCCCTCCGACGGAAGTTCACTGGGAATTGTTATCGATGCGGTCGCCTTAACTCGTGAGAGGGCGGGGGAAAACTATAAGTGTGCCATTGAGATTCCGGAAGGGTTGGAATCACATCCGATCGTCCAGCACCTTACGATTGAGGTCGCCAATAAAGAACAGGGTATCTGCCAAAATGGTGTAAATATCTATGATGACCCAGCGACCCACCCTGATTGTGAGGAGCAAGAGGCAACGGAATGTGAGTTCAAGGGGACCTTGATTGTGGAAAAGGATCGGGACCGCGACGGCATTCTTGATACTGAGGACAAGTGTGTCGAAGGAATAACACCCGACATGCAGACCTCCGTCTGCTCAACACTAAACTTCAAAAAGTTTTGCACCACTGAAAGAGAGAAGAGTGGAAAATGCCTCTCTTCGGATGACAACGGTCTCTTTGAGGCATGCCGCACCGAGAATCGGGATATTCAGGACTTGGACAAGGATGGTCGTGGTAATGGCTGTGACAGCGATATCGATGGTGATGGAGTTGCCGACAATGATGAGATCCGCCAAGGTTCAAGCCCTGTCAAATACGACACCGATGGTGATCAGTATTGTGACGGCGAGGGCGATGTCTGCTGTCAGGGGACTGAAGAGCAATGCTTAGGTGGCAAGGGGGGAAAGATAGGTCTCTGTCAGCCGTTTAAAACGAAGGGTAAAACAGTTTACCGCCTTTGCCGCGGCGGGGATGTGGAATGCCCACGCAATGATGAGATTTATCCTGACGCGGAAGTGACACATACTAATTGCGTGGTTGACCCGATTGTTATTGAGGGAGAAGGCAGTGGCACCGTTGAGGTGGTCCATACAGTTGCCGTGCCTGTTTACGATCCCGACTTGGATAACGACGGGATCTGCGATCTGCTCCAGGATGTAACGAGCGGAAATACCCTCGACCCCAACTATCCGGATGAAGGGTGCTTGGGGAGGAGTGATTGCGGGAATTGCAGCGATTATTTTAACGAGGCGGATAATTGCACCGTTGTCTCCAACGGTCCCAACACCGAGGGATTAACAGAGGTCGATTGGCAAAAAGACTCGGATCGTGACGGCATCGGAGACAGCTGCGACCTCGAATTTAGCGAGAGCACAATCGATTCCGACGGAGACACCATCCCGGACGAGATTGAACGGAATATTTTTGGGACAGATCCATTAGCACAGGATACGGATGCCGATGGTTGTGACGATAACCTCGAGATTGACGAACCGTATTACCAAAACGGTGCCGGGCCATTGGACCCCGATCTGGATGGAGACGGGTTCTGTGACTGCGGTAATGCAATCAGCGGTGTCTGCACAGCCAACGATAACTGCCTCCTCGTCGCCAATGAGACGCAGATCGATACCGATGGGGACGGGCTTGGTGACGCGTGTGATGGCGATTTTGACGGCGACTCTATTGATGATGCAAGAGACAACTGTGTCAACGCCTTCAATACGGACCAGATAGACAGCGATACGGATGGAATCGGAGACGAGTGTGATCCCCTGCCGAACGGCTCCGAAGGCTCTCTGTCACGTACGGAAGACGCTTTTGTCGGGGGAGGCGGCTGCGGTTGCCGGATCGAAGGGAATAATTTTGACAATCGGGCAGCCTACCATTCCCTCCTCCTGTTGCTTCCGCTGTTAATTTTTAGATTTGCCTTGCAACGAAATAAAAAAGTTAAGCGACAGTTTAAAAATCTAGCAACTGTTTACGGGAGGAGACGATACTTCATGTGCATTAAGCTTTAGGCGAGGGGCGGAGAAAGGAGACATCTCTCGCCTATCTAAATCCCCCATCTCCTTTCTCCAAATGTTGTTCGAAAGCGATCCTGCCGGACCGGCAGTGTTGAAAAATGGCTTTTGGGGACTGTTCAAAAATGCCCAGCTGCAAGGCACCCCGAGGAGCCGCGACGCAGGCGTACTTGAGGGTACGTCGAGGAGCTGGCGACGAGGGGAACGCAGCAGATGGCATTTTTCAACAGTCCCATCAGGACTGACCGTTATGACGAGAGGAAAACCCCTTGGAGACAAGGTAGATTTCAGACGAACTTTTACGACTCGAATCGGGGATATAGACCTTCACCTGAACAAAACAGGCCTTAAGCGTTCCCTTGAACTGTTCCAGCTCTTCCCCAGGAAATATCTTGACTACAAAATCGCCACCCTCTTTTAAAACCAGCTTGCAGCATTTAAGCCCCATCTCGGCGAGTTCATAAGAATTATATTGGTCCTGAAACTTAACCCCTGAGAGGTGGGGGGCCAGATCAGAGACAACGACATCGACCTTCCTCCCTAACTCTAACAATATCCTGTTCTGCGTCCTCTCTTCACGTATATCCCCCTGTATAAACAAGACGTTCTTTGCTGGAGTTCCAACAGCCGGCTCTAAGTCGACACCAATAACCTGCCCTGAAGGACCTACCTCTTTTGAGATGATTTGAAGCCATCCGCCTGGTGACGCCCCTAAATCAACAACGTACATCCCTGGCTTGAAAAGTCTGAACTTCGAATGCAATTCCATAATTTTAAAGGCTGCTCGAGAATTGAGTCCGAGACTCTTCGCTTTTTTATAGTAAAAGTCTTTTCTTTCATAGGGATGCATGGCCATGGACCGTTCACTTATTGCATCAAAAAATAGATTTCAAGGGGGATTACAGATCTTTTAACTATTTGTAATCATTTAAAAAAGAGAGAGGTTGGATGGAGGGTCTGGATCTCTCCAATCAACCGGCACCTCTATCTTTCCCATCCTATCCCTGGAGAGAAAATAGATCTTTGACCATCTCTTGCCAAACTCAAATATCTCTTTTGTGAGACGAACGTCATCCAAACAGTATTTCTTAAGCTTTTCGATCTCTCCATTCCTGTAATAAACAATGGCATCGGTCCCTTTCCCACTTTTTCCTATACCAAGGGTCGCCTGGGAGACGCTTTCAAGACTCACACGATGCCCAACACGATGCTCAACCTCCTCCAGAAGGTCCAGTATCGGCAGTTTTTCGAGTTTTAGGTCTTTAAAGTAGGGTTGAAGGACCGGAAAATCGAAGCGTCGTATATTAAATCCGATGATCCGCTCTGCTGATGAGAGGAGTAGTCCCAGTTGGACCAGGTCTTTTTCTTCATAGGAGACATACTCTTCGGTATCATACCTGTAAATCCCGACAAGTGAGACCCCAAGATCCTTGAAATTTTCCCTCCCCCCCACCTCGTCAAAGCCCCGTTTTGTCTCAATATCAAGGACGATCTGCTTCACTCGCCTCACATGTCAAAGAAAAGCGTCCCTCGTCAACCGCCTTGACATAACCTATTGAAAGGCGTAGCATTTTCTTAACTTCAAACCCGCACCAATCTTGATGCGGGTTTTGTTTTTTTGGTGTGCCCCCGCTTAGCGATGGGGGTTGTCAGGGGGAGCGATAGAATCTTCCCCTGACTTTAGCGAGGCGTGTGGCTTTGCCAGCCGCCGAGCGAATTGATGCGGGTTTTGTTTTTTGTGGTATGATTACACTCAAAAGCTTCTACGTGGGAACCACAGCAGACATAGATCTGATTAATATTGGGCATGACGTTCGTTCCTTCATCCGCGAGACCAAACTCGATAGCGGAGCGGTAACCGTGCTATCCCGTCTGAGCGGGGCGGCGTTGGTCGTACTGCCGATAGAGGGGAAGGCAGCAGCTGACTTAAGGGCCTCCTTGAAGCAGGAGTTCGCTCGTTCCCTTCCAGCCTCGTTGCGCCCTCTTTGGCCCGCCTCATTAACAATCCCCATTGAAAAAGGGCGGTTTATCTTCGAGCCATGGCAGGATCTTTTTTTGCTTGATTATGAGCCGTCGGCCAAAAGGCGCGAGGTCGTGGTCCAACTGGCCTCAGTAGAGCCAGAACCACAGACAGGACCACAACAAAGGGGGAAAAGGTGACAAAGCATTCAGGTAAAGAGCCAAGTCTTACCAAGATCCAGTTTGAGGATTCAAACGCCGCCAGGGATCTCTTTGGGGTCCAGGACGAGAATATCCGGACGATCGAAAAAAAACTCGGCGTCCAGATAGATATCCGAGGGAACCATGTCAGCATACGGGGACATCAAACAGAGGTAGCCCTTGTCGAAAAGGTTCTTCATCAGCTCTATGAAATGGTGCGCCGCGGTTTTCCGGTGATGGGTGCCGATGTGGAACAGGCGATCCGCGTTTTTGCCTCGGACCAGAATGCCAACTTGCAAAACCTCCTGGAGAACAGCATCTTTGTCCCCGTCAAAAACAAGGTGATTGTCCCAAAGAGTGCCAATCAACGCGACTATCTTGAGGCAATCCGTCAGAACGACATGGTCTTCGGAATCGGACCTGCCGGGACAGGAAAAACCTATCTTGCCGTTGCAATGGCCGTCATGGCGCTCTCCCGGAAGCAGGTTTCGCGGATTATTTTATCAAGACCGGCCGTCGAAGCCGGAGAGAAACTCGGATTTCTTCCAGGCGATATGTACGAAAAGGTCAGTCCCTACTTAAGACCTCTTTACGATGCCCTCTACGACCTTCTTGATTACGAGCGAATCACGGAGATGGTTGAAACCGGTGTCATCGAGATTGCGCCACTCGCCTTTATGCGTGGCCGAACCTTGAATGCCTCCTTTATTATTCTCGACGAGGCCCAAAACTGCACCGGCGAACAGATGAAGATGTTTCTGACCCGGCTCGGTTTTGACAGCAAGGTTGTTGTAACCGGAGATGTCACTCAGGTCGACCTCCCTCCGGGTCGTATCTCCGGCCTCCAGGAAGCAGCAGAAATCCTGAAGGGGATTCCAGGTATCGCCTTCCAACATTTTGACCAACGGGATGTCGTCCGGCATCGTCTCGTATCCGAGATTGTAATGGCCTACGAAAGGAATCGTCATGAAAAACTGGATAACAAATAAATTTCTTGGAAAATCTCTATTGAAAGGATGGCGTTCGGTTTTTGCTCTCCTCGCCTGTCTTCTCTTTGCGGCGACCGTTTCTCTCGTGATGAATTCTTCATGGACGGAGTTCCCGATCGATCTTCGGGCAGGGGCTATTGCCGGTTACAGTATTCGGGCCGACCGAGATTATGAAATTGTTGATGAAGAGGCGACTGAGAAACTCAAGCAGGAAAAATTGGGCGCCGTTCTTCCCGTTTTTGACTGGGATGATCGCGCCTCACGCGGTCTCAAGATAGTCAGCGATAAAAAAGAGTTCGCCTCCTGGTTGGAAAAGGGAGTTCTTCTCCGTCTGCTTTCGATGCCAGCGACTGAACCGACTTTTTTCAAGCAATGGGACGAGGTCTTGACTCTCGAAGAGGCAAAAAAGCGTTTTACCTCACGCCCAACGGATCTCCGGCCCAATCTTGTGTTGAACCAGCAGGAGACGGAGACACGAAAGGCAAAGGTCCTCTCTGAAATCAAGGAGGTGGTCATTAAGGTCCAACGGGGGGAGTCGATTCTGCGCAGCGGTGATCGGATCGCCCCGTGGCACGTCAATGTCTTGAAGGGGATACAAGCCAAGCGTGTCAAGATAGAAGCCTGGGAACGCTGGTTTGGCATTTTTTCCTTTACCCTCTTCTTTCTTGGGCTCCTCTATGCCGTCGGCGAGTCTCTTCCGAGAAACTTCAGGATGAATCGGGTCGATTATCTTTTTCAGGGAATACTCATTCTTATTCTTTTGGTTGTAGAAAGATCCCTGCTCTATTTTTCTGCGGGCATCAAGGAGTTGCTCCCATTTGATGTCTCGCTCAACGCCTTTTATCTGGTACTTCCCGTCGCAACAGGAGCGATGACAGTTCGTCTCTTATTGACGCCACAAATTGCACTTCTCTTCTCAATCGGGTTTTCGGTCCTGGCAAGCCTTCTGCTGGAAAACAATGTGCTGTACATGCTGTATTTTTTATCAGGCGGCCTTGTGGCTGCCGTCCTTGTCGGTTCCGTACGAAGTCGAGCCCAACTTCTCAAGAGCGGGATTCAGGTTGGCCTCGTCAATGCAGCAACCCTCCTTATTTTAAGCTTTGCGAACACAACCTCTCCCAGCCACATGACCCTCGTCAACGAGCTCCCGACCTTGCTCGTCTTCTCCTTTTTAGGCGGAGTCTTCAGCGCCGTTCTTACTTTTCTCCTGCTTCCTCTTTTTGAGTCGCCACTCTTCAACTACCTGACACCGATCAAGCTTCTTGAGTACGGCAGCCTCAACCATCCCCTACTCCGAGAGATGATCGTTCGCGCCCCGGGCACCTATCATCACTGTCACCTTGTTGGAACACTCGCCGAGGCGGCCTGTGAGTCGATCGGCGCCGACTCTCTCTTCGCCCGCGTTGCCTCTTGCTTTCACGACATCGGGAAGATGAAGAAGGCCCCCTATTATATTGAAAACCAGCCGGTGGGAGAGGATCGCCATGCCCATTTATCACCCTCAATGAGCGCCCTGATTATCGCCGCCCACGTCAAGGAGGGGATTGAGTTGGGAAAGGAATACGGCCTGCCCCAAAAAATACTGGACATCATCCCTCAGCACCAGGGAACGAAATTGATCAGCTATTTCTATGCCAAGGCCAAGGAGGCGGAACAGACCGACCTTCATGTCGTTGATGAGCGACATTTTCGTTACCCCGGACCAAAACCCCAGACACGTGAAGCCGGAGTTATCCTCTTAGCCGATACGGTGGAGGCCTCAACCCGTTCTCTCAAGGAGAAAACGGCGGCCCGGATCGAGGAAGTGGTGCGAAACATGATTAACAAGAATTTTATTGACGGTCAGTTGGACGAGTGCCAGTTGACGCTCAAGGATTTGCAGCTGATCGGGAAGAGTTTCGTGCGGATTTTGGTGGGGATCTATCATCAACGGATTGAATACCCGGAGCTGCCACGTAAGGAAGAATCCCCAAGACCCACGATGCCCCATGTCGATAAATTTACTGAACCGTCACCCCTCCAGGAAAATTCCCTCCGGGAGGATCAAACGTTCCCTCCAAAAACTATTCCGCGCATTGGGACTGACCGGAAAAGAAACTGATCTTGTTTTTGTTTCGGACCAGGAGATCCGCCTTTATAATAAAAAGTATCTTCGCCATGATCGGACAACCGATGTCATTGCCTTTCCAATCAACGAAAACCACTGCTGGGGAGAGATTGTGATCTCCCTCGATACCGCAGCACGACAGGCAACGGAGCAAAACCATTCCTTGCTGAAGGAGATCAAAATTCTGTCGATCCATGGACTTCTTCACCTGTTGGGCTATGAGGATCACTCACCCAAGGAGCTAAAGCGAATGTGGAAAAAAACGGAAGAGCTCCTGCAAAAGATTGAGGATGTCTGAAATGATCGCCTCTCTTCTCTCAGGCCTCCTGGCTGCCCTCGCCTTTCCTTTTCGGGCAGGGGACTTTTCCAGCTCCCTCTGGCCACTCGCGTGGTTTGCCTTAATCCCCACCTATCTCTCCTCTGTAAGATCGGTGAAAAAAGGGAAGGTCCTTTTCTGGCATGGGATCGCCACCGGATTCCCTCTTTATGGCCTCTCCCTCTACTGGATTTTCATTGCGATGAAGGTCCATGGGAACGTTTCCACCAGTGCAACCCTTTTCTCTCTTTTCATTCTGGTGACCATTTTGTCCCTCTATCTGGGACTGGCTTTTTCACTCGCGAGGTGGCTGTGTCGCCACGGTCTCCCTTTTTCCGTTAGCTTTATCGTGATGTGGCTCCTGCAGGACTGGGCCCGCAATTTTTTCCCTTTTGGCGGTTTTTCATGGTCCTCCCTTGCCTACAGCCAAACAGAGGCGTTGCCGTTTCTTCAGGTTGTCGATGTCACAGGACCTTACGGAATAACATTCCTCATCCTGATCGGGAACGTCTTCCTGGGCAAGATCATTCTCTATCTAAAAAAAGAAAGGAGGCTTCCCAAGCAGCTTCTCCTTCTCTTTATCATAACCGTGGGGGGTTCTTCTCTGTACGGCTTGTGGCGGGAGCATCATCTTGGCAAGACCTGGAACAATCAGACAGAAAAAAATCTCATCCTCATTCAGGGGAACGTCCCTCAAGAGGAGAAATGGCTCACGACAGAGATTGAGGAGATTGTCTTTGATCATGTTGGTCTCACAAAAGAGGCGGAAGGAAAATATCCGGCCGATCTGATTCTCTGGCCGGAGGCCTCTTATCCCGCTGTGATTCCGCCAGGATTTGGTCAGATCAAGGTGATTGATCAATTTAAGTCACCGCTCCTCATGGGCGCGGTGACCTACCAAGGGGGGATTCCCGAGGAGTGGCCCCCTACGGAAAAGGATAACTTTCGCCTCCACAACAGTGCGCTCCTGATCGAGCCGGGCGGTTTTCTACGCGGTGAATACCACAAAAACCACCTCGTGCCGGTAGGGGAATATGTCCCGATGAAAAAGGCGCTTTTCTTCTTAAACAAAATCGTGCCGGGATATGCCGACTTCTCTTCTGGCGGCAGTTTTCACTTGTTGGAGACCTCAGGGATGAAGATGGGGGTCACCATCTGTTATGAGGATCTCTTCCCCGAGATATCACGTCGATTCGTTCAAGGTGGGGCCGATCTGTTGATCAACCTTACCAACGATGCCTGGTATGAGCGCTCCTCGGCGATCGACCAGCATGTTCTCTTCTCGCGATTTCGGGCGATGGAAAATCGCCGGTATCTCGCACGCGCAACGAATACAGGTGTCACCGTTGTCTTTGACCCAATCGGTCGTGAGATCGCCCGTGCCCCGCTCTTTCAGTCCGCGATCCTCCCATCCAAAATCCGTCTGGGAGGACCAGTGACATTTTATACCCGACTCGGAGATGTTTTTATGATCGGTTGTCTCGTTCTCCTGCTGGGTCTGCACCTCCGGACGCGCTTTAAAAGAAATTGATTCCTCATGAAATTTGATTAGGATCCCCCGTATGAGCCGCGAATTGAAAGAACTCTTCTCCACGATTCAGTCGAAGGCAGAGCCGCTTCGGAGGCGGCTTTGACTTAACTAAAAAAGAGGCCCGCCTCAAAGAGCTGGAAGAAAAATCAAATCAGTCTGATTTTTGGAACGACTCCAAAACCGCCGGTCAGGTCTCACGCGAGATTAATCGACTCAAAGAGGAGACCCAGCACTGGAGACAGATCGAAAAGGAATTGGAGGATGTCGGAGCAACCGTGGAACTGATCTCGGATCTCCCCGATCCCGATCTGGAAGCGGAGGCAAAGGGTAAGGTTGAAAAGCTGACCCGGGAACTCGCCGACATCGAATTTCGACAGATGCTTTCGGGCGAACAGGATGCCTGCGGGGCCATTCTTTCAATTAATGCCGGGGCCGGTGGAACCGAATCATGCGATTGGGCCGAGATGCTCCTCCGGATGTACCGGATGTGGGCTGATCAACATCGTTACAAAAATGAGGTCGTTGATTTTACTCCGGGAGATCAGGCCGGTTTCCGTTCGGTCACCGTAACAGTGGCCGGGGCTTATGCGTATGGTTACTTGAAGGCAGAGAACGGTGTTCACCGCCTCGTGAGGATCTCCCCCTTTGATGCGAACAAGAGGCGGCATACCTCATTCGCCTCGATCTTTGTTTATCCCGATATTGAGGAGGAGATTGAGATTGATATTAAAGAGTCCGACCTCCGAATCGATACCTTTCGTTCCAGCGGCGCCGGAGGACAGAAGGTGAACAAGACCGATTCAGCAGTTCGTATCACCCATCTCCCCACCAACATTGTTGTCGCCTGTCAAAATGAGAGATCCCAACACCAGAATCGGGCCGTCGCGATGCGTCTTCTGAAGGCCCGATTGTACGAGATGGAGGTGGAGAAGAAAAAGGCAGAAAAAGAGAAGATCGAGGCGTCCAAGGCAGCGATCAATTTCGGCTCGCAGATCCGCTCGTACGTCCTGCATCCCTATCGACTCGTCAAGGATCACCGAACGGACCTCGAGATTGGAAACGCCGATGCCGTTCTAAACGGCGAGATTGATCCGTTTATCCGAAAGTTTCTTTTACAAGGCTAAATCATCAAATTTTTCTTTTAAGCTCTTTGATCGCTTCAAGTTCTTTTAGATGCATCTGGTCTTTAGGCCTATTGGCCGCCTTCTTTGATGCAATAAGGCCATCGAGTGATAACACCTTGATCTTGAGTTCGCAAAGATCAATCGGTTCCGATACCGCCTCGACCTTTTCATAGGAACCGACCCCCCCCAGCTCCCCTAACAGATCAAAATCTCCAAGCCGGGTGGTAAAAGTAAAATTTACTCCGAAGGAAAAGGTTTTCTCATCCAGGATAAAGGGAATTTCTTCCTTTGGACCCCTGAGTTTTGCCTGAAGCGATTTCAACAACCTAACCAGTTTTTTGATGTTCTCCTTCGAACGCCGATAGCAGATATCCAGATCTCTGGTCTCGTACGCCGAGCCGTGCGTCACGGCTGCAAGCCCCCCAACGACAACAAAATCGATGTCGGAGGAAACCAGCTCCTTAAGAAGTTCTTCGAAGTTAGTCATGTTGTTTTAGTGCCGCTCCCCTGATCGACGAAACAAACTGGTGAAACTGTGCATGATCCCTCAAACGTTCAGTCGGTGTTTTTTTGAGTCGCTCCTGAAGAAGGGAAATGTCGATACCAAAATCCTCCGCCGCCTTGATGGGGTTCGAAGAAATACCGCTCTTTTCGATAAACTCACGAACCAGTCTCGTAACCAATGCCCCTTTTTTATAACCCTCACGCCGACACAGGTCGGTCAGCCTTCGCTCCAAATCTTCATCAATTCGAACAAAAAGTGGTTTCATCTCGACAATATATCATTTGATATCAGAAGATATCAAGGCAGAATTTACAAAGTCATTTTGGGTGTGTTGAAAAATGGCTTTTGGGGACTGTTCAAAAATGCCCAGCTGCAAGGCACCCCGAGGAGCCGCGACGCAGGCGTACTTGAGGGTACGTCGGGGAGCCGGCGACGAGGGGAACGCAGCAGATGGCATTTTTCAACAGTCCCATTTTGTACGCAACAAGAGCCTTCGGTAACCGATAATCCCGTTAGAGCCGATTTTTAATTTATATTTGAAAGAGGGGATCTTAAAAACATGGGTGACTGGAGAATAGGACATAATAATCTGACGGTCGGCGTGGACTTAAGGCTCGGCGACTCTGCCCTGAGACTCTATGCCCAGGAGAACTTCATCCGGTGGGCTGCCAGCAACGGCAAGCATCATGTTAGGCTCATCAGCCCCACACTAAGCGGTCATTTTCTGTACCGGGGAGTTGGTGTCACCTCACCCCTCACAGAGGGTGAAAGGGGAGATGCGATCAATGCCGCCCAAGCAGAAGAGAATGCGGCGGCAGAACAAAACGAAGAGACAATGCCAATTGATGTTGCCGCCCTCCAAAATCCGAGTGTTGAGAAGTCCGGTGGGACTGTTGACAATCGCTGGGCCGCATTTTTGGGGTTGCAGGTCGCAGAATATCAGTACCGATACAACAAATACCTTTCGAGTCGGATTGGGGCAAACATCGGACTCGGCCTCTTTCGCCAGATAAGAGCCGCCTCAACGGCAACGGTTCAAGGAGAGAACCCGATTGTTACCAACCGTTGCGACAGCGGCCCGTTCAGTGATGCACCCGGTAACGGCTGTGAAACAATCACGCTTGCCCCTGTCTCTTATCCAGACCTGCCACTGAACGGCGCCAGTAGCCAATATGCCTTCGGTTTCCAGGTGGACAGCTCGCTGGATCTCCTTGTCTGGCAACCAGCCCCCGATTCACTTCCAGGACTCGCAGTAAAGCTCTCTTTAACACTGTTCAATCATGAACAGACATTGAGCGGTTATGAGGCGAGCCGGACCGATAACATCTATTCCCGGTTCGCCGAGACACCGGAGAGACCACCGATCGCGCTTGGTCTTGAATACCGGTTCGGTGCCGAAAAGAAACCGGCACGTACGAGCGGCCCTCCTTCAACAACCCCCGCCCCGGTCTCTACCACACCGACGGGCGGCACTGCTAAGGCAACTGCCAAGATTGGCTTGGGAGG
The DNA here is from genome assembly GCA_016180855.1 of Deltaproteobacteria bacterium. Taxonomy (NCBI): domain Bacteria; kingdom Pseudomonadati; phylum Myxococcota; class Myxococcia; species Deltaproteobacteria bacterium. The sequence goes on along the minus strand of JACPAL010000002.1, from coordinate 190,870 downwards.
CGGCTCCGCAAAAAGAACAGGGACCACACCGCCAGGCGGTATCACCCCGACAAAAGGCGCACCACATCCTGCTGTCACAGCGCTTGAGGCACGACGCAGCAGCTGGGCAACCGTGAGGGGAAAATAAAGGATCATTATGGGCACGATCAGGCTCACACAAGATGAACGAACCGCAATCTGCGCAGAGTTCCCGATCATGGATAATACAGAGATGGCGGCCAAGCTCGTCTGCGCGGATGGGGAGGCCGTTGTCAATACCACAACTAACGGAGGACGTGAGGTCGTAATCCGAATGGGGGTTGCATCAGAGGCCGACCCGACAAGAGGATACTCCTACGTTGATCTCCCCCCCCTGCTGTTTGACAAGGATGATCGTTATGTTGGCATCTCACAGGCTCCCAAGATTAGTTTTCGTGAAGATCCTGCCGACCCCAGCAAGGCACAAATGGGGGTTGAACCGTATCCGAGAGTCAGCTGTGGGGACTCACCCGGCTCACCCAAACTCGACTGTAATGGTGCCAACCCCGCCCATACCTACGGAAGAAAGACAGCCGATCTGAAACTCTACGGCGACCCGGTCAGAATTGCCGATTATGTGAGGAGAGAGATTTTGCCCCCCCGTGTCGGTTCTTCGGAGGAAAAGGCAAGGCCCGAGCTGGGCAAGCCATACAAAAGGATCCTGGCCCTCCAAGGTACCGTCAGAATTCGTCTCTTCTGGGTCGTCACCCATGAGACAGGCACAAAAGAAGGGGAAACGACTGGGAGGATCATTGCACGTGGGAGAAATTTTGACGAAAAAAATCCAAAACCTTCCATGGAGATCCCGGTTGAATTTACACCAACGGAACCGGGGCGTTATCAGATCGCCCTTTACGAGTTGCGAGGCAACCCTGCCGAGGGGATCAACAAGCTGACCCCGTTCCATGTCGAGTCGGTTGAGATCCCCACAGTAAAGACCGCGGGTGGTGCCAAACCGGCTGGAGCTCCTCCTGCTGCCACATCAAAGCAGCCAATCCGGGCAGAGGTCAAATCGATTACAGGCGATGTGGGTGAGGTCATAATAAATTCGACAAGGGGCGGTGGGATGTACATCAAGGTGACCGATCCCAAAGGAAAGATCTACGAGGCAAACATAACACTCGAAGGGGACGGCTCGACGATCGTGCGTATCATCCCTTCGCTCGAGTCTATCGTGGACGGGACCTATTATGATGAAAAGGCCGGTTGGATCGTCAAACCGGAAAAGGGAAGGCATCCTGAGAGTGGGACCTGGAAGATTGAATATATGGAGCGCGTCGATGGCACCTTGCCAGCTAAGGCCAGAACAACACATACGTTTGGAGTTCCCAAGGAGCCTAAAAAGTCTCACAAGCCTCGTCATCGAGAGGGAACAAGAAAAACAACGCGGAGTCACCCCAAGGCGGCTCTGCCTGATATAGGAAATCTCTAGGAGGAACCGTGACATCCCCCACAGCACCAAAAACAATCTGTGACCCAGCAAGGATGCAGGAGGTACGAGGATATCTGGAGCGTAATTTGGACGCCGCACCGGTCTTTGGTACCTCGTTACACACAAGCCTTGGCTTAAGGAGAGACAGTGCTGGAAATGCGGTCCTCCCTTCACAGACAATCTTGCGTGATTTGAGCTGGGCCACACCAGACCATTTTGAATGCCTGAACCAATCGATTCCGATCACCCCTTCAACGGCTCCGCTCCGAAACAGTCTTACCGATGCCGAAGAGCTGCGTCGTTATCTTCAAAATTCCATGAAGACCGCCTCCTCTGGCGAGGATCCCAGAAAAGGTGCCCTTGTCACGCTTGCCATGGCCAAGATCAAAAAGGCAGGCAAGAAGACCAATGGGGATGCTGTTGATTCACAGGTTGCCGCCTGGACTCAGGGTGAGAACGCCTTTGGAGACCTTGTGGGGTATGTTGTGAGCCCACATATTGAAGGACACTACACCCCGCCGTCCCCGCCAGTAACTCCAACAACGGTCGTCCAAGGAGAGGGAAACGGTGTCGGGATGTTGCTCGCCGGCATGGGGATCGGTGGCTTTTCTGTTGTCGTTCCCTCGATCTTTTTTCTTACAGGACACCTTACACCACGATTTGCATTTTTGGCATCGATGCTTGCCGTGTGTGGGGCCGGTGCCGGAGCCGTTGGCCTCTTTCTAAGGAATGATCGCCAGAATGGGGCCGAGCTGCTTGGAGGTCTGGTCGCCGGACTTGCCATTGCGGGCGGGTTTCTGTTCATGATGAGGCGATACAACCTCATCATCAAGTCCGCCAATGATATGGTTGGGTGCCTTGGTGGTGCCAATGAAGTTTTAGATCGAAGGGCGGCCTCTCTTCAAGAATGGTTGTTTGAGGAGGCGGTCAGGGCTGAACCGCTCGGGTTTGCCTCGGAACGACAAATGGCCCTTCTCCGAAGTGTCCCTTCCTGGATGGCAGAACACAGGGAACTTAACCCACCAGGCCTTGCCATTCTTGATGACCTTGCACGGCTGGGCTACTTCGAGCGTACTCCCACGTTACGTGAAGCCGTGGAAACAGCGCTTCGAATAGAGGCTCAGGGGGGCCAACTGAGAGGAGATCAGATTGCACTCCTGGAGAGCGTAAGGAGATATGTGGCATTGTTTCCCCAAAAAGGTATTCCTCCAACAGTCGCGACTGCTGTTTCATCTGCAGATGCAGTAGGCCTTGAGGCTTTACGTCGTCTAGATGAGGCCGATCCTGTTTGACACCTATCTGTTTTTCCCATACCTTCTAGCAGGTTATGGGGAACTTTCAGGAACTCCTTAAAAAAGTCAAAAGTGAGGTGAGGGAGATCAGCCCTAAAGAGGCTGATACGCTGCGCAAGAGAGATCAAAATCTTGTTCTTATTGACGTCCGGGAGCCGGATGAGTGGAAATCGGGTGTCGTCCCGGGGGCAAAAACGATCGCGCGTGGTTTTCTGGAGCTCGAGGTCGAAGAGGAGGTACCCGACAAAAACAGCGAGGTGATCTGCTACTGCGCCGGGGGGGTCCGCTCCGCGCTCGCGGCAAAATCACTCGAGCAGCTCGGCTACAAGAAGGTCTCCTCAATGAGCGGCGGTTTCAACGGCTGGAAGAACGCAGGGCTCCCGATTGAAAATCGTAAAATGCTCAGTGACGACCAGATGGTCCGCTACTCCCGCCATACCCTCTTGCCCGAGGTGGGTGAGGCAGGACAACTCAAACTCCTCTCTTCAAAGATCCTTCTGATTGGCGCCGGTGGCCTTGGCTGCCCCGCCGCCCTTTATCTCGCAGCCGCAGGGGTTGGAACGCTCGGCATCATCGACTATGACCAGGTCGACCTGACAAACCTCCAACGCCAAATCCTGCATAGTGAATACGAGGTCGGGAGCCCGAAGGTTGAATCGGCCAAAAAGACGCTGAGGGGGATCAATTCGCAGGTAAAGGTCATGCCGTACCAGGAAAAACTGTCTCGTGAAAACGTCATGAGACTCATCGCTGATTATGATGTCGTTGTGAACGGCTGTGACAATTTTGCCACACGCTACCTCATCAACGACGCCTGCGTCCTTGCCAAAAAACAGCTCGTCGATGCGAGCATCTTCCGTTTTGAGGGGCAGGTGATGGTCATCAAACCAGGATTCGGCCCCTGCTACCGTTGTCTCTATCCGGAACCTCCCCCTCCTGAAATGGCCCCTTCCTGCGCTGAGGCAGGGGTGCTCGGTGTCCTGCCGGGAATTATCGGCTCAATCCAGGCAGTAGAGGCAATCAAGCTTCTTCTCGATATCGGCCAACCGCTCGTCGGTCGACTCCTGATGTATGATGCCCTCCAACAAAAATTTCGTGAGATGAAGGTCCGGAGGGATTTGGCCTGTCCCGTCTGCGGAGAAAGGCCGACGATCAAAGAACTCATTGATTACGAATGGTTTTGCTCGGGACGAGGAGACTCATAATCCAGTTCCTGCTCTGTTCTTGACGGTTGAGGGGAAAAGTTGTTATGCCCCGCACCTCATTAATAACCTAAAGGAGGTTTTTATGCTTCAGATCGGACAGCTTGCTCCCAATTTTACGGCCGATGCCGTTGTGGGAGAGGAGTTCAAGAAGGTCAGCCTCGCTGACTATAAGGGGAAATGGGTCGTTCTCTTCTTCTATCCCCTCGACTTTACGTTCGTTTGCCCAACCGAAATCACCGCCTTCTCGGACAATTACGGCCAGTTTCGTGAGCTGGGCGCCGAGATCCTTGGTGTTTCTGTTGACAGCAAGTTCTCTCACCTCGCCTGGATCAAGACATCCCGAAAAGAGGGTGGACTCGAGAGACTCAACTTCCCGCTCGTGGCAGACTTAAGCAAGCAGATCAGCCGCGACTACGAGGTGTTGCTCGATGCCGGCATTGCGCTTCGCGGTGTCTTTATCATCGATCCAACCGGCAAGCTCCGCTACAAGGCCGTACATGACCTAGGGATCGGTCGTAATACCGAGGAGATCGCCCGTGTACTCGCCGCGATTCAAGAGGTCGATAAGACCGGCGAGGTCTGCCCTGCCAACTGGAAACCGGGTGGAAAAAAGATCAAACCGGATCCGACGAAGTCGAAGGAATATTTTGGTTCGGTGGGGAGATAAAAAGTCTTCATCCCTCACCTCCAAAGATCACCCGCGTCTATAATGGCCCTCTCCCTCCCTTCGGCATGGCTCAGGGCAGGCCAAGGGGAGAGGGCCTAGTTTTTTGAGGTGCCTTCAAGGGATCTCCTGAAACTGCCGGAAAAACCCAACCTGCATCGTCGGATTATGTTCCTTCTCATAACCGATTGTCGTAACCGTCCGGGTTCCATAATCGTGCCCCGGGTAAACCTTGGTCGAAGGGTCCAAGCTCTTTAGATGTTGCAGGCTTTCAAAAAGTCTCTGGGGACTGCTTCCCGGAAGGTCACAGCGACCACAATTTCCCTGAAAAAGGGTATCCCCCGTAACGAGGTGAAGATCCTCCACAAGATAGCAGGTTGAACCCGGGGTATGGCCGGGGGTGTGGATCGCCGCCACCTTGAGATGGCCAATTTTGAACTCCATGCCAGCAGTAGCAGGAATAATGTGAGCCGCCTTTTTTCGAACCGGCGCCTCATCCTCCGGATGGATATAAACCTCAGCACCGGTCGCCTTCACAACCGCCTCAACCCCATCAATATGGTCAAAATGATTGTGGGTTAAGAGAATTTTTTTGATCTGATAGCCATCGGCCTTTGCCATTTTGAGGAGACGGTCCACCTCCCAGGCCGGATCAACCCAGGCGCACTCCTTCGTTTCCGGGTCGCCAATGAGGTAGTTGAAGTTCTGCATCATGCCGACTTCGAGTTGCTTGAGATAAAAGGGAGAGGGGCTAGTCATGGATAATGGCCGACATCATTAAACCTAACCACAAGGTTATTGCGAGAAAAATCAGATTGGCAAACTGCGCCCTCCAGATCTTTTTTGCATATCTCTCCTGTGTTGCCAAATCGCCAGGAACCACCCCATTCACCATGCGCTGAAACTTGAGCCCCATTCCAAAACATTGCATGCCGGCGATGAGAAAAATCAAAAGCGTCATTCCGAATTTCCAGAGCAGGATCGAGCCGATTTTTGGGAGATAGTCACTGCCCAACGCAATTTTGAAATCAGTGAGGTGGAGTGCGCCCGTCATGAAGGTTAAGCAAAGGCCAAAGAGAAAAAGGGGATGAAAGATGCGAAGGGACGAGGCCAAAAGCCTCATCCGGATTGAGGGATCGTCAAAAGTCCTGAGGGAGGGGTAAAGACCGATAACAAAAAAGAGTCCGCCGCCCAGACTGATAACAAGACCTGCCAGATGGAGGTAGGTGAGGATCACTCCTTCTCCTTTGATTCTAATTGATCCGCCAGCTCATGGATGATCCCATGCATCTTGAAAATAAAAAGGAGGCAAAGGGTCAATGTGATTAAAACAACGGAGAGTGTCGCAAACCCCCAGTAAAGATGGGGGATAAAATACTCCTGCCCATGTCCCGCCTTGAGCCCGGCCGCCATCGTGAGGCACAACAGGAAGACAGAAAGAAACGAAAAAAAGAGGGCAATGAATCTCATGTTTTCTTTAGAGTACCTCTAAAAACTGTCCAGATGCTAGGCGCCCGCAAGCCAAAGACCGGAGCGTACTTGGCTGGTACGTGAGGATCTTTGGCGAGAGGGCAACAACGCAGATGGGCAGTTTTTAGAGGTACTCTTTACGCTCTTCCTGATCCAGTCGAGATAGCGCTGTGATCCCCCCCTCATCGAAAGCACGACAAATTCCGGGAGGTCATAGGGGTGGATCTGATGCAGGAGTCTCTCCAATTTCTTCACCTTTGCAGAGGTCGTCTTGATCACCAGAAGCGACTCACGATCCCGACAGAGCTTCCCTTTCCAGTGATAGAAGGAAACGAGTCTCGGCACGACATTCACGCAGGCGGCTGTTCTCTCCGCCACGAGTCGCCGTCCTATCTTCTCGGCCACAGAACGACTCCCAACCGTTGTGAGACAAACAACAGAAGAGATCATAAAAAAACTAGTCGACCTCGACTTGAATGGCTTCTCCTTCTACCTTGCAATTGAATTTTCGTACCTTAGCCGCCGGATTGACCGGTGACACTCCCGTCGTCACATCGAACTGCCAGCCGTGCCAGGGACAGGTAACGACACTCCCCTGAACCGCCCCTTCTCCCAATGGCCCTCCGCGATGAGGGCATATATTATCAACGGCACAAAACTGGCCGTTGACATTAAAAACAGCGATCTGTTGCCCTTTGACATCGAAAACCCGCCCTTCGTTCACAGGCACTTCACTTTTGGCAGTCACTTTGACAAATGAACTCATAAAACCTCCTTAGTACTTTGACTCATAATGACTATGACGTATATACAAAACCAAAAAAATCAACAAAATTACTCGAAGGACCTAGGTAGACAATGAATGGTACTTTCAAGGAAGCTAGAGAGATCACAAGGTGTGTCAGGCCTGAAAAATGGTCTTCTGGATCTCTTTCTCCAAAACCTGCAACGCCCCCTCCATCTTCTCCGGATTTTTCGATTCGATCATGATACGCAGTTTTGGCTCCGTCCCGGAGTATCGAAGAAGAATTCGTCCCGTTCCCTGAAAATCATTCTGAAGACGTTCAACCGTTGCCAAAAGAGACGGAAAGTTTTCCAGGGGAACTTTTTCACGAACCGGGATATTTTTAAGCAACTGAGGCCACGGCTTGAAAAGATGAGCCAGCTGATGGAGCCGTATCCCCGTCTCTCGAACAACGGCAATAACCTGGAGGGCCGTCAGAACGCCATCAACCGTGGCACTGCAATCAGAAAAAAGGATGTGTCCGCTCTGCTCTCCCCCCATCGATAATCCCTCCTCATAAAGGGCCGCGGAAACATTTTGATCCCCAATGGAAACCTTTTTGGTTTGAATCCCCTCGGCCTTCAAAAAATGAATGAGGGCCGAATTGCTCATTTCCGTCAGGACAACGGTCTTTTTCTTGAGCTGATCTTTCTTGAGAAAGGCACTCGCAAGAAGGGCCATCAGGTGATCCCCATCCAGGAGACACCCCTCATCATCCACAACAACACAGCGATCCGCATCGCCGTCAAAGGCCACCCCCAAGTCAGCCTTTACGCCAAGAACCGTTTCACGCAAAAGCTCCGGGTGTTCCGAGCCACACCCCTCGTTAATGTTGGTGCCACTCGGGAATATGCCCAATGGAATAACACGCGCACCTAATCGGTCGAAGACACGTGGAGCAACCTGATAAGAGGCGCCGTGGGCGCAATCAACCACAATCGTCATTCCCTTGAGATCGAGGATTGAGGGGAATGCCTCCGCCAAGTAATCGATGTAACGATCGACCGCCGCATCGACCCTCGTCGCCTTTCCGACATTGTCTTCAATCGGCCGGAGTGAATCGAGATGACGCTCTAAAACGAGCCGGGATAAAAGTTCCTCCTCTTCCTTGGAGATCTTTTGACCTTTCTCATTAAAGATCTTGATTCCGTTGTCGCGGTAGGAATTATGCGAGGCGGTGATCGCCACACCACGCGTCACCCTCTTCTTCTGCGTAAGCCAGGAAATCCCGGAGGTGGGGAGGGGACCGACGAGAAAAACATCAACGCCCATGGAGCAGATACCACTCGCCAGCGCCGTTTCAATCATGTAGCCGGAGAGGCGGGTATCCTTGCCAATCAGGATTGTTGGATGGGTGGAAGATTTTCTGGCCACAAAGGCAAGTGCCCGACCAAGGCGGGTAATCGTCTCCGATGTCATCGGCTCGCGATTGGCAACCCCCCGGATTCCATCGGTACCAAATAAACTCATAAAGTGACTCATACTCTCACGAACGACTCTCGGATTCAAACTGATATTTCGGCAACAGAATCGGTTGACGCATGAAGGTCCAGAACGGCAGAGTCTTGACACGGTAGTCGAGCAGAAAGAAGCCGATCATGAGCGAGAGGAAAGAGGCAGCTGCGTTGCCAAAGCCGTAGGCTGGAAGACCGATTGTTAACGTCAAAAACGTCAATAATCCGTTCGATAAGCAATAAAGGATCGTGAGCCCCAAAACTTCCCTCTGGGCATCAAAGTAAAAAAGGATTGTCACAACCATCAAAAATCCCATGAGCAGGAACGCCCCAAGCACTCCGATGCGAAAAATTCCCATTTGGGCAGGATTCAGATGGAAGAGATCGGCAATCTGAAAAACAAAAAGGATCACAAATCCGCTCAGAATTCCCTGAAAAAGGACGAATTTCTGAAAATGCTCCGTCAGGTTCCGGCGAATCCCCTCTTGCCTCTCTTGAAGCGTCGCCAGATCGGCCCGATCCCGAACATCATCATAATAAGCACGATAGTGGCGATAAAACGAGGTCTCCATTTCTATTAAAAAAAAGGCCATCGACGGAACAATCGTCATAAACGAGAGAAACATCGGAAGATCGTAGTCAAAATTGACAGAGAGCCTTTCCGCAATACGGCTTCCTGAAGAAGAAAACCAGAAGATCATTTTGTCGATCCAGATCCCCAGGTAATAAAACAGGCCTGTCAGGGCGAGGGCGGGGTGCCTTTTGAAATAGAGCAGAAAACCAAAGTCATGGGACCGTTGATAACCAAACTCCCGGAAGATCCGTGCGCTCAAAATGAAGAAGATAATCCCCTGCCCCAATGTGAAGCCGACAAGATATCCGTGAAAACCAAGAGCGTTCCCTAAAAAATAGATGCTGAGAACCGCCGCGAGCCCTCCCAAGAGGAAGGCAAGAACAATCCAGAGATAGCTTTTTGCGGCAGAGAGAAAACTCATCGCGATCCAGATGCCACTCACAAAAAGATAAAGAGAGAAGAGACAAAGTTTTACGGACGGATCAAGAGAGAGGGGAAAAAGATACAAAAGAGCCGTCAGTGCTTGAAGACTAAAGGTCACCTCCAAAACGGAAAGGTAGGTTGGGGTAACGGCATCCATCCGGTTCCAGTACAGGAGATCCGCCAGGTAGCGTGTCACCACGTAGAGAAAGATTCCAATACTGATCATGGAAAAGGCGTAGACGTAAAGAACAAACCCTAAAAAATATTCTCCCTCCTCCCGGCCCAATTGAAATTTCAGAAAATAGCCGACGGCCGCCATAACAATGATGGCAAGAAGCATCGGCCCGGTCGAGATAATGGCCGAATAAAGATACGCCTTGACGAGGCTGCTGTACGATTCCTCCTTAAGAAGCCGCTGAAGTCGGAACCCGATTCCTGCCATTTTTCTTAAATCTCCTAAAGATTCTGTTCGTACAGATTCAAATAACGACTCAACAAATCATCCTGGTCGTAAAACCGCCGTACCCGTTCCTGTCCGGACCGACCCATCCGCTGATAAAGTCCTCGATCCTCCAGGAGACTCAGAACTGCCTTTGCCGTGGCACCAGGATTTGAAACTTCTGTCACCAATCCACTCGGCCCGATGGCCCGATCCGACGCGTCGCGACCCTCCAACATTTCCCGGCAGGCCCCTACATCCGAGGCAACAACAGGAATCCCTGCAAGGTTCGCCTCCATAATGACGTATGGCTGAGCCTCCGAAAGACTCGTGAGAACGACCAGATCGATAAACCGGTAGTAATCCTTGACGTTGACCTGCCCGGTAAAAGTCACCTTCTCTTCCAGATGAAAAGACTCCACCATCACCTGACATTCCTCATAATACTCCTCCTCCTCATCCTTGGGACCGATAATGTAAAAATGGGCCTTCGGTCTGACACTCGCAATCTGTCGGGCCGCCTGAATAAAAGTTTTGACATCCTTGATCGCCACAACGCGCCCCACAAAGCCGATCTGGGGTTCCTCCTTCTGAAATCGATCAATGCCGTCGTAAGACTTCAGATCGATCCCGTTGGGGATAATCGATATCTTATCCGCAGAGGCCCCTTCCAGCACCTGGTTGACCTTGTTCCCCTCGTAAAGGGTGAAGATACGATCCGCCTCATGGTAGGTGATCTGGCTCATGACCTGAAACATCCGGACCCACCATCTCTTAAAAAAAGAGAGTTCCCTCTCCGGGCGAAACTGCCGCCTCTCCTTCTCGTAAAGCCACTGGGCCTGGGAGATCTCAAGAAAGCGCTCGTGCGTGTAGATCCCATGTTCCGTCAAAAAAAGCCTGCCTCCATGCCGGGCCTTACCGATCGCGGCTAGAAGACCCGCATAACCCGTAGAAATGGAATGATAGATCTTGGCCCGTGGTAATTCGGTCTGCAGGATCTGTAAAAGAGGCAGGTGCGTCCCCCGCCAGGTCCAGAAAAAATCAAGAAAGGAGATGTCATCGACATAGCGTTTATAAAAGTAGGTCAACAGATCCCAGATCTTCATGGATGAGAAAAAATTCTGGGTGTCAAAACAGGAGCGCTCCCCATGAAAAAGATCCAAAATTTCCGGAAAGAGGCGGTGCTGGTGCTGTTCTAAACCCTCATAAAACAGGCGTATGTTTTCAAAATCTTTTTTACGCGGTCTGCGTTGATGCCTTCTCTCCAAATAATAATCGTGAAGGGGGACCTCCTTGAGATAAAGAACGTTCTGCGGAATCTCATAACGAAGCTCGCGGGTCGGATCCGAATGAGAGGCAATGAAGAGAATACCAAAACGGAGGTTCTTCATCGACGTGATGAGCTGGTGTACCCAGGTCGAAACTCCTCCGGTCACATAAGGGTAGGTCCCCTCCAGAAGCAGGCAGACATCAAGCATAGTTTTCTCCAATGAGTCGATGAAGTGACCGAACCGCCTCTTCATGAAGAAATGACCGTTGGTCATCACAGACAATCTCTACGAGGGGCTGAGTCGCCTCATAACCCTCACTGAATCCAAGAAGCGAAACGATCGTCCGCTGGTGATCCTCTTCTGGGTCAGAAAGCCACTGCCGGACAAGATCGGCTGAGAGGGCGACTCGAAGATCGGGCTCCTTTTCCAAAAAGGCGGTCAGTGAAGATAAAATCTCCCACCTTTCGGAGAGATCAGACAAACACTCCAATAGAGAGGTCAGTGTTATCTTCTTATGGCTTAAATAAAACCGGATCAGGTCATTTCCCAAATGACGATACTCCGAACTAAAAAGTCCCACGGGAGGAAGAGCCAAACTTTTCAGGAGGCTTAAAAACTGATCTCCGGAGACCGGTCGCTCCTTCAATGCAGAGAAAAAAAGGGCGATAACCTCCGGATGAGTCCGGTAGCGGGCGATCGCGTCAACCAGTTGCCGCGGATCCCTCCAGAGAGTTTGAAAAATACCCTCTTTCATGAATTTCAGCGATGTCTGATCCGTTTCCTTCAGAAAAGCCTCCAGGACAGGATCAAAAGCCTTTGCAGGATCAAGGGTCATCAAACCTTGGGCCGCTAAATAACGGATGTTAATATTTTCATCCTTGAGAAACTGAGTCAGGATTTTTAACAGATCCTGAGAGGCCAAAAAAGAAGCCCCCTTTCGAACAAAAGACCTCAAGATGATCTGCTTCAAAAGAGGAGAAATCTGCAAATCGGAGAGATACCGGAGCAGATCGACCTTGATCCCCTTGTCCCAGAGACGGACGAGAGATGTCATCGCCGCATAGGCAAGCGGTCCGGATCCCTTGAGCTCCTTCTCCAGGTGCGGAATAACCTTCGCTAAATTGAAAAGGCCCAAGGCCTCTATAAAGGGCAATTTTCCCCTGTCGTGCGGAGACCGCTGTAAGCGCTCAGTTACAAGCCGGTAAAGTTCTTCCGAGTCCGGTTGAAACTCGGCAAGTAGCAGCAGCGCCTTTGCCCGAAGTTTTTCATCCTGTTTTCCAAGAAGTCGCCTGAGGCTTCGAACCAGCTCCTTCTCAGGCATCCCCAAAAGAACCCCCTCACACTGCAGTTTCACCAACCTCTCCTTCTCACGGACCAAAACGGCAAGGAGGTGTCCAACCACATTGCGGGAGTTAAAATGGCGAAGGCCCAATAACGCCTCCTGGCGAACAAGCGGGTCAGGATCTTCAGCCGAAAAATGAAGAAAGCTTCGAAGATTTTTCCTTGAGAAGTCCTTTTTCAGGCACCACAGAATGACACGCCGTACCCTTGGAGAAGGATCCGTCAATGATTGGGTAAGATATTTTCTTGATGGTTCCATCCCCAATTCATAAAGGGCCCCAAGAACCAACACAACCTTGACACGAATCTCCTCCTCTTCATGATGAAGGCAGCGAAGAACAGAACGGAACGCTATCCGATCCGGAAGATGACGGAAGGCGGTTAGAAGCTCGTTTAAGAGCAGGTTATCATGGAGCTCAAACGCCTTGTGAAAGAGCATGAGAAGCGGCTGAACCGCCTCCATCACCCCTCCACGACTGAGCTTTTCAATGGCAATCGACCGTACCGGAATCGAGGGTGATAGAAGAAGAGGAAGAAGTTTCTTGAGTTTCGATTCACAAGAGTTCCTCTCAAAACTCCTCTTGGCGGTTTCTCGAACAACACTATTTTCATCCGAAAGGAGGCGGCAGAGATAATCGACGCTGCGCTCCTCCGGAACCTTGGCTAAAAAACGGGCAAAAAAAACCTTCAGGATCGAGTCAGAGCCGGAGAGAATCCGCTCTCTCTCGATCTGGATCTCGTCATCACCCGACTGATAGATCTCCATCCAAGCCGCAAAACGGGCATCCTCACTTTCACCCCCTAAATCTTGACGCAATTGATGGATAGAAGACATCTCTCTAGACTCCCCACCACTGACTTAAGGCAACCCATTGCTTATCATTAATCCCCTTCTCACGAATCCAGCGAAGATCGGCCAACAGACCATGATAGTTCCCCTGCTCGTAATGAATCTCAGCACTCTTCCTGACAAGATCAAATTGGGGAACCTTCTTCACCTCTTCCAATTTTTTCAAAACGGCAAGCGCCTCTTCACCTTCACCACGCTCCTGGTGAAGGTGAGTCAGCATCCAGTAAGCCTCCCGGTCGGCCCAAGGGGTTTCAATGGCAAAACGCAGGTGATAGAGCGCCTCTCTCTCATAGGCAGAACGCATACCCTCATCCAGCAGGCCGGAACGAACATACTGAAGATAGATTTTTGCCAAAAAAACCCTGGCAGAAACTTTCTGGAGGTCCTGTTTCATCCCTTTCTTGGCCGAGACGAGTTCTTCATCGAAATCTTTTTTGATACGGGTGAGAGCGGAGGTGACGTAGAACCGGACCTCGAGCGAAGGATCGCTTCGATACTGAAGCAGGGTCTGGATTGCCTCCGGAGTCCTGATTTGTGCCAACTTTTCAACAGCGCCCCTCTTGAGATCATTGTCGGCACCGATCAGGATATCAGCGAGCGACATGAGGTCCAGCTCCTTCTGAACCTGTTCCGACCGCGAGGTTTCACGAAAGCGCGGTTGAACACTTGTCTCAGGCACCTCCCACCAGAAAGCCTCCTGTCCCTCTTCGCTCCTCTTAAAATCGGGCGATCCCCGTTTGAAGGAAAGAGAAAAAAGCAGCAGGGAGCCGAGCCAACCCCATCCAGGCAAAAGGGCAGTGAAAAAGCAGAGGGTTCTCCCCTGAGGAGATCCAACAACAAAGAGGAGGAGAGCGGCCAAAAAATGCCCCGTCCAAACCCAAAGAGGCTGACCCTCCAGGAGAGAATTCTTCCCCCCAAAAAAAGCAGCAAAAAAGGGAATCTCCAACAGACCACTGACTAAAAAAAGAAGAAGAATTCTTGCCATTATTGTGTCAGTTGTTTTTTGGCCTCATGAATCATCTCCTCCTCTCCCTGCATCGCCGGTCTAAAGCTTGAGAAGCCAAGTTTCATGGAAAGCGGAAATTTGAGGATCTCAACATTCCTTAAAATCTTTTCGCAGATCTCTTCTGTCTGGTTCTTGCTGGCCGTCATCAGAAGAATGGCAAACAGAACATCCCCTTCACCGTAAAGAGAGACCACATCCATCTCCCTCACCGTTTCACGAAGCAGATTGGCAAGAATCGCGAGCCTATTCTCCTTCCGGGAAACCTCTCCCTTCCATTGAACATGAACAAGGCCTGCACTTAAGGGGAGCGAATAAGATTTCGAACGGACAAATTCCTGGTGCAGTCTGGAGAAAAAATATTTCCTGGAATAAACCTGGTATCCAGGATCCAGAATTTCAGCCGACTTGAGCTCCTCAATAAAATGGACACGGCCAACCGCCCGTGAGGCCCACTGTAAGAGAAAAGAGAAGAGATTGATGGTCGCACTATTAAACTCCACGAACGGTATTTTCTGGATCGCCACGACACCGACGACCTCTCCCTGCTCTCCCTTCTTCAGGGGGCCAGCCGCAATCGCATCCCCCACTTGTTTAAGGGAGTCCGATGATTCTTCTCCCTCTCCCAAAAAATCACGGATTGTCAAAATTTTGCCACGACTCCCTGCAGCGCCGGTCATCCCTTCATTCATCTGATAAAAAGCAGGACGGCGGTAATACTCTTTCCATCCAATCTTCTCCTTAAGCTGCCATCCTTCTGGGGTCCTGAGATAGAGGGCCATCTCTTCAGCCCCCAGCGTCTTGGCCATAAAATCCAAGATGGAATGATAAAGCTCTTCCAGTCGGAGCGACTCCAGACGCCTGGCCCCCTCATAGAGGGTCACAAGGGTTGACATCCGCGACACAATCTTTTTCTCAAGCCCCTGATTGACCGCCTCGAGTGTCACCAACTTTTCCTTGAGGGCCACGACATTTTTAAGAGCCTCCTCTTTCTCATGACCCAAGCGGGAAAGGGAGTTGTGATAACGATGAATCAGCCCCCCCACCAGAAGGCCCACAAGGATAAAAGAGCTCGGAAGGATGTAGAATGACAACTCTTCCAGGAGATAGTTTTCCACAAAGACAAAAGAGATTCCAAGATAGAGGGCAGCGGACAAAACTCCCACGAAGAATCCTGAAAGAATCCCGTACCGAAGCCCGAAGATCAGGATACCAATCCAGTAGGGATGCGGATCAACACCCAAGAAGACGGGGCGACTCGGGAAAAAGACAAAGTTGACCCCCAGAAGCAGAAGGTAAAAAAGAGGGATTTCATAAAAATAAGAGTTCTTCTTGCTCATTCCTTCAGAAGGCCAGAGATCTGATCGACCAAATTCTGCGGTTCAAACGGTTTCATGAAAAAATGGACCTTGTTCTGTATCAAAACCTTTCTCTCTGCCTGGGTCAGCGATTTTGCCGAAAGAACGATAATCGGCAGAGACCGGCGGGGTTCCTTGTGATGAATTCTCTGAATCAGCTCAAAGCCGTCAAGACCAGGCATCATGAGGTCCGTCACAACAAGATCGTAGGCCGTCTGCTCCAACATCGTCTCAACTTTGAGTGGATCATTAACCGTATCGGCCTTAATACCATGAAAATCGAGAAGGGTCCCCAGGAGCTCGGTTAAATCCCTTTCATCATCGATCACGAGGATTCTTTTTCCCATCTCTTGCAACTCCCCTTAAAACCAGTGCCCCGACAGGACAAAACGCCCCTGATGGCTGTTGCCGGGTAACCCTGTCAGGGTCTCACGCCCAAACGAATAACTCGCTATCAAATCGATCCATGAAAGTATATTCCATTCTATTCCCCCCTGAGCCCCCCAAAGATCACCCTTGAAGAGATGCAATGTACGTTCAAAGTCCTCTCCGGCAAAGAATCCCCCTTCAACAGAGAATTGGGGATGAATACGATGTTCTAAATAACCAGTCAGATAATGGGCCTCTATCCTGGGAATAAGCGGAACCTGGGTATCGAAATCATTGTGCGCTGTCAGATCAAGAAACCGAAAAAGGTACCCGATTGTCAGGTAGGGACGTTGACTGAGGATAAAGGAGACGCCCGGCTCTAGACGCTGTTCCTCAGCACGACTCCCGTCGGATAAGACATTACGTCCAAAGTGATAATCACCTGTCAAGAGGACCCTCTCCCACGGACGGATTTCATACTGAAAACTCCCAACATCCCTGAGGGCCCCAGCAGCGACCGCCTGAGGGACGTCCGTCCTCAGTTGTCTTAACTCATAACCGATTGAGGTCTTGAAACGATGGGATGGATGATAAGTAAGATGGGCGAGGGGCATCACCACGGTCCGGAGGTCGCTTGTTCCAAAGCCAACCCCGCCAGTCAGCTTCCAGTCGGGACGAAAATATTTTGAGAGTGAGAGGCGCCCTTCCTCCACAATGCTGGAAAAGCCGAGTCCAGGAGAGCGATACCGACCGGCGAACCCCTCCCCTTCCAATTGCCAGTCGCGTGACAGAAAAAAACGGGAACTCACTCCCCATTTGAGTGATTCATCCGCTCCGTAGTCGACAAGCTGAAAAGCGGCGCCGGCATGGATGTCATATTCTTTGTGCAGTTCCCTCAACGCATCAACAGCCCCCAAACGATTCCCTGTCTCCTCCCGTACCTGTTCATACTCCCTGATCCCCTTCTCCCAGGAACCGGAACGAACATAGGCCTCAGCAAGATCCCTCCGGTAGAACATCTCACCCGGTTTCTCATAGCGCACCTTTTCCAATAGAGGAATCACCATGCCCCAATCCTCCACCGCATAGGCAAGCTGGATCTCATGTGGCTTGATCCACTCGGGAGGCTTTTTTGAGGCCAATCGAATCTCGGTGATCTCAACGCGAGCCTCCTCGTAACGCCGATCCTCGATCAGCAGACCCAGGTAGTCGGAATGAAGATCCTCATCCCGAGGGTACTTTTTAATAGCCATTTGATAGGCACGTGAAACCTTTTCGTCGAATCCAAGGAACGCCTGCACCTTGAGACCCATTCGAATCAACCGTGAATCGGGGTTGCCAGACGATACCCGTTGTAAAACAAGCCGCGCCCTCTGCCGCGCCTTTCGGTCCTCCCCCTTCACATAAGAGATTTCGAACAACCAGAACCAGGGTTCAGGGCTATTTTCCAAAAGCGTCACCACCTTTTTTAAAAAATCTTCTGCCCGATCATATTCTCCAAAAAAATAGAGTTCTCTACCAGCTTTCAACAACAAACGGGCGTTCCCCTTCCCCAGATTTTCGACACGTGTAAAAAAATGGGAGGCAGAGCGCCCGTCACCCAGGCGGGAGTAAAGGAGCGCCACCTCCAGGTGGGCCTCCGCATCGTCAGGATGATCGTCAACAAAGCTAAGGCCTATCTCTAGCGCCTCCTCGTAATCCTTTTGATCCGAGTAACCATCAAGAAGGAGCCGTACAATTTTAAAATCACCGGAAAAAAGCGGAAGATGCCTCTTTAACCAGACAACGGACTCCCTCTTCTGCCCACTCTGCTCGAGGAGGTTTGCAACATCGACCAGATAAGAGGCCTGCCGATCCATCCTGATAAAGTCACTGTAGAGATCAAGGGCGGTTGTATCCTTCTTATGGTAGAGGAGCAGTTCGACAAGCTGCCTTTGACGTTCGATCACCTCAGGAAACTCTTTCAGGTATTGGCGGAGGAGGAGGATCGTCTCATCATAAATCTTATCGGCAACCCGAAACTCCCCTCTCTTTTCCTGAAGCTCTCCGAGAATGATCCGGTAATCAATCTTCTCCTCCCGAGTCATTTCTTGTGATCCAAGAATCACCTCCAGATTCTCTATCCGTTCCTGGATCTCCCCCCCCCTCCGATACAGTTCTTCGCGAACCTTGAGCAGAGAGAGGTTCTGCGGAAAATGCTGAAGACCTTCTGAAATGAGTTCCGTCGCCTTCTTAGACTCACCCACAACCTGATAGACCGAGATCAGTTCGAGGCGAGAGGGAAGATCACGAGGATTCCGTTTTAATTTGTCCTCCAACGTCTGGACAACCCGGTCCGTCTGATGAAAAGCGCGATCCAAGTCTTGAATGTTCCACAAATAAAATTCCGGCTTTCTGGAGAGACGAACCAATTGTTGAAGTAAGGAGTAGCTCTCGTCATCCCGTTGTTTCCAGGAGGCGTACTGATACGCCCCATAGAGAAGATCCTCCACTTTTCCTGAAGGGAAACCGGGGACCATCTCAAAATCGCGCACCGCCTCCAACCGCGCATGATAGAGCTCTTCCTCCTCATGGCTGTTCTCGAGATGATCCAGATACCGTTCTGTCACCTCCCAGTCTTTTCGCCGATGATCACGCAACCCTTTCAGAAGGAGAGCGGCCTTGTCAGCCTCCCCCATTCTTTCATAGAGTGAGGCAAGCCGGAGCGTCGCAAACTTGTTCTTCGGGTGATCCTGTAAATATTTCTGATAAAACTGCTCCGAACGGTGGAATTCGGTAAACCCTTCGTAGATAAAGCCTAAGAAAAGCTCCCGTGGGTAGAGCAGCCATCCCAGAACAAGAACCGCCAGAAAGAAAACCCCAATTTTTGTCTTAGAGAGATACAAGATCAATCAACACTTTTTTAAAGTCCCCCTCATTCTCTGCCTCCTTGAATAGCACGGAAAGGGAGCCCTGAGAATCGGTTCTTTGTCTTTGTCTTTCCAGACCTGAGGTGATCTGATAGGTACGATGAGGCAATAACCCTCCCACCACCAAAGCACTTCGCCACCATCCCTTCTTTTCAAACTCAATTCTTGCGCCGGTCCCTCTCCAATTTTTAAGATGAAAACTCGCCTCCTGGAGGTAGGGACGTGAAGGAACCTTGTGGGTCAGGTAAATCTCGTGATCGACCGACTCATCAAGAAAGACATACAAACTCCCCTGATAATGTTGAAAACCTAAAACACCGCGGGAGCGTTCGAGATCCAGATTTCGATGTTCCCGGTCGAAGCGGATCGTTCGCAAAGCACCATTCCCTTTGATCCGAAACCGATCAGCCACTCGCTCGATCCTCACCCGGAAAAAGTCTCGGGCGATCCGAACATAGTCGGAGGCAAAGAGAGGAAATATCTTTTGAGCCAAGGCATATTCATAAACCTTTTGAAGTGCGTTGAGTGAGGCGACACGTTCGCCGCTATAAAAGTGATAGTAAACATTGACCGGTTTTATCCGGATCGGCACCTCGGTGTTCTGGTAGGTCCAAATCACATCTTCATAGCCGTAGTAAGGTCCTGACCAAAGATTGGTATAGACATTTTCATTGGGGGCCGCCGTGTAAATCTGGCGGGAGGTACTTTTAAGAATGCCGAGTGGCGAAACAAAAGCATAACTATCAAATTGCTTGTCAAAACGCGGGTCACCACCGTTGAGATGGAGGTAGCCCTGATCCTCGGGAATTTTGAGAACCTCCGATGACGGCTCGCAATCGCCCGTCCACTGAAAAAGATTGACGGTTTTCCTGATCTGGAGATCTCCAAGAAAATCGGTCAACCGCCCTATCGATCCCGTAATCTCCTGATAGGGATCGTAATGATAACCACGTATCTTCAGGGCCAGTTTCCCCGTTTTCCAAACCAGCGGATGGGCATAGGCATGTGAAGAGACCTCCAAATGGGGGAGAGAAAGGATCTTGCGGTAAAGGGCCTTCACCTTTTCTGTCTGATATTCCTTTTGGTCAAAATAGCCGACGATGAAGGAGGCAGTCATTGGAAGATTCTCATAGGGATGCAGAATTTTTTCGTAAATAATCTCCCCCGAATAGGATTTGTTATCCAGGTGAGAGACGTTAAAGAATCCATCCCCATCGATGTGGGTAAAGAAAATCCGCCGGCCATTTAAGGTAGTTGTATCAGGCCTCGGAAGCCCTCTGGTCTGGAAGGCCTCTTCAAAAAAAGAAAGTGGATTGATGCGCCACTGGACCTTCTTCAAATCTTTCACTTCGTAAATGGCATAGGAGGGATGAACAAATCCGCCGCGGGAGGTTGCCAGAACCAGAACCGAATCACTTTCCTCCAGATCCCGTCGACGAGCCTTCAAAAAAACAGGGGCTGATTTTTCAATGGGGCGAAACAGGCTATAAAGAAGCCCTTCCGAAAGTTCGAGCTTTCTTTCAAACTCAACCACCTCGGGAACCTTGTCAAAGAGCTCGAAAAAGAACGGGTTGTCGGAGAACTGTCCTTCATATTCTATTCCAAGCTGACGAAACGCCCGGAGGCAGGACCGCTCCATCACCCTCCTGGCATCACGAAAGACCCCCGGTTCCTCCAAAACAACCACCTTTCTCCCCTCTTCCATCTGCTGTATGAGCCATTGGCAGTAAGAGGAAGGTTCCGGAACAGCATCCCTCCGACGAAACCAGGTCAGAATGCCACGATATTCCGCCAATTCTCCGGAGGGGGGCAGTGGCTTGTCGATAGGACGATAAATAACCTCTAGGCCCAGGTGGTTGAGCCAAACCTCTGCGCGAAGATGAATGATTGTTTTTGCCTCGTCTCCTTCCGAAACAGGATCGTAAAGGGCGAGCACTTTTCGGGGAATCTCTTCAGCCAGGGCCGAAAAGCAAAAGAGAAAGAACAGGAGAACCAGACAACGGGTCAGTTGAGAACACCTATTTTGTTCAGATCGACCGTTGTAAGATACCACAGATACCCTTTCTTCCGAGATCGACGGATCGCCTCTCGAGCCAGAGGGCTATCCCTGGAATCCTCATACAAAATATTGAATATCGCTTTGTGATATCGCCCCCTAAACTGATCAAGCAATCTTTCCTTACCATCCCTTATCTCGGGGGGCGTCGGATAATTCTTGTTTTCGTGAAAATCATGCCGTGTATAAAGATCCTCGACCCCCACACCATAAATAACATCGCCATATTGCTCCAGAAACTCAAGGCCATTGTTAGGAATCAGGAGGAGGTCCGGAAACTGCCGATGAACCGTTCGAATCCATTGGACAAGCGCTTCCCGAGAACCGGAAAATTTTTCTGGATTCAACGATTCCAGATAAGAAGCGGTGTCAACGGTATCCAGAAAAAGCCCATGATACCCCTGTCGAACAAAAGAAGGAATTAACTGGGTCAATAGGAGATTTTGCCAATCAGCTGAACGAATGTCGACTCGGTGGGAACCAGGCCATTCAGGGTTTTTTTCAATTAAAAAAGGTTGGTCACGAACAAGCGGCCAGTAATCCCGATACTCTTCCGCCTCACCAATACTAAGATAGGCAAAAAATTTCGTCCGCGAGGACGAAATTTCACTGGGAGTAAAATGGGATGGGTCAACGATCGCCAGGTCGATTGTCCGCCAGTTGACCCCTGAAAAATCATCACCATAGAATACAATCCAGCGTAAAAGACGGGGAGTGATCTGCCAGTAAACAAGATAAGAAAAACAGAGAAGCAGCCCTAGAAGAAAAATGGAAGTCGGTGAAAAGAAGAGCCCTTTTACTTGACCCACTTCTTCACCAGGCTGATCAGGTCGTCCATGTCAAATGGTTTCGCAAGATAATCATCCGCACCCGCCTTGCGCCCTTCTATTTCGTCTTCTGGCCTCGCGCGAGCCGTGAGGAAGAGAACGGGTATTTTTTTAAGTTTCTCGTGTCCCTTGATGATTCTGGTCGCCTGAATCCCATCCATCACCGGCATCATCACATCCATGATAACAAGATCAAACGGCTTCTCCTGGAGGAGCTTCAGGGCATCCGCTCCATTTTCGGCTGAGTCCACAACATACCCGGTGAACTCAAGCCGATCCTTGAGCATCTCCACCAGAAAAAACTCGTCATCAACTACAAGAATTCTTTTTTGCGACACCATTTTGTCGGGGCGATAGGATTCGAACCTACGACCCCCTGCTCCCAAAGCAGGTGCTCTACCAGGCTGAGCTACGCCCCGTTACTAAAATCCGATTCTAACAGATTCCTGTTTCACTTTCTTGGCTATTTTTTCGTACTCTCTTAGCATCGACTCCGTCACGGAGGGAATCGTGTCTTTTACAGCGCGGTAAAAGTGCTCCATCGCTATCTGTTTTGTCTTCAAGCTTTCCCTCAGGGCATAAAGCCCCGCCTTCATACAGACCGCTGCAATATCGGCCCCCGTATATTTGTCAGTAATCTCCGCCAGTTTTTTTAAGTCAACATCCTTATCCAGTTGCATCTTTTTAGTGTGACTCTGAAAGATCTGTTCTCGAGCCTTTACATCTGGGATCGCCACATAAACAATCTCGTCAAAACGTCCTGGTCGAAGAAGAGCTGGGTCGATCCTATCAGGCCGGTTGGAGGCCCCAATGACCGCAACTCCCCGTAATTCCTCAAGACCGTCCATCTCAGCTAGAATCTGGTTGACTACCCTCTCCGTCACCTGAGGATCACCAAAATTGCCACCGCGAGCTGGTGCCAATGAATCGAGCTCATCAAAGAAAAGGATCGCCGGGGCAACCGTTCTGGCTCTCTGAAAAAATTCACTGATTTTCTTCTCCGATTCCCCATACCACTTCGATAACAGGTCGCTCCCCTTAGCGGTCAAGAAGTTCGCCTTCGACTCGTGGGCAACCGCCTTGGCAATCATCGTCTTTCCGGTTCCAGGAGGTCCGTACAACAAGATCCCCTTGGGAGGACGAATACCCAGGCGGGTAAAAGACTCCTCCTCCTTCAGTGGCAATTCCACCATTTCTGTGAGGGCGCGCTTCACCTCTTCAAGCCCCCCGATGTCTTCCCAGCGAACCTGCGGGATTTCAACCATCACCTCACGAAGAGCTGATGGTTTAACCTCATTAAGGGCCTGAAAAAAGTCGTTGGGTGTTACGGTCAGCTTCTCAAGAATCTCGATCGGGATCGTCTTCTCTTCTAAATTAACAGTCGGCAAAAAACGGCGGAGCGTTGCCAAGGCCGCTTCGCGGCAAAGCGCAGCGATATCGGAACCGGTGAATCCATATGTTTTACTCGCAAGATCTTCGATTGAAATTTTTTTGTCGAGCGGCATTCCACGCGTGTGGATCTGGAGGATTTCAAGACGCCCAGTGCCATCAGGAATTGGAATCATGATTTCACGATCAAATCTCCCGGGTCTGCGAAGCGCCTCATCAATCGCATCCACACGATTGGTCGCTCCAATCACAATGACATTCCGCCGCGCCTTGAGCCCATCCATGAGTGTCAAAAGCTGGGCCACAATCCGTCGCTCCGTTTCTCCTGTCACTTCAGCACGCTTGGGAGCGATGGAATCCAGTTCGTCAATGAAAATAATAGCAGGCGCCTTTGCCTCCGCCTGCTCAAAGACCTGACGGAGCCTCTCCTCGGATTCCCCATAAAACTTCCCCATAATCTCTGGACCATTGATGACGTTGAAATGGGCATCCGACTCATTGGCAACGGCCTTTGCCAAGAGGGTTTTTCCGGTTCCAGGCGGTCCATGAAGAAGGACCCCTTTCGGTGGATCAATTCCAAGCCGATCAAATATCTCAGGATGTTTCAGAGGGAGCTCGATCATCTCACGAACCCTTTGAAGAATCGGCTTCATTCCACCTAAATCTTCATAGGTCACTTCTGAAGCTCTTCCCCCCCTCGACTCAGTGAATTCGGAAACTAATTCAATTTCGGTCGACTCGGTGATCCTGACAATCCCTTTGGGAACTGTTTCAGTAACAATGAGACGGATCTCCATCAATCCAAAGGCCGGTGACTCGAAAAAGCCTCGAAAGAGATCGTCTGAAAAAAGGTCCTGAGGAAAAGATTGTCTCCCCTTTTGAAAGATCGTTGTGGAAATTAAATCCCCTTCGACAACGGGGTGGTACAAAAGATTCGGTTTTAACCCCTCTCCTGAACCAGCCAATCGAAGATCTTTTCTCGCAGGAGCCAGAGTAACCTTCCTTGCCTCTTTCCAGTTTTCCTTGGAAACCTCGACGAATTCGCCAATTCCAACCTTGGCATTGGCCCTTACCAAGCCGTCCATTCGAACAATATCAAGCCCCTCATCTTGGGGATAGGAAGGAACCGGTATTGCTGCTGTAACTCTCTTGCCTTTAACAGAAACAATATCCCCCTTCTGAAGACCGAGCCTCTTCACACTCTCCTCAGAAAGGCGGACTATCCCCTTTCCAACATCTCTCTGAATTGACTCAGCGACCTTGAGTTTTAAACCATTTCCCATACCCCCTCCCAAGATCTGATTTAATAATCATTTCATAAAAATCAAGCCAACAAAAATAACAAATAAAAACAAAGGTATAATTATTACATCTACTGGCATTTTTAAAAATGAATGATGATTCATTTTTTGATTGCGCTATGCGTCAATCTGTTCTACCATATGGTCAATTTTGAAACCTTTACCAAACAAAGGGGGCTTATATGGCCGTCGGTGAAATCACAAAAGAGGAGAAGAAAGGTGCCCAGGAGGCGATGGATGTCGCCGAGGCCGCCCGAGAAGAAAAATGGACCCACCCCAGTTTTGTGGGAGAATTGTTTATGGGACGGTTTCGTCCTGAGTTGATCACACCCTACCCTGAACAATCCCCGGAAGACAAAAAGATCGGGGACGAATTCCTTGCTAAAGTAGAGGCCTTTCTTAGAACAAGTTTGGATGCCGACGAGGTTGATCGGACAGGGGAACTCCCTAAACCGGTTGTCGATGGCCTCATCAAGCTTGGCTGTTTCGGGATGAAGATTCCAAAAGAATATGGTGGACTCGGCCTCTCACAAGTCAACTATGCACGAGTCGTTCACCTCGTTTCAAGCTACTGTGGCTCAACCGCAGTCTGGCTTTCCGCACACCAATCAATCGGCGTCCCACAGCCACTCAAGTTGTGTGGAACACCGGAACAGAAAAAGAAGTTCTTTCCGCGTCTCACAAAGGAGATATCCGCCTTCGCCCTGACAGAACCGGACGTCGGCTCTGACCCCGCAAAAATGAAGACAACTGCAATACCGACAGAAGATGGTAAGTTTTTCATCTTAAACGGTGAAAAACTCTGGTGTACCAACGGCCCTGTGGCAAGTCTCATTGGCGTCATGGCTAAAACCCCCCCCAAGATCATCAAGGGGAAGGAAAAAACCCAGATCACCGCCTTCATTGTCGAGTCAAATATGCCAGGAGTAGAAATGGCACACCGGTGTGACTTTATGGGGCTTCGAGGAATCCAAAACGGTTTGATACGGTTCAAAAATGTAAAGGTCCCGCGTGAAAATATGCTCTGGGGTGAAGGACTCGGGCTCAAGCTGGCCCTCATGACACTCAATGCCGGCCGTCTGACACTCCCAGCCGCCTGCATAGCTGCCTCCAAAAAATGCCTGGAGATCAACAAAAAATGGACCAATGAGCGGGTTCAGTGGGGAGCCCCCATTGGAAAACATGAGGCCGTTGCCTCAAAAATCGGTTTTACGGCAGCGACTACCTTTGCCATGGAGGCAATCACCTGGTTGACGACTCATTTTGTCGACCGAGGGGGACGTGATATTCGATTAGAAGCGGCGATGTGTAAACTTTTCTGCTCCGAGTCCGGCTGGAAGATCGTCGATGAGGCGCTGCAGATCCGTGGGGGGCGTGGATATGAGAGGGCTGATTCGCTCCGCGGACGCGGTGAAGAGGGGATTCCCATGGAAAGAATGATGAGGGATTTCCGCATCAACACCTTGATCGAGGGATCCAGCGAGATCCTGAGGCTTTTCATTGCCCGTGAAGCTCTCGATCCTCATATGCGGGTCGCGGGCGCCTTGCTCAATCCAAAATCTCCGTTCACTGCCAAGTTGGCAGCACTAGGAAAAATGACAGCCTTCTATTCCCACTGGTACCCTCGTCAGTGGCTTCATTATTCGCTCTGGCCAAGGTTCGGCGAATTCGGTCCACTTGCTAAACATCTTCGATTTGTAAGTGGTGGTAGTCATCGCCTAGCTAGGACGATCTTTCACTGCATGTCTCGCTACCAGGCTAGCTTGGAGAGAAGACAACAGATTCTTGGGCGTGTCGTAAATATCGGCACCGATCTTTTTGCCATGGCAGCCAGTTGTGTCAAAGCCCAATTGATGCTCCAGAAGAATCCGGTCGACCGCTCTCCCGAGGAATTAGCCGATCTCTTTTGCCGAATCGCCAGTCGCCGGATCAAGGATGCATTCCGGGATATTGGGAACAATGACGATCAGAAAACCTGGCATGTCGCCCGCGACTATCTGGAAGGCAAGATAAACTGGCTCGAAGAAGATATTCTAAAGGGGTCTGTCTCGCGTTCCTCATCGGCCACACAGCCGAGACTGGTCCAGAACGTCTAGCCGCGCCTATTCAACAAGTTCGAGGAGAAGAACTGTTGCTCGCCTGTTTTGTGCACGCCCTTTTACCGTCTTGTTAGAGGCAACTGGTTGTGAAGAACCCATTCCAACCGCCTTGAGACGGAAGGATTCAACACCACATTTTTCAATAAACCGCTTTACGGCCTGTGCACGACGCTCCGAAACGAGTTTATTCTTGATTTTAGAACCAATACTATCGGCATGCCCCTCAATTCGAACGATCTTGATTTCCGGATAGTTGTGAAGGATCTCCGCCACCTCATTAAGGGACTTTGCCATTTCGGTAGAAAGGGTCCATTGGTTAAAACTAAAGGTGATCGGTGCGGCCGTGCCGAGAATCTGACCCGCCTTCCAGACAACCTTTGCCTCGGGACAACCGAACATGACTGCTGTTCCGTATTCTTTTGGACACTGATCCTGAATATCGAGAATGCCGTCTTTGTCCGCATCTGATTGTGACAGGACGTAAATTGCCTGAACATCCTGCTTCGAATAATCCTTCTTAAGCGTATAAACCTTGGGGCAGGAAGGATCATGAATCTCAGGATTAAAATCACGCGAATTCTGGGGACAGCGAGCCACCAGGGAGGCGGCTTCGCGCAACTCAAAAACTTTTGAACAGGCGGTATCGTGTTTTTCGGGATCAAATTGACTGGGGTCAGCGGGACAATTCTGCTGCAGAGAAGAGGCCGCTAGCACATAGACAGTGGCATATTCCTCATTCGTCAAATTCTTTCTCATCTCGTAAACCTTGGAGCACCCTGCATCATGGATCGTCGGGTCAAAATCCTTAGGTTGACTCGGGCACTTCAAGCTCAACGATGCAATCTGATTTAACTCATAAAGTTTGGGGCAACCGGCATCATGAACCTCAGGATTAAAATCCGATGGGGTTGAAGGGCATTTATCTTTCAACTCAATGATCGCCCACTGAACTTCCGGAGGAGCCTTCAATCCATATTTGGCAATTTCTAACTCCTCAAGTTTTTTACGATGCGCCTCTGTCGTTCGGGTGTAGTCCAACCTTAGGTAGGCCCGTGCACGAGGGGCACCCGCTCCATAAACCAACCCCGTTGCCCCCCCCGCCGCAATACCCAAACCACTATCCCCTCTCCAACGTAGTCCACCTAAAACTTCTGACGGTGATTCAGCCTCCTCCTTCATAAAATTTCCAAATGGAGTTTTTGATTTTATTTCAGCTGTTATATCTAACTGCTTTGTTGCATGAAGCCCTAGCCCACCCTCTAACAAAAAACTCACCGTGCTTAATTGAACATTTTGAAGACTGACATCCTCCTTAAATTCAGCCCCCGTATTCAGGGCAAGAACCAAACGACGCGTAAGCTCAACATCGAAGAGCACAAGCCCACCTCCCAATAACGTATTGTCACCCATAAAATGGGCCTGATTGCCAAGTGGTATATGGATAAAAGGAAGAATCCCTAACCCAACAATATGCTTGTACCTGGAAAGCAGTTGAAATTTGAATTCAACACGAGGATCAGCAAGATCCGTGTCGTTTTCAAATCCAGGCGTTACAACAGGCCCAGGATCTTGAAAGTGGTTCAACAACGCAAGAGGCCAGTCAATACTTGTTGAAAACCAATCGGTAATACCAATGCCCCCAAAAAAATGCTCCGTCCAAAGGTGATCAATGATTCTTCGCGTTGATCCCTCAAAGGGTCGATAAGAATAATCAATCTGTGTCCCCACCTGCCATTGCAACTGGAAGAGGGTTCGAGAACCGTGGATAAACTGAAAATCATGCTCCAAAGGAGATGGGAAGGCGGTAAAAACGCTAAAGCGAGTCGTCGTTGCGTGGACCACTCCCTGACCCAGTACCAAAAAGGTACTGACAAGAACCAACCGCTGTAAGAGTTTCATGATCCCCCGTTTGCTGTTCATGATAAAAATACCAATCTATTCGAGGTGAAGCAACAACTTTTGGACTGAAAGAATGAAAAACGTCCCGAAAAAAACAGATTATCAAAATGATAATGACAAACCCATGTCTGATCAAAATGATAAAAATAGCACCTTCAACAAAAGTGCCATTATTTAATGTAACACTATAATATTATTTTATATTTTATGTTTATTCCAACTTGGCATCAGTATTGCTGTTAAGACAAGCATGAAGTCAAAAAACAAAACTTTCGTTGCTTGTCTGTTCATAGCCCAACTGATGATGATTGGTTGCGCCTCTTCGATCGATATGAGGGTGGAAGAGGCCGAGAACCTGACCGAATTCGAGAAACCAGAATTTAGCGGGGTTGAACCGGTTGTCACAAATGACAAAACGCTCGCCCCTCCCCCTTCTTCCAATGAAACGTATTGTTTTGATCTGGAGGAGCCAATCAAGGAAGAGACGCTCGGTAGCGAGGCATTCGCCTATGAATGTCCCGATTTATCCGCAAGTCCCCTTATCGTGTATTGTGAAAATGGATGCCAGACGGTTTGTGCCTCGTTTACTCATCTTGCCTCCGACAACCGTTGTGAAGTCATACTTTATTCCGAAGGGTTGGAAACGGAGGATGGAGATACCGTCCCGGAGCAGACCATTCCCGCCGATTCCCAACCGGCTGAAGAAACCGTCACAAAGGCCCCAGAGACCCCAACTTCGGATAAAAAGGAATTCGTCGAATCATCAAAAGAGTCTCCAAAAATTCCCGATAAAACCACAGATCAGACGACAACTGAAAAGATAACGGATACAACCGACCAGAAGTCTGACACTAAAGATTCAGGTGAAGAAAAAAGTGTGGAGATTCCTCAAGATACCTCTTGCCCCACCGTTGTCTCCTCTATTCCACCAGATGGGGCAACCGGTGTCGGTGGAGATATTCTGGTCTTCTGCTTCGATGAACCGATGGATCCCGCCTCCTTTGCGATCGATGACCTCCTCATCAATCCAGCAATTTCGGTTGCATCAGCCAGCACCTCCAATAATTGTGTCACTTATAAATTGGAAAAACCGCTCTTCTGCGGACCGATTGAGTATCAGGTCAAACTCGTGGGGGGCGTTGATGGTCCAACCGACTTAGCCAAAAACCCCCTCTGTGCATCTTTCCCCATCCACTTCTTTACCGCAAAATGTGCCCTCGTAACCGATCCTATCTCGGTAAAGACGGCTGATACTGTCACAGCAACCGATACAACCAAGGTATCAACAAATATAACCCCCAAGGATGACACCTTAACGACATCTATCATAACAAATGATAAGGAAACCTCTTTAGATATCTCAAAGGGTACCACGACGACCAACATCCTTGACACCTCAACATCGCTTAACTCCAAAGATAGCCTTTCGAAGACCTCAACCACATCAATCACAACAAACCTGAATGGAACACTGGATGCTTCAAAGGACTTGAGCTCTAGTACCTCAAAAAACATCATCTCGCCGACGAAGGACAACAAGGAGACGACGACAACCAAAGGTTCAACATCAGCTGGAACCGTCGCAAGTCCGACAACGAAGTCTTCAACCAACAGCACCACAACCAAATAGCTCTCTTAATTTTTGAATCGCCTTGCCACGATGGCTGATCGTGTTTTTTTGCTTTATTGAGAGCTCCGCCATTGTTTTCTGAGTTTCGGGAATGAAAAAAATGGGATCATATCCGAAGCCGCCGCTCCCCTTTGGCCGAAACGCAATTTCACCCCAACATTCCTCCCGGATAATCCACTCCTTGCCAGAGGGAAGACCAATCACCAAGACACAGACATAGGCCGCCTCTCGCTGCCCCGCAGGAACCCGCTCCATCGCCTTCAGCAGTTTCTCCAAGTTTTCCTGATCGCTTGCCTTCGGCCCAGCATAACGTGCCGATCGAACACCGGGTTGTCCTCCTAATGCCTTGACAACCAATCCGCTGTCGTCGGCTATCACCGGTAATTTCAGTCTCTCAACAACAGAAGAAGCCTTGATTCTGGCATTCCCTTCAAAGCTCTCCTGATTTTCATCAACGTCAAGTATGTCTGGGAATTCAGACAGGGCCCTAAGCCGAAGCCCCAAACCCTGCAACCCGGACGAAATCTCACGAAATTTTCCGAAGTTTCTGGTCGCAATAATCCAATCTAATGGAAGAGAGCCAAACTCCAGCTTCATTTAAGAATGGTCCCGCGAAAGATTTTCAAAGCGGGTAAAGCCAGATAGAAACGTCAACTCGGTTCTGCCGATCGGACCATTTCTTTGTTTTCCGATAATCACCTCAGCAACCCCCTTGTTGATCGTCTCCCGATCGTAAACCTCTTCACGATAAAGAAACATAATCACATCGGCATCCTGTTCAATCGCTCCCGATTCGCGCAGATCCGCCAGAATCGGAATGGGCGGCTTCCGACTCTCCACCATCCGGTTCAACTGGGAAAGAGCCATCACAGGAATATGGAGTTCCTTGGCAAGGGCCTTAAGAGAACGTGAGATTTCAGATATCTCCCGTTCACGGTTGTCCAGTCGACCTATCCCGCGAATCAGCTGAAGATAGTCAACAACCACGAGTCCCAAACCATGCTCCTTCTGAAGACGCCTCGCCTTTGCCCTTATCTCCAAGACCGTAATGGCCGGCGTATCATCAATAAACAAAGGGGCCTCCGACAAAACCCCGGCCGCGCGGGTAAGCCTGGGCCAATCAGATTCAGTCAGAAAACCACCCCTCAGCTTTGTTGCATCAATACGTCCCTCCATACAAAGCAACCGTTGCACCAATTGTTCCTTAGACATTTCCAGCGAGAAGATGGCACAAGGAATTTTCTTCTGAAGGGCCGCATTGGCGGCAACGCAGAGGGCAAAGGCGGTTTTTCCCATACTGGGACGTCCCGCAACCACAATCAGATCGGAAGGTTGTAGCCCGGCTGTTAAACGATCAAGTTCGTGATACCCTGTGGGCACACCAGTGATGAGCTCACGCCTTTCATAGAGCTGTTCGATCAACTTGAAATTATCCTTGATCAGCTCCTTCAATGGAAAGAATGACTGCCGGATTCGACGTTGGGCGATCTCAAAAATCTCTTTTTCAGCCTGGTCCAGATATTCGTCGATATTTTCGGTAATCCCATACCCCCGTGTGATGATCTCTGTCGCCCTCTGCATGAGGTTTCGTAGGACCGACTTCTCGCGAACAATGCGGGCGTAAGAGACAAGATTGGCAGCGGTGGGAAGAGTGTCAACCAGGGACGATAAATAGGCGGCACCCCCCGCTTCATCAAGCACCCCATCCCCCTTAAGGCGATTCGCAACCGTTACCAGGTCAATTGGTTCTCCCTCTTCGGACAACTTGATCATCGCCTTGAAGATTTTTCGGTGCGCCTCCCGATAGAAATCATCAGGGGAAAGAACCTCCGCCACATTGTAGAGGGATTCATTATCAAGCATGATCCCTCCCAAAACGGATTTCTCCGCCTCTAAATTTTGCGGCGGTAATTTAGAAACCAGCGAGTCAACCCGTACCGCTTCCTGGGCCCCCATAAAAGTTTTCCTTATTTCTTGCGAACTTCTACCTTAAGAAGCGCATCCACACCGGGATAGAGGCCAACACGAACTTCGTGCTGTCCCAAGGTGCGAATAGGTTGTTTTAAATCAACCAGCTTGTGATCAATATTAAATCCCTGCAAAGCAAGTGCCTCGGAGAGGTGGCGCGACGTAACGGCACCGAACAGCTTCTCCTCCTCACCCGTCTCTCTCTCCAAAACAAGAGAGACCTGCCCAATCCGTTCCGCAAGAAGCTGCGCCTCCTGTTTCTGCTTATCCCGCCTGGCCTGAATCGTGTTGAATGACTTCTCAAGCTCCTTCAGGTTTCCGGCCGTGGCTAAAACGGCCTTCTTTTGGGGCAACAGATAATTTCTCCCAAAACCGGGCGAAACCTCTACCACTTCACCCGCTTGACCGACAGAACGAATATCTTCCCTGAGTATGACCTTCATAAAAAGCTCCTTCCTTCGTTTCCCCCCTTTGTTACTTGTTTCTCACGCCTAAAATCAAACCAAAAATCAAAGAGCCCCAAGAGAATAAGTAAAACCATAACGATCTGAAAAAAAATCATAAAGAAAAAGAGTACTGCCATCCGAAGGAGGGGTGATAATCGTTTTTGCAGAAAAAAGTGGAAGATCGCAAGCCCCTGAAAAAAAGAGATTGTTGCCGCAATGATCAGAACATTCAAGAATCCCCACGCAATGACAGACTGCGGAAAAAAATAGAAGCTAGCCAGATAGCCCCCTCCGGACAAGATCGGAATCCAAATCCACTGTTCTTTCAACCTCCAGAGAGAAAAATCGCCCCACTGGCCAAAGAGTCGTCCAGAGGCCCAACGACGGAGCAGCCAAAGATTGATCGCGACAATCATGAGAGTCATACTAATGATCAACGAGGGGAAAAGTCGCCATAGAGAGTGAATCAGTGGATCCACCATCTTAAGACCTTCCTCAACGGACAATTCCGGATTTAGTTCGGCAAGGCGCTGAAAGGCAAAAATGATCCCTTCCCTCCCCTGACTTACAAGATCGACTGATTGGACCTTCATAAAAATAAAAATGGCTGCCAACACCAGCAGAAAAGAAGAACCGACAGCCACTGCAACGCCTCTCTCCATGGAACGCACCTTTCGGCCAATAAAGATCAATGAAAAACCGATCCACAAATAATAAAAAAACGAGAGGAGTGAAAAATTACGAATACCCACTACGGTAAAATGGGGGAAAAAAACCATGCCGGGTAAAAAGGAGAGGGGTGCCTGCGGAAGGTCATAAGCGAGAACAAGAGAAAAAATGGATAAAAATGCCGCTAGCAAAGCAGCCCAAATCCCCCTGCGAACCATCAAGATGGAAAAGGGTAGAGGCGTCAGGAGGCCGAAGAGTCCGCTCCCATAAAAAAAGAGGGCCGCAACGACCGTTAAGGTCAAGCTTAAAACCATGTTATTAGAAAGAGCCTTGAAAACCGCCGACAAAAGGTAACAAGGCAAGGATACGGGCCCGTTTGATCGCCTCGGTGATCCGACGCTGATGAAAGGCACAGGCCCCCGTAACACGCCGGGGAATAATCTTTCCACGTTCCGTGGTAAACGGCTGGAGGATTCTTGGCTCCTTATAATCAATAAAGAGTTTCGGATCGGCGCAAAAACGGCAGACCTTTTTCCTAAACGGTGCTTTTCCCGATGAGATATCAATCATCATAATTTATAATTCTCCTTTCGCAGCCTGTGGAATTTGAATGGTCAGAAAGCGCAGCACTTCTTCCGTCAAGCGCAGGTTCTTCTCAACCTCCTGAACAAGATTTCCACGCCCCTCGTAATTCACCTGATAATAATGTCCCTTACTCTGACGAGCAATCTGGTAAGCGAGGCTTCGAATGCCCAGATCCTTCTGCTCCAGAATCTTTCCTCCGTTTCGCGCAACGAGATCGGAAAGACGACCACCCACCTTCTTGTTCCCCTCTTCCGACAAATCGGTTCGAAGAACATATACCGTTTCATATGACATATTCTCTCTCCTCCTTATTTCCTGATCCAGTTTTCAATCAAATGTTCCCCTTGTTCATACATCCGACCCACAGCTTCCTCCTCTTCCGGAAAGAAGGGAGACAAGACATAATCCTCAACCTGCCCTTTAAGGGCCGGACGACCCACTCCCAAACGGATGCGGTAAAAGGCGTTTGTTCCAAGATGGTCCGCGATCGAAAGAACTCCCTTATGACCAGCTGCCCCGGCATCAAAAACCTGTTGGGCACGCCCTACGGCAAGGTCGATATCATCATGAACAACCATCAAATCATCACCACCTAACTTATAAAAATAGAGCGCCTCTTTAACCGCTTCACCAGACCGATTCATGAATTTCTGAGGACAGAGGAGAAAAAAATTTTCCGATTCCAGCTCCCCTTCCGCAAAAGAGGAGTCAAACCGGCCTTTCCACCGTACAATCCCTCGGTTTGCGGCAAAGCGTCCCAGGAGTACCGCCCCTGCATTGTGTCTTGTCCTCTCATACTCCTTGCCCGGATTTCCCAACCCAACGACCAACTTCATTTCTCCTCTTTCCTGATCTTTGCTATTTTTTCCCTTCTTTCTTCTCTTCCTTCTTCTCTTCGACTTTTTCAGCCCCTTCTGCTGGCGCTGCAGTCGCTGCCCCCTCCACTCCCGGTACCACCGCACCTTCCACCGCCACCGGTTCAGGCGCCTTTTCCTCCTTGGGTGCGACAACGGCAACGACAGTGAAGGTTGGATCCTGAACAATCTCAACCCCCTCCGGCAACTTAAGAGCACTCACATGGAGACTGTGCCCGATATCAATCCCGCTCACATCCACCTCGATCACCTCCGGGATATCGGTCGGCAAACAACGAACATCCAGATCACGGCGGGGCTGTTCGATCAATCCGCCTTTCTCCAGACCGATTGCCTTGCCAATCAGTTTGACAGGAACAGCAACGGTCACCTTCTCCTTCATATCAACCTTCATAAGATCGATGTGGATCATGTGATGATGGATCACATCCGTCTGAAAATCCTTGATCATGACAACCAGGGGATCTTTTGTCTTCTTGCCCTCAAAATCCAACTCCATCAACACGTTTAACCCGGCTGATTGAACAAGCGCAGAGAGCTCACGCCCGTTAACCGACAAATTCATCGTTTCAAAACCGTGCCCATAAAGAACGGAGGGGATACGTCCTGCTCGTCGGAGAGAGCCCAATATCCCTTTTGTACCGACCTCTCTCATTTCCGCCTTAAGTTTGAGTCTTTCTGTTGCCATAGGATCTCCCTCCTCTACTAAATAAACAATGACGATACCGAATCGCCGGTATGAATACGCCGGATCGCCTCACCCAAAATTTCAGCCACCGTTAGTACACAAATCTTGTTCGTCTTCTTTGCCTTGTCTCCCAGAGGAATCGTGTCAGAAACAACCAGTTGTTGTAAGGGTGACTCATGTATCTTTTGCACCGCCGCTCCCGACAGGACCGGATGGGTACAGATCGCCACCACCGATTTGGCACCATGGTCCATGATCGACTGGGCCGCGTTGCACAGAGTCCCGGCGGTATCAACAATATCATCGACAAGAATCGCCTTCTTCCCCTGAACATCGCCGATCAGATGCATGACGGCTGACTCATTCGGACGCTCCCGTCTCTTGTCAATAATCGCCAACTCAGCATTTAATCTTTTGGCATAAGCCCTGGCCCGTTCGGTCCCCCCCGCATCAGGCGAGACAATCACAAGGTCCTTCTCTCCCCATTGCCTTGTTGCATAATCGAGAAAAATCGGGGTGGCGTAAAGATGATCAAACGGGATGTTGAAAAATCCCTGAATCTGTCCGGCATGAAGATCCATTGAAATAATCCGGTTAGCCCCAGCGGCCGTCAAAAGATCTGCCACCATTTTCGATGTAATCGGCGTGCGAGGTTGAACTTTTCGGTCCTGGCGGGCATATCCATAATAGGGGATCACGGCGTTGATTTTGTCGGCCGAGGCCCGTTTCAAGGTATCAATCATGATGAGAAGCTCGCAGAGATTTTCGTTCACCGGACTGCAGGTTGGCTGAACCACATAGACATCCATCCCCCGGACATTCTCGTCCACCTCGACAAAAATTTCCCCGTCGGAGAAACGTTTGATCTGAGCCTGACCCAGCGGAACACCAATATATTTGGCCATTTTTTCCGACAGCTCCGGATTCGCGGTTCCAGAGAAGATTTTGAGCTGCTGATAGATAGCCATATACCTCTCCTTGACTAAAAACGCCTCTGTCCCTTATCGTGCCGCCACCATTCGGGGGTCGTCTAACGGCAGGACAGGGGCCTTTGAAGCCCTTAATTGAGGTTCGATTCCTCACCCCCGAGCAATCGAGCCGATTTCATAACCGGATAAGAAGCACTACAAACTTCTTCCGTTCCACATCCACCAATTTGGATCTCTCTGCTTCTTGAGGACTTCGTATCCCCGGTCTCGAGACGCCGTCGATTCAAACAGGCCGAAGACGGTCGGTCCGCTTCCGCTCATGAGCGCCACGAGGGCCCCGGCATCGATCAACAACTTCTTGATCCGATCCAGGACCGGATAGCGGGGAATCACAACCTTTTCGAGGTCGTTTTCAAGCGGGAAGGTGGTACCACCTACCCTGATAGCTGTCAACCCCTCTGGAGGCGTGGCGCGGGTGGGCGCCCGATCTGAGCCACCCGCCTTTAAAATTTGCTTCTCAATATTTTCATCAAACCATCGATAAGCCTCCTTTGTTGAGACAGGAAATCCGGGATTAATCAGAATAACAGGATAAGACTCTATTATGAACGGGCTTAAAACCTCTCCAATGCCCTGAACGCGACAAGCCCCTCGCAGAAGAAAAAATGGGACATCCGCTCCCACACACGCACCGATCTCTCCAAGCCTCTGCTCCGACCATCCTAACTCCAGGACCTGATTCAACCAAAGGAGAAGGGCCGCCGCATCACTCGACCCAGCCCCCAATCCGGCTGCAACCGGTGA
This sequence comes from Deltaproteobacteria bacterium, assembly GCA_016180855.1. Classification (NCBI taxonomy): domain Bacteria; kingdom Pseudomonadati; phylum Myxococcota; class Myxococcia; species Deltaproteobacteria bacterium. The sequence goes on along the minus strand of JACPAL010000002.1, from coordinate 153,849 downwards.
GTTCTTCTTAAGAAATATCCTCAGACCAAACTTTTTTCCACTCTCCTCCGCCACAAGAGTCGCCATCTTCCAGAGGGTATTGGAGGAATTTACGGGGATCGTTGAGACATTGGATCGAATCTCGATCCCTTCATGAACCAATTCCGTTTCAATTTCATCGGAGAGATCCAACTTGACCATGACCATATCGAGGAGGTGGTAACCGTCGTCGCGTCGACCGGTGATTTTAAGATGCAGGTTGATCTTTGCCCAGGCAACCAGTTTTTTTCTGTTCACTATCATGCGTCGCCTCTTCTCACCTTGGCAGTCGTTGACGTCAAGTTTCCTTTAAAAATGACATCTTAATTAACCCCATGGTCCATTTCATGCATTGCGGCAAATTAGCCCTTTTTCGGGGTGGGCTGACCCCCCAAAATAGGTGCTATATGATTTTTGGGTCCATCTCTATAAAATAGCAATAAATATCATTATGTTATATGTCGTGTGCCGGTCTATTTTGGCACAGATGTTGCTCCCTTATCCCCCTGAACCCTAAGGGGTTAGGGAGACGAGTGTGGCAGGACGCATAAAAACGGGGACTGAAGGAACTAATTTAAGGTCGACGACCGATCTGAGTCTGCAGGAGGCGGGCCGAAGCGAGACTGTTTCTCCCGCCAATGCCGAACCCCAAAAATCATCTCCGCCCTCGACCTGTTACATCAGCTTTGGTCCTCCGAAACCGCCGCAACCGACCGGCAAACTCTCCCCCTCCGAAATCTTGCGACAGGCGAAAAAACTTCGTGATCGCTTGAGTAATCTACAAAACTCCCCTTCACAAACGTTCAACGATTTTTTGAAAAACTTTGCACCTTTTGAAGAGACAAAAGCCTTGGCAACGATTGCCTACTGGAACACCAATCCCGGAAACCTCGCCCAGATTGAACAAGCAATCCTGTTCCTCGAGGAATATGAACGGCTTTTGATAGCAGGGGAGCGATTGAGACAGGAGTTCCCCCAGGGAATCCGGAATGATCCAACGTTTCAAAAAATTGAGCAAGAGGATCCGGAAGCAGCAAAGAGACTGGAAGCTGCCTTTTATTTGATGCGAGGGCAAATGATCTCTGTCCGTCCTGGAACAGAGCCGACTCCATTATTCCCTCCGACCTACGAAGGAATCTATGAAACGTTGTTCCAATTTACGAATGCCGACTTCAAGAAATTCCTCGATCGCGCCTCGGCCGAACAGGGGATCGGGCTCCACTATGAAGATTTTGGTTTTACTTTTATAGTAAACAACTCCTGTGAACCAGCTCCCGAGCCGAAAAAACCTTCCCACACTGCCCCGAAAAGAAAGGATTCCAAGGTAGAAGCCGCTGGGCGGGAAATTCCCGAGGTCGAGTCCCGCCAAAAAATATTTGAGACAACGGCAAGACTCATCGGTGCGCGTCAACTTGCAAAAATCCTTGAAGCCGAAAATCCTCCCGCTCTCTCATTGGCTGATCTTGGGAAAATCCGTGTTGGGCTTGAAGAGGAGCTCTCTTCTCTCATGAAAGAGCTCCCCCCTTTTCTTACAGCGGAACAATTACGAAAAATAAAAAATGACCTCGACTATTGGATGAGAAGTTTGAAAAGTCATTACCATCTCTTTCTGCCGCGTGATTTTGCGGGCGTTCCTCTCCACGAAAAGATCCCCCTTACTCCTCAAACAAAAGAGCTGCTGACGAGAATCTCCGGAGAGACGGCCCGTCTCGAGGCATTCCTCTTAACTCAGCGTCTCCAGAAGGAGAAGGAAGAGATCTCAGAACTTGGTATGGAGCCCTCCGTTCGCCACCGTCTCAACCTCAAACTAAGCCAACTCCTGAAGCTCGGGAGAGAGGGTGAACCGTCCGATATACCAGCGCTCGCGAGTCAAATCATGACGGGGATCGATCGCAACACGCTCCGCCTTTCAATAGCCCGTCAAATCGAGGCGTTCTCGGACCCCGATGGCGTCATCCAGAGAGGCTATCGTGACTGGAAGTTTCTCTACGGCGATTACGGACCCGGGATGCACCCGAAAAATTTTGAATATGCCGTCTCCCTCCTGCAACAGTGCGACAAATATCTTGCCGAGGGGAATGTCGAGGAGGCGCAGAAACTGTTCGCCGAGCTCTCAGGATCCGAATTCTACAAAGATCTCTTCGCCTACCTTAAGGCCTATCAGGAACATGATGTGGTTCGGGAGCTCGCAAAAGGGGTCGCGATCGTGATCGTCGCCGGCATGACGGGTGGCCTCGTCGCGAGTACCGTTGCCCCGTATCTCGAGGGTTCACTGCTTGGAAAGGCAACCCTCGCACTCATTGAAGGAACCGCGTTCGTCGTGACCGAAAAGGCACTTTCCGGAGAGATCAGTCCCACAAAGATCCTGAACGGAGAGACAACGGTTGGTCAACTAACGGCTGAGACATTAATCGACATCGCGTTTGCGGCACCGATGCTCGCGTATCTCAGAAAGGTCAGCAAGATATCCAGGGGGGCAATAGAAGGTCTTAAACAAAAGGGATTCGAAAAGGCACTCCTGCTTTCACCACGACTCGCCAAACGACTCAAGAAATTGGGTCCTGAAGGGAAGGTCCTGGAGAAGATCGGCGAATATCTGGGTGACCTCGTCGCCTTTACGGCCTGGGAAGAGGTGGAGGGGATAGGTCGTCAGTCACTCGATGGGGAGATCGACTTTGAAAAGGTGGCCGAACAGGTCTGGTCCTGGGAAGGGACGTACAACCGGGCGCTCTTTCTGGGGGCCTTGAAACTTGGCCATCATGCCGCCTCCCCCGCCTTTCAACCGATCGGTGGCTGGGTCAACGATAGAACGGTCAAACATCATCTCAAGAGGCTTCAAGCAATCCAACAGGAGACGGGAGGGGCGCTAAGGGGGCTCCGGACGATCGGCGTGAAAGGGGCCGGGGATGTCGAGAAACTTGAGAATGACCAGTTGGCCCTCCTCGATCCGACCTTCAAGAGACTTTTGACGCTTCAGAAAAGAAAAGTCGCGATCCTCTCTGCCCTTGAGGGACTCGCACCGGAAGGGGGGCAGAAGAGTGAACTCCAGGCAGCCGTTGCGCGAGAAAAAGGGGCACTTCAAGAGGCAGGGGATTTTTATGCAAACGCGCAGGAACTTAAGAAGAGGAAAGACAGGTGGCTCCCATCCGATGAGGCGAAAGAGCCAATTGATCTCGCCCGAGTCGATCATGACCCACGAAAATCCCACACCTCTCGTCTGATTCTAGAAGGATATAACGCCCAACTCGCGGAGTATGACCGAGCCGTTATCAAGAGAGAGGGCGGCATTGAACCGTTGACCGCCGGTGAGAGAAAAATTCTGCAAGACCCTGAGCTCCAGAAACTCGACCAAAAGAGAACAGCCTTCATTGACCAGCTGAGGCGAGATCTCGCCCGAATACCGGTCGCCGAGAGGGAGGCAGTGAGGACAGCACTCGCCCAAAGGCCAGGCCCGTTCCGGGATCAGGTGATCCGGGAGGAGACAGAGAGGATCCTGAAGGCGCTCCCGTTTGGGCCGGAACTGAGAAGCCGCTTCCCCGACAAAGACCCGGTCGTCCTCCTCAATCAGTTTTTACGAGGTGAACTCGGAAGGGAACCGACCCATGCCGAGGTCACCGCGATGTATGACACCTTCTGGCGATGGAAATTCTCGGGGGTCACTCTCTATGATGTAGGTAACAATTTAAGACTCCCCCCCGAAATAGCGGGGGCTCAACCGGTTTACCAAATCTACACCAAGGAGTTGTTAGACGCGATGGCAACTTATCTTGAACGGCAGATCCTTGATTTTCATACCCAACAGGGACGGCCTCCAAGACTTGTTGAAATCGCGGCAGGAGACGGTCGTCTAACAAGGGCCCTAAACCGACGTCTTGCGGCCAGTGAGGCGTTAAGAGAGAGGGGGCTCTCGCTCCAGATTCAGGCGACGGATAATTATCAATATGCCGGGGATGGGAGGATAGCCTTTCCGCCTGATGTTCAACGAAAGGAGGCTGTTGAGGCAGCCAAGGATGGAGATATCCTGATTGGGAGCAGTTGGCCTCATCGCGGCCCCTTTGAAGGCAGGGTTGGTCGGGAGTTAATTGATCATCCTGAAAAAATACTCATTCTTATCCATTCTGGCACCCGCGGGGAAGACGGCAGCCCAACCCTCGACCTCCTTGTTGGAAGCCGCCTCCAATTATCGAACCCGGAAAATTTGAATCAAACCCCCGATGGAAAGCGACTTCCAACCTCCACACGCCCACTCTTCCACAATCCGGAAAAAAACGATCTATTCACTGCAACCCATTTTGGTTCAGACAACCCACGCGAATCCCAAGTGAGGGTGTATCGGGCTCGCACCGGACCAGCGGCGTCTGAGGCAAGAACTACAGAAAGAGCCGGTTCATTTTACAGGGCAGAACTAGCACGCCTAAATCAAGAATTAAGTGAATACGATCGTCTCTCAAGCCTCAAACGGCAAGGGACGATTTCTGCAACCGAAACAGAACAGCTAACAAGTCTTGAGAGGGGGCAGAAGGCAAAAATTGCTGAACGCCAACAACTGATTAGGTCAAATTATAAATATCACGACCTCGTATCAGGCAACACAGAAGGGAGTGATATTCGATCCCATCTTGAGGCCCACCTTTCAGAGGTCGATCTTGGCTCCAATTTCACCTTTGGTCAGGAGAGGGTCTTTCAAAATAGTGGACAGCTCCTCTCCTTCTCGGAAACAGTTCTTGAGCGGGCCTATCGTGGAGAGCTACCACCAGGGACAGAGTTCACAGCCACTGTTAACGGAAAGAACGCCAAGGTGCGAATCATGCAGAGTGATGAGGTGGCTGATGGCGCTAAGGTAGGACCTTCCGTCGCGGGGGGTCGTGTGGTTGTTCAGGTAATCTTTGAAGAGCCGATTGGGAAAGATGGTGTCGTTGAAATTTCACAGGTTCCTCCGGGAGGACATGTCATTGTTGCTGATCGCACCAGTGGAGGAAGGACTGAGAAGGTCTACCTCGTCAATGGAGAGAAAAGAGACACGAGTGTCATGTACATTATCGGTGGAACCTATGGGCCTACCGGAAAATTTGGCCTCTACACCGCCTACACCGGTCGATATGCCCCACCGATGAATGACACCACCTACTGGGGTCAGCGGGCCTTTTTAATGGGCGACCAACGCTCTTTCACGGTCGACGCCCGGGGGCAGGTTCACGAAGAGGCCAGCACCAACCTCCAAAAAATGAGGGAGGCAGGAAAGGTTAAAAACCCCCGAATCGAAGGGGGGGGTATCCGACGTGTTGCGGATCTATTGATTGACAGACTCATCGTTGAAAAACGACGCACCATTCATTACTCGAGATATTGGGGAGAAATATGGGGAAATCCCCAGCTCATGACAGCCGAACAAAGGGAATTTGCCCTAAGTCTCCTGACCGCAGAAAATCTTAGACCAGAATACCTTGCAGAGATCGCCAGAAAATTCAAAGGGAAGTCCCCTGCCGAGCTTTTCTCAGAAGGAAAGTTAAAGGACGCCCCTTGGTTTAAGGACAGCAAGAATCATGATCTCTTAACAAACAGGCTCTCACCGGAACAAAAACAGGCTGCCTGGAAAGGGGCGGGCCTTCAAGACAAGCAAAATCGATTTTATGAAAGGAAGCAAAAGGAACTAACTCAGCTCTATGAAATAGTTAAGTCGCACCTTGAGAGGCTCGGTATCAGTCCAGAGGGACAAACATTTGTCGACATCGCTGGTGGGGCGGGGGATGTCTCACGCGTCCTTGTTGAAAGTTTTAGAACGAGTCGGGGAACCGTCTTGGATTTCGATCGTGACCAATTAAGCTATGCCCGCGCCCTTAATCGCAGACTAGGACAGAATCTAGAGACAAGGCCTTTTGATATCCGGGCAGAAAAGATCCCTGATGGACTTTGGGTTGCCAAACATCCCTGTGGCGATCTGGTCGATCATATTATCCAACAATGGGCTCAAAATCCGAATTCCCCTGCCCTCTTCATTGTGACCTGCTGTCAAGGCCATGCTCAAAATTCCCCGCTGGGGCCTCAAATGTACGGGATAGAACCAGCCCGATGGAAAGAACTGACACGAAAATCTGACTGGACCTCGCATCCTGACGAGGCCAAAAGGAGAGAAGGTTATGCCGCAATGCGAGAGTTGGATTCGGCTCGTGTTGAATACCTCCGTAAACTTGGCTTCGATGTGGAACTCCGACAGGTAGAAGGGGCTGTAAAAGGGAATCTTATTGTTGCCCACCGAAGGCAAGCAGCTTCACCACCTCCTCCCACTCAAAGTGCCCCTTCAAGTAATGGAAAACATTTTAGGTGGGCGGATAACCTTGTAGAACAGGCCAAAAAAGTGGGGGATTCCTCACTTTTGGCCCAGGCAACTGCCCTCAGGGAAAGGTCCAAAACCGAAGAGGGTGAAGAGCTTGGTCGGTCACTCTCCTTACTGAGCAAAACACTCGGTACCCGTCTTAAAGAAGCAAAGGCGAAGAGGATCACTGAGGAGGGGGATCCTGCCGCAGCTCCATGGAAGACGATGGGCGAACTCGAATTCTTGAGACAGGAAGGGATCATTGATGAGGATCTGTTTGCAGCCTATCGTCAATGCATCACACTCCCCGGTGCCCAACAGAAGGTTATTAAGGCGGTTGGGGAGGCAATGGGAAGTGTTAGAAAGGCGAAGGCAACAGGCAATAAGTTATTCCTCGTTGGGGCCTATAACAACCTTAAAGGGACCCTCTCAGAACTCACCAGGCAGGCACAGATACATCCTGCATCAGCTCCAGCACAGGAGGCTGTTGCACAAAGAGACCTCAAGGTCACTTTTACAGGGCTTCGAAATGGAAGACGAGTAGAAATGACCTCCGCAATAGAACAAGATGTACCACTCGATGGACATATCTGGGAAATCAAGGACTACAGGCAGTGGAATGCGGGCTCAACAGAGCAGGTCAAGAACCAGGCGTTAAAATATCAGCGGGCGATCAATCAGGGGCTGTTTCAGGGGGCCACGATCGAGGTCTTGGGTAATGTGGATCCCAAATTTATCCAATTTCTTCAAGAATATGCCCCCGATGTTGAGCTCTTATACACCTTGGAACTTCCTGATGGGCACGAAGTAAGTGTCGTTTTGAAAAGAGCAAGTAATGGACATTCGTTGGCATCCTCCAAAATATCTGAACGCCTCACGATCCGTGAGAGAAGAATCGCTGACGGTCTACAGGCAGCTGTCGATAGGGGAGATCTCTCACTCCTCGCCAATGACATTATAGAGAGCGTTGATCTTGAGGGAAGCAGTTTCAAGGATGAACTGATGAAGGCCTATGACCCAGCAGTCAAACGAATCGACCCGACCAGGATCGAGTCATTGGAGGCGTTTCGAGAGTACGATCGCTTGGTCCATGAAAAGAGATGGAGAATATTTGGCAAAGCTGAACCGGTCGCTCCGGTGACAAAACAGACCCCGGGCCCCGTTCGAACCCGGCAACCATTCGGCGTCCTGTATGGTGGATTCACAACCGCCGGACAGGGGGTCATCATCCCACACGATGGAACGGTTGTAAAAAATGAGGCCGGTCTTGAGATCCGGTTTAACGAGCAAGAGCGATGTTATGAATATCGACGTGAGGGGGAGGACCACTGGCGTGAGATCAGCGTAGCAGAGACGATTATACTCTCTAACCCGGGTGATCGGTTGGTCCAGCCCCGCGTTTATACGCTCGTTACGATGGAGGGTTTAATTGACGGCGATCCGTATCAGCAGTTTGACGACTTGAGGACCCAGGCAGAGTCACAGCTCCATAAAAATGGCATTGATCCCTACCTCCGCAAACTGGGAGACCGGGGTTCACCGATCGATCGTCATAATCTGGAGATGCTCTTTTCCGAGGCCGCCAAGAAGGCGGAAGCTGTCTACTATCAAACCGCCGAGGGCCGAGAGATCGGCATGGGGATGGGCCACGTAAGGCTCTTTGCGTTGATCGATCGAAACGGGCAAATCACCGACTTTGTCCAGGACGCCCCCGAGATCGATCGATTGAGCAAGGAAGGGATCTCGCAACCCCCTCGTCCGGATGGAACAACCGTTGTCGAGATCCGACTCGATAATATGACGGGGCAGGTCCTTGTGAATGACCGGGGGCTGATCGTCCCGTCTCTCACACCGGCTGCGCTGGCCCGATACAACAACCTCCACCGTTTTGTCGCAAGGGTAGGCCCTACCTTCAATGGACGAACTTTGCAGTATCTCATGTCGCTCCCTCGTTAATGGACCACGCAAAAATAATAGAACGTCTGCTTCGGGCACCTCGAAAAACGGCCCAGATGCAAGGCGCCCGCAAGGCTGCGACCGGAGCGTACTTTCGTGGTACGTGAGGACGCGGACGAAGCGGGCAACACAGCAGATGGGTAGTTTTTGAGGTGCCCTTCTGTTATTGCCTTTCTACTCAGTTTTCTCTAGTGAAGAGACATGGGCACCGACAAAATCTCGGAGAAAAGAAACCTCAAACTCTACCAGCTATCGCGCCTCAAGGAGGGGTTTGCCACGAGCTTTGACGGCACGAAGATCCATTTTCAATCGGTGGGGCAGGGATCTCCGCCTATTGTTTGCTGTAATGGCCTCTCCGTCTCCACTTTTTTTTGGGTCTACCTTGAAAAGCATTTTGAACAGTTTCAACAGGTCGTCACCTGGGATTACCGCGGACATGGGCAGTCCTCGCTCAACGAGCATACCAAGAACTATTCAATCCAGGCGCTCGTCAAGGATCTGGAGGCAGTCCTGGAGGCACTGAAGATCAAAAAGGCGATCTTTGCAGGACACAGCATGGGGAGCCAGGTGATGTTCGAGTTTTATCGTCGCCATCCGAAACGGGTCGCGGGGATGATCTCCTGTTTTGGCTACCCAGGCCACCCGATGGACAGCTTCTTCAACCTCAGATTCTCGCCGCTCATCTTCCGACTGGTCTATTTCCTGGGGACACAGTTTCCCAAACAGGCGACCGCGATCAGCCGCTTCTTTCTTGCCAATCCGCTCTCCTTCTGGGCGGGTGGGCTTTTGAAGGTGATGAATACCGGAATGATTGAACGAAAATATGCCGAACAATACATTGAGCACGTCTTGAGCCGTGATCCGCTTCTCTTCCCGACCCTCCTCAAGAGCTCCCAGGAGAACAGCGCCGATGATATTCTCAAAAAGATCAAGGTCCCCACGCTGATTTTAGGCGGTGAACTCGATCAGTTCACCCCTGCCTGGATCTCCAAAAAGATGCATCGCCTGATCCCGAATTCCGAGATCCTCATGATCCATAAGGCAACCCACGCCGCTCTTGTGGAGCAGCCCGAGCTCGTGAATCTTCGTATTGAGAAATTTCTTCTCGAGAAAAAGCTACTTCGAAAACGCTAAAAAGATCGTCGTATCGTCTCTTTTAATGTGCAGGCGGACGATCTGCCCCTTCTTGATCTTTTTCGATTCCCTCTCAAAGTCAGAGCTCTTCACAATCTTTACGTTGTTTAGAGAAAGCAGAATATCCCCTCGCTGGATCCCTCCAAAGTCAGCAGAACTGCCTCCCTCGACCCCCATCACAAGAACCCCCTCCTTCACACCGACCTCCCTCATCTCCTCAGGAGTCAGATCGCGGACCGCCAATCCAAGTTCACCCGAGGTTGTGGAGGTTGACTCCGCCGCCTGCTTCTCTCCCTCCTCCATCTCACCCAGCTTGACCTTAAGCTCTTTTTCTTTGCCATCACGCAGAACTTTCATGATCGATTCCTTGCCGACCGGGAGATGCGCTACAAGGTTTGGCAGTGCATGAGAATCCAAAATCTTGTTCCCGTCGAATTCGGTGACAATATCACCGGCCTTAAGTCCCGCCTTGTCCGCCGGACTATTGGGGAAGACGTTCCCGACAAGCGCCCCCTTTGGCTCCTTGAGTCCGAACGATTCCGCCAATTCCGGGGTTAATTCCTGAATACCAACACCCAGCCAGGCCCGGGTCACCTTTCCACTCTTGACCAATTGGGGAACCAGCTCTTTCGCCATGTTGATCGGGATCGCAAAACCGATTCCCTGGGCGGCTGCAACAATGGCGGAGTTCACCCCAACCACTTCACCCTTGAGATTAAACAACGGACCACCCGAATTTCCAGGGTTAATCGAGGCATCGGTCTGGATGAAATCATCATAAGGGCCCGCCCCGATCACCCTTCCCTTCGCGGAAACAATTCCTGCCGTCACGGTGTGATCGAGTCCAAACGGATTTCCAACTGCCATGACCCAATCTCCCACATGAAGCTGATTGGAATCACCCAAGACGACCGCGGGGAGCTCCTTGGCCTTGATTTTAATGACCGCCAGATCGGTCTTGGGATCGGTTCCGATAATTTCGGCATCAAATTTTCGTTTATCCGTCAGCTGGACCTGAATCTCATCCGCCCCTTCAATGACATGGTTATTCGTAATGATATGCCCATCGGCGCCGAAGATGAAACCGGAACCAAGACTCCTCTGCGGACGCTCAGACGGTCCCGGTCCTGGCCCCTGAAAAAACCGGTCAAAAAAATCATCAAACGGATCCTGGGGTCCAGGTCCCCGAAAACCACGGGGGGTCGCCTGCCGCTGGACCTTCTTCGTTGTACTGATGTTCACAACCGAGGGGCTCACCTTGTCAGCAAGCTCTGCAAATGAGGGAAGTCCTGTGGGAGAAGCCGTTCCTCCAAAAAGTCCAACCGGTTGGACGGGTCTGGCGTATTCCACCGCCTCGGCCGAGGAGGTTGCCTGAAAATGATCCTTGAGTAGTCCCCCTACGAGGAGCCCCAAAAGCCCCATTCCCAATCCCCAGAAGATGACTAGTTTTCGCCTCATCGATCGTCTCTCCTCTTTTTAAAAAATATAAATGATTTTGGACGGATGTTTAGCGATCCGTTCCACGAGTGTCAAGATGCCTTAGGCCGCCACCCCCTCCCTTGACAGACGGCCCTCCTATGAATAGAGTAGATTCACAGTTCAAATTATGAGCAATTTACCGGTTCCACAAGGATCGCTTGCCTCGTATCTCGTTGAGATCAACAGATTTCCTCTACTCTCACAGCAGGAGGAGAGGGAGCTTGCACTTCGCTATTACGAGCAAGGAGAGATCGAAGCGGCCCACAAGCTTGTCACATCCAACTTGAGGTTCGTCGTCAAGGTCGCCAATGAATATGCCGGATACGGTATCCGGATGGCCGACCTCATTCAGGAAGGGAATATCGGTCTCATGCAGGCGGTTAAAAAGTTTAATCCGCACAGGGGATTTCGTCTCATCTCCTACGCCGTTTGGTGGATTCGGGCCTATATCCAGAACTTTATCCTCAAGAACTGGAGCCTCGTGAAGATCGGAACAACGCAGGCCCAAAGAAAATTGTTTTACAAACTAAATCAGGCGAAGAGGGCGATTGCCAAACATCTTCGTGGAGAAGAGTTGGGGGAGGAGCAGTATCTCTCAATCGCTAAAAATCTGAATGTGCGTGAAGAGGATGTCGTCGAGATGGATTCGCGAATGAGGGGGCGCGACACCTCTCTGGATGAACCTCTCGGTGAAGAGGGCCGGTCGACCCGGTTGGATCTCATCCCGTCCCAGGAGAATCAGGAAAGCCAGTTCGTCACGATGGAAGATTCATTGCAAGCCAAGACCTCTGTCTCAACCGCCCTCATGGGACTCAATGAACGTGAGCGCTTTGTCATTCAAAACCGTTTTCTGAAAGATAAACCGATGACCCTCCAGGAGATCGGTAACTCTTATGGTATCACGCGTGAAAGGGCGCGACAGATCGAGGCCAGTGCCCTGAAGAAGATGCGACTTGCCCTTACGCCAGCCCTTGCCAGTTAAGCCACTTTTTACACAACCTCATTTTACCCCCCGTCGATGGAGCCGTTGGTGGGGGCAACAAGCGCCACAAGTAGTCTCTCGTCGACCGATTCCTTTGTGCCGATCCCTACAAACCGGGATTACCAAAGGACAACGGGACTAGCGGTCGCTAATCCATTTCTCTTTGATCGTTATCGCATGACAGAATACGACGCCTGGTGGGCTCACTATACGGACCGCATCGGCTCCGTGGGGGGATGGGGAGAGACACTGGGAATCTCGGGTGCAATGCACGTTGGCATGAAGTGGGGATCCGGAAAAATAACGGGAGGACTTAGGAAAGTCGGACTCAAATCGGGTAGCACAGGGCTCGCCCTTACAACCGTTGCTGCCTCCTCACTCATGTCAGGCCTCATGATCCTGTATCAAACAATCCGTTACGGTCATCCCGCTGAAGAGAGTTTTCTCAAACGATGGGGGGTTGGGCTCCTCTTTTCACTCCCTTCCGTTGGCCTTGGGATCGGGGCAATGGGCCTCTTCCATCGTTTGGCCCAACTGCGTGGGATGTCATCCGGACTGATGCTCTTTACCGCCGACCTCTGCACAGAACCGCTACAGGCGGGGCTCAGCGTCGGCGTCGGAAAGGGCTTGGAATCGGTCGGTGCAACTCCTGAGTCAACCATGACAACGAGTGAACGATTCCGCCGTGAACTTTTTGAAGGTCTTCCCTTTTTCATGGCTGGCAACGGAGTTGGAAAAACAATCGACCGCATTCAAGCCCCCTTCCTCAATACAACACAACAGGCCTTTCTTCACTTGGCAACCCTGCCTCCGCAGCAAAGGGCCTCTCTTGCCTCAGAACTTGGTATTATTGGTCATCATCGAGGGGCTCGGCGGTCCCTCAGGGGAGAAACCCCGTTGCCTCCCGAGGTGGAGGTTCTTGACGGCTCCAACATCGTCACCGCCTGTGATTGGACCCGAACACCACCCGTCCTTAGGACGAAAAGGCTGCTCCTCCCCGGGGTTTGGAGCGGATATATCCCTCATAACGGTATTGAGGGGGGGCGGGCCTCCGTAACCGGAAATGCGGATCTAAACGGCCAATGGCTCTGGCCGCTCCGGGATAAAGCGGGACCGGCACTTACAATAAACCAGGCCGACACGATCCTCCTCTACCACTACCTTGAGATGTACCTGCAGTGGCTTGAAGGACTCGGATACAATCCCTCAAAGATCCTCGGCTCCCTTCATCAAGGCCGCTCTCACAGCATCCGGGCCAAATCGAACGACTTCAAAGACGCCAATGCGTATGCCCACCTGCAAGAGGAATACCTCTCGTTTGGATATACTGATCGGTTTCATGTCGCCGCGGAGGGGGAATCCGTCTTTCATGAGGCACAGCATCTCCTTCTTTATCATATCATGCCGGACTTTAACGGCATTGAGGCACGCGCCGTGCATGAGTCGTCGGGCGATCTCGATGCCGCCTTCTGTTTTGACAACCCGGTCATGAGCGAACCGTGGGTCGTCGAGTGGGGAGGGAAACTCTCTCCCGAAGTAGGACTCTTGACCGTCAAGAATAACAAAGTTCTGAGCAAGATCGGGTCGGAACCGCACGCACGGGGAGAGGTCTATTCCGGTTTTTGGTGGTCTCTCTACGAGGGGTTGCAAAAGTTGCCCCAGTCAAGGCCGACCGATGCACTTCGATTTGTCTCCCTCCTCCACGAGGAGTTCAAATTCTCCTTTTCCACACGAACACCACGTCCCGCCGATGTTGTCGATGCGGCGTTACGTGCCGTTAAACGACTGGAGCAGGCGGGTCAGGAGACGAAACGACCCGATCTCTTCCCTTATCCCAGGACCGATGTCGAAAAGATCATTACGGAAGAGGGAAAACGACGGCAACTGCTCTCTACACGTCAACCACCCTCTGCTTCCACGGAGACAGACTCAAGCATTTCCGCCTCAACCTTGCGCAGCCTGAGGGATTCCTACCGGCAATCAGGGATCCGCTTTCAGGCGCGGCATGAAGCGGCCTCTCTCAACGGATCCGTTCAAAGCTTCCGGCAACTCTATGAGCCTCAAACAGTCCAACTACGCCAGGCCCAGCGAAAAGTGGAGGTTGTGGAGAGAGGCCTGATTGTCTGGAGAGATAGCAACAGAAAGGTGATTGAAATTTCGCGCCGCGATGTCCGGCAGGATTTCTCCTCGATGGATGAGACGATCGACATCCCGTTTCCGGAGGCGGTTGACTACGCCCGAAAACGGATCGAACAGGAACGGGATCAGATCCAAAGGGATCTGGCAAACAGCAAGTCCTTCAGGGATCAGCAGGCCCTTAAAGGGAGAGAAAAAACCTTTAGTGAACTCCTCGCCCTCGGGATCTCAAGCGAAAAAATGAAGCCAAGACTTGTTATTGTAGGCGATGAAAACCGGTTCTCCTATACAATCGATCTCGGAGTTATAACAATCTATGTCCCCACTCGTAAATCACGGGGCCTGGTTGCTCTCGAGCCACATGAGATAGGGATTCGCGATAACTTCTTTGTCTCCTGATTAACCTCTTCGCGTTTTCTGTTTGACTTCAAAGAATTCTGGCGCAATTCTTCGGGCCGTCATTATTAAAAAGGGGGTAACAATGACATTTCGGACCAACCAGAATTACCACGATTTTCTGCGTCGCGTAGAAAATGAAATCATGTCCCATCCCATTATTCATGACAACCAGTATACCCGCTGGTTCAAAGAAGGCGCGTTTACGCTGGACGATCTGAGACATTTCACAACGCAGTTTTCCGTCTTCTCCAACTTCTTTATAATCGCTCAGCTCAAAAAGGTAATTAACGCAGTAAGCCTTGAGGAGATGAGGGCCAGCAAAGAGATCCTGGCTAACGAGATCGGCGTCGTTTTCCACAAGAAGGATCCAAATCATCATGAGAGAGAGTTTGCCCCCGATGAGGCACCAAATAACCCGGAGCTCGTCAGTTCTGAGGGAACCGTTCAGGGAGGGCTCTTCCACTTTGAGGCAGCCCATTTCGAGTGGCTACTCAACTTTGCCAAGCCCCTGGGATTGGAATTCAGCGATCTCGGTAAGAGGCATCATGGGACCACCACAACGCTCCATTTCACCGATGGCCTTGAAAGGATCTATGGAGGAATCGATTTTAGCCGAAGCGCTGGCGCAAGCTTTGCGATTGAAAACTGGGCCGCGGCCGGCTTCTGGAAGGAGTTGATTCAAGGCCTCAAAATATTCCGTCAGAAAACGGGTATGAAGCTCAACCTTGGCTTCTGGACCTTTCATGATCGCCTGGAAGACCAGCATGCCCAGCATACAAAAGATGAGTTACGGGAGGTTTTCTTCTATCAGCAATTCAATGAAGACAAGTTTGTTCAGGCAGGACGTGAGATGCTCGATTGCTGCGCCGTTTTTTGGAACGGTCTTCACGAAGATCAACTGAAAAGGCAGACTGAAGACAGGAAAGCAGTATGATCCAGACCGACCATTTTGTTGGAGGCAAGCGGGTCAAGGCGTTCTCCCAAGAGTCCTATACCTCCCTCAACCCTTCTAATAATGAGGCGATTGCGACTTTCTTTGTTGGCAACGCCCAAGATATTGACCGGGCGGTCCAATCCGCCCGGGAGGCGTTTGACAAAGGCCCCTGGCCACGTTTACCAATCAAGGAGCGCATCAAAATTCTTCTCAAGTTCGCCAACATTATTCGAAGAGAGTCTGATTTTTTAGGGACACTGGAATCGCAGGATGTCGGCAAGCTCAAGGAGGAATGTATCCGTCATGATGTCGCCCGCGCCGCTGAGAATATCGCCTTCTTTGCCAAACAGATGGAGGAGTGGCCCGAAGAGACGTTCACCGGAGAAGGGAAGTTCCTTGGAAAACCGGTCAAGACGAGGAGCGACGTAAAGAGGCTTCCCGTCGGTGTTGCAGGACTGATCATCCCCTGGAACAGCCCGATTATGTTGGGGACCTGGAAGATCGGTCCCTGTATCGCCACCGGGAATACCTGTATCCTCAAACCACCCCCCTGGACATCGCTCAGCTGCCTCCAACTGGGGGAGCTGGCGAATGAGGCAGGCATTCCCGCAGGCGTGATCAACATTCTTCCGGGTGGTCCAGAGGCGGGAGAGGCGTTGGTACGCCATCCCTCTGTCAACCGGATCTCCTTTACGGGATCCGTTCCGGGGGGAAAGGTGGTGGCAAAGGCTAATGCAGAGACTAGACTCGCCCCCCTCTCTTTAGAATTGGGAGGAAAATCTCCCGCCGTTGTCTTTGCTGACTGCGATCTTGATTTAACGATCAAAGGTGTCGCACGGGGAATCTTCCGAAGCCAGGGACAATCGTGCGTCGCTGGATCACGCCTTTTATTAGAGCAGTCCATCTACAACGACTTTCTGGAGAGGTTGATTCTCTTTGCAAAAAAAATGAAGATCGGAAACCCACTGGAGCCAAGTTCGGAGATAGGCCCCCTGGTCTCACGTGAGCATCTGCAACGTGTGGAGGCTTATATTCAAACAGGGATTCAAGAGGGGGCACGACTGCTAACCGGCGGTAAAAGACCGAACGATCCTGCCTTAAGTCGGGGCAACTTTCTGGAACCAACAATCTTCGATCAAGTAAAACCGACCATGAAAATTTTTCGGGAAGAGATCTTTGGACCGGTTCTTGTTGTTCTCCCTTTCCGCTCCGAAGAAGAAGCGGTCCAGTTAGCCAATAATTCGGAATTTGGCCTCTCCTCAAGCGTTTGGACAAAAGACGAGAGGAAGGCGATGCGTGTGGCGGAGGCACTGGAAGCCGGTATGGTCTGGATCAACAGCCATTTCGTGCGGGATCTTCGAGTGCCTTTTGGTGGCGTTAAAAATAGCGGGATCGGCTCGGAGGGCGGCCGCTACAGCCTTGAGTTCTATACCCAACCAAAGATGATCTGTTGTACAGAAGAGATGTAGCTTAGAGCAACGAATCTTAACTAAACACTCGGAGCCCCGCAGCAATCAACTGCTCTGCTACAAGCGACACGGGTGCTGTAAAACGATCTCCCGCTCCTGTAGGTCGAGCAAACGGTATCGGAACGGGAAAACGATGCACCCGACGGAAGAAGAGTCCAAACTTAGCTGGCCAGATCTCGATTTTCGCTCGTAAGGATTCAGGAACGGTTTGTCTCTTAAGATGCCTTGCCAACACCCAAAGTTTTACTCGACCCAGTCCCAGGTTATTAAACCGATCGATTAGAATCGCTTGTTCCCTGGGGGGTCAACTTTCTAACATCAACAAGCTCCCCCACCCCAACAAGCGCCCCCCTCGGTATCTTTCGAGAGTCAAGTCGATAAGCCCGAACGACGGAGTCGTGAACTGTTCTGTCAGAGGTAAATAAAAGGACAGGTCCACGGTATCCATTCGCCCAATCAAAATCGCGGGTCTTGACGGCTGCAAAACTATCACAGACCAGCTTACCATCAAACATCAGTTCATGATAAGGAACCGCATTGGAAATAACAGGCAATGTGGCAGGTGTGATGTCAAGAGACAACAACATAGCCGACAGATCGTCAAACAACAATTTAAGTTTCTGCCTTTTTTTCTAAAAAGTTTTCGTTGTAATTGAAAACTTATTATGATATGTTTTCGATATGAATGGAGAAATTTCTTCGGCCCCAAACTTGAGATTTCTCCTCTCTGAGCAGGCGGAACGGTTTAAAAGGATGGATCGAGGGTTCCCCCGTGAGGCATTGGAGGAGGTCAAACCTTATCTCAAATCCCCCGCCATCGTGGTAATCACAGGTCTAAGGCGTTCCGGAAAATCGACCCTCCAGGCCCAATTGGCCGATGTCTGTTTTCCGAATGACTACTACTACCTTAATTTTGATGATGAGCGTTGGACAGGATTTGAAGCGGCTGGCTTCAGCCGGGTCCATGAAATGTTGATTGAGTTGTTTGGTGAAAAAAAATATTTTTTGATGGACGAGGTCCAGAACATTCCCCATTGGGAGCTCTTTGTCCGTCGTTTGCACGATGCAGGACACAAGATCATCATCACGGGCTCCAATGCATCCCTCTTAAGCCGTGAGATCGGCAGTCACCTGACGGGACGCCACCGGGAAGTCGAACTGTTTCCATTCTCTTTTCGGGAGTATCTCGGCTTCAAGGGAGTCGAACCGATCGCCCAAAATACGACCCAATCGGCGTATCTGAAAAGGGGGCTCCACGACTATTTAAAAACAGGCGGGATTCCGGATGCGCTCAAATATCCCGAAGATGATTTTTGCGCACAGCTCTACCAAGACATTATTTACCGCGACATCAGCGCCCGTTACTCGATCGACTCACTCAAAAACTTAAAAGAGCTGTCATTGTACTTGGCAGGAAACGCGGGGAAACCGGTTTCATTTAACAAATTGCGCCAAATGCTCATGCTGGGAAGCGTTAATACCGTCAAGACCTACATCGACTACCTGGAAACGAGTTGGTTGTACTTCATCATCAACACGTATTCCACCTCGATGAAGCAGCAGCAAATAGCTCCAAAAAAAGTCTATTGTATTGACAACGGCATTATCAACCAGGTCGCTTTTCGGTCTTCGGATGATACGGGATGGCTTCTAGAAAATGTGGTTTTTCTCCATCTTCGAAAAAAAACTTCGGAAATTTTTTATGCCAAAAATGACGACGGATCGGAGATAGATTTTCTGATTCGGAAAGGGCCCAAACCGGTTCATCTCATCCAGGTCTCCGCTTCACTGGCCGCAGAAGAGACACGAAAGCGCGAAGTAAATAGTCTCCTCACCGGCATGAGACGTTATAAAATCAACGAGGCAACGATTGTGACCCTTGAAGAGGAAGAAACAATCCGTGACAAAAATTCTTACATCAGGATTGTTCCCGCTACAAAATGGCTGACCGATCCTAAGGTAACATAAGCCCCCTGCTACCGAAGCAATCGATTCAACAGCGGCAAAGTTTTCTCAAGATTCTCACGATACCGGCGATCCGGCGAGAGATAAGGCGCCCTTGGTGGTCCCATGTCGATACCGGTTACAACCGATGAGACCATCTTGGTCGTGCCGATATGTTTTTTGTTGTCTTCGCCGCCTCGCGGAAAGACCTCATTCAACAAACATTGAATCTTTTCCACCCGATCCCTCTCCCCCTTCTGCCAAAGTTCCCACATCCGCACACAGGCCGGAACCCCAAAGACGTTGATAAAACCACCGCTCGATCCCAAAACCAAACCGGTTGAAAAGGCCCGAAAGGTGGTAAAAACCTTCGCACGCCCTGCCACCTCTTGGAAAAGTGGTTCAAGCTCCACATGACGATCCGTCTTGACCTCCTTGATGCCTACAACGCCCGGAATACCAACCAATCTTCCAATAAATTCGCGCCGCATATAAAATTTGGAAAGCGCCGGGTTGTGGTAAATGACAAGCGGCAAGCCGGTCTCTGCGGCTAATTGGTAATGGCGATACACCTCCTCTTCATCCGGAAGCCAGTAATAGGGAGGGATGAGCTGGGCGGCATCGTATCCGAGCTCCTTCGCAATGTTTGAATGGCGAATCACCTCGCGTGTATGGGTGGCTGCCGTCATCGCAATAGTGAACAAATGGGGATATTGAGAGGCCTGTTCCTTGCAAACCTCAAAGCATTTCCAGCGCTCCTCATTCGTCATGACGGCAAATTCGCCGATACTGGGGGTCACCACAATACCACTCACCCCCTGTGCAACAGCCCAATCAATTTCCGCCCGAAGCGCTCCAAAATCGATCTCCTCACTTTTGTTAAGGGGTGTCACCAGCATTGCAACAACACCCTCCAGTTTTTTTGCTTTCATAGGATCTCCTTATATCCCCACCCCGGCCCTCCCCTTAAGATAGGGTGTGGGAGGGGATATCATTGTTAAACCACAAATTCACCTGCCCCGTGCCAATAGCCGCCTCATACTCTCCATATTGAATACCCCCAAGGTGACATCCCTTCCCTCCGAGCGCCCCGACCATACGGAGGTAATGGGCAAACCGCCCCTCCGGTGAACACATTTTTCGAAAATCATCCGCCGCCTCAATCACCTCACGATGCCGTCCCTCTTTGAGGTAACAAATAATTTTTTCGTCATACCGACGGTTCTCCTCCGAATAAATATCGGAAGGATCCGCCGAGGCCCTTTGCCGAACCTTATCCAGTTCCCAAAACCGGTGCGAAAGCCCACCCGTCGCTACAAGGAGGACATTTCGTGATCCCTTCTCAATCGCCCGGCGGATTGCCTCTCCAAAGAGAAGCTCCTCTTCAACCGACGAGGTATAGGCAACGCTTATTGGCAAAACAGGACGTCTTTCCGGATTTAAATACTTCATTGTGTTGAGCGTCGGATAATGCCACGGAAGATTTTTCTCCCGCGCCACGTAAACCGGAACCCCAGCCCCCTTCGCCTCCTCACCAATCTGGTCTGCCAACTCCGGATCTCCCGGGTAGTCGTAAGGGAGATCCGTAATCATCCATGGAATCTCATCCGACGTGTAACGACCAACGTGCCACCCATGGGCATTCAGAACAAACTCTAATGTTGTCCACCAATGCGTGTCAAAAACCAGAAAGGTGTCAAATCGCCTGTTATGGATCTGCTCGGCCTGCATCCTCTCTAGCGCCTCGTAAAAGGTGCTGATCTTACCTCCCATGTAGTCACGCCGTTTCTCCGGCGGAATCATAAGGCGGGGGACGTGAGAACAAAGCGTAGCGCCAACTATTTTCCCCATAACTCTTTTAGCTATCTCTTCTCTTGAAGAACCGGTTCCCAACCACGAGGCATCCTGGAAAAATCAATGAGCGTCTCGCGATCTTTTGATTCCCGTGCATTTTCAATCTGCTTGTAAAAACTTTCACCGAATTTTTGGGAAAAGGAGATCTCTGACTCATGATTCCCTCTCCGAGGCCTCTCCACATATTCCGGGAAGCTCGCCTGCGCGGGATCCTCCTCATGCTCATACCCTTTTCCAAAAACCTGCTTTACAAGACCAAAGCCGTCATTACGCACCAAGGTTTCCCCACGTGGATGACAATTAAATTCTGAGAGCCGCTTCAGAAAAACATCGAGTCCTTCGGTATCATAAGCGACATGCTGAACCGAATGATCCCCATGTTTTCTGACAAA
This sequence comes from Deltaproteobacteria bacterium, assembly GCA_016180855.1. Lineage (NCBI taxonomy): Bacteria > Pseudomonadati > Myxococcota > Myxococcia > Deltaproteobacteria bacterium. Next base: position 132,839 of record JACPAL010000002.1, on the reverse strand, counting down.
GGCAGTCACCTGGGATTCTTTTCGGCGATCAATCCCCTCCACAAGAGCGACCCCAAAGTCACCGTAATCGATACACCAAAGCTTCATGCTGCTGTCGGGATTATCCGGCATGACATCATCGATTCGGTTGATGAGACGCCCCCCCTCAACCTCAAGATGATACCAGGCCCACTTTTTGATATCTTTTACCGCGTAGGTCACGTGATCGACCTTCTTGAGCCAAGACATAGCCACCCCCTTATTATGGTTTATTAACTTTCAATTAACCGTTCCGCATCTCAACAGCGAGCAAGGAGCCCGCTAAAAGAGCTACAGCCAGAGAAGGTGACTTCCCCAAGGCCGTTTGAAGACCACGGTAAAGACTCATAAAAACGGTCTCTTTAACCGGTGAGGGGAAGCTGTTAGCCGCCACGGCAATTCCATGTCTTGTCTGAAGAAGCTCGGCAAGCTCGCGTGAAATCCTTAAGACCTCATCAAATTGATCTTTATAGGGAGATCTCTCAAGCCATGCGACCGCGAGATCTGATCTGTCATGACCCAACCTGAACCAGCCACGCACCTCCCTGAAACGAAGAAAGCCGGAGGCGATCCCCAGTTGTTCATTTAAATGCCTGATCTGAACGATGTCCCGCAAGAGGGGAACAGCATCCGCATCTTGCGAAAAACCCCCTGGAAGACCGCGCGAGAGCAAGCTCTGCAAATCATCCGCATATTGCCGAAGATGATCGATCCGATATTGAAAATCATCGGCAGATACGAGGAAAAGCCCGCGGGGATCGGTCTTGCCGGCAACAAAAAAATCGGCGGCCGTTCGCGGCAGTGCCACCGACGGTCTTAAACTCGGTTGATGGGGCCTTACAAAATCCCCAATCACGCCCGAAGCCAAACCGGCCGCACCTTCCCCACCACTGATAAATTCCGTGATGGCCATTGAATCCCCCTTCAATTGGCTCTATCAACTAACCAGCAGCCCTCTTCTTTTCGCGACCAGCCGTTTTTTCAGCTGCAACCTCTTTCAACGGTTCCTTGCAGACAACCCCGGCACGAACGAAGATCTCTTTTTCAATCTTTTTTGCAACATCATTATTCTCTTTAAGAAACTTGACGGCGTTCTCCCGCCCCTGACCGATCTTCTCTCCTCCGTAGGTGTACCAAGCCCCTGATTTTTCGATAACCTTATGAAGGTCGCCCAAGTCAAGCAATTCCCCTTCACGGGAAATCCCCTCACCATAAACGAGATCAAACTCGGCCTGACGGAACGGCGGGGCCATCTTGTTCTTGACGACCTTGACCCGGGTCTGGTTGCCAACCACCTGCTCCCCCTGCTTGATTGCATTGACACGCCGGATATCAAGCCGAACGGAGGCATAAAACTTGAGCGCGTTTCCACCGGTGGTCGTTTCAGGATTTCCAAACATCACACCGATCTTCATCCGAAGCTGATTGATGAAAATAACAAGCGTCTTGGTGCGACTGACATTCCCAGTCAGTTTGCGAAGTGCCTGGCTCATCAAACGGGCCTGTAGTCCCATCTGGGGCTCTCCCATCTCCCCTTCAATCTCCGCCTTCGGAACAAGCGCCGCAACAGAATCGACAACAATCATGTCAACCGCACCGCTCTTCACGAGCATGTCAACAATCTCCAACGCCTGTTCACCACTGTCCGGTTGGGAGATCAGCAGTTCCTCACTCTTCACACCGAGTTTCTTGGCGTATTGAACATCCAGGGCATGCTCCGCATCGATGTAGGCAACAACACCACCCTCACGCTGACAATTGGCAACGACCTGAAGGGCCAAGGTCGTCTTCCCGGAGGATTCGGGGCCAAAGACCTCCACAATCCTCCCCCTCGGAAGACCGCCCACACCCAGGGCAATGTCGAGACCGAGAGAACCTGTTGAAATCGTCTCAACATTCTGGGCCACATCCTCCTTGTCGAGGCGCATGATCGCACCTTTTCCGTAAACCTTCTCAATGTTGCTGATGGTGTTACTCAGAATTTTTGCCTTGTTACCGATCTGTTCCATGGCCCCCTCCTTTAAGGTTTCAACTCAAACTCGGCTAGTTTCGTATACTCAGCACCGGATGGTGTCAAATCACTTTTGAATAAAGAGAAACTTTTCACTAAAAATTCCTCAAAGAAGACTGATTGGCCCATATATATTATATCTGTAATGCCTGAGGCCCGTTTCGGATTAACAACCCTTCCCATCCTCTTCGACCTCACCTAAAAACTGGAGTGTCATAGGAAAAATTTCTGCCAAGTACATTTTTTAGCAACAATCGGCCGACCAATCCGAACCTTGTGGCGTACGGAGGGGGGGCAGACCTTGCAAGGGATATCTCAGGTGGAAAAAAGAAGATTTCCTCGACAGATTGTTTTGCAGAACTCGGGGCTTTCAGCCAAATTGATCCTGGCGGGTGGTTCTTTGCTCGAATCGACCTCACCTCGAACAATCGAGATCGGTGCGGTCCCTCTCGATATCAGCCGGGGTGGCATTGGATTGACGCTTAAGCTTGATGTCCCGTGGGTCACGTTGACCCCACAAAAGAAGGTTTCCCTCCTTCTCAATGTTGGTTCGCAGGTCTGGCTCCTTCCCGCTATTGTTGTCCGACATGAGACAGAGAGTCAGACAATTGCCCTTGAATTTGCAAATCCATTGGAGAGCCTTTCCCCTTTCCTGACCCCAAAAGAATTACAATAGAAAAGATAATTGGAATTTATTTAAGAGAATATGGATACGTCTTACACTCGTCTCTTTTTAAGATTCTTACACTTTGGTCTCCTTGCCTGGGGAGGGCCGGTGGCACAGATCGACATGATCCGGCACGAGCTGGTGGAAGAGGGAAAATGGATTTCCCGGGAGCGCTTCAACCGGGTGCTCGGTGTCTATCAGCTCCTCCCCGGTCCGGAGGCGCACGAGCTCTGTGTCTATTTCGGAATGCTGGCGAAGGGAAGGATCGGCGGATTTCTTGCAGGATTAGGCTTCATGCTCCCCGGCTTTCTCCTGATGTTCACCCTCTCCTGGTTTTACGCCGCCTACGGCATCAAGTCGCCTCTCTTTTCAGGTCTCTTTTACGGAATGCAGGCGGCGGTCCCGGCGCTGATCATCCGGGCGACCCACCGGATCGGAGGGCATGCCCTGACCGACCGATGGCTCTGGGCGATTGCGGTGGTCGCGGGTGTCGGCCACCTTTTGGATCTCCACTTCCTGATTACACTCTCTTTTGCGGGTGTCGCTTACATTTTTGCCAAACGCCGTAAATTTTTCCCCCTGGCGTTTGTTTCCGCCGCCTTTCTGGGGGGCTCGATTTTTTATCTGATGATAAAAGGAGTTCATGTGATTCCGGAGTCGTTCGACCTCTCTCTGGAGCCTCCGTCCTCTTTGCGACTTTTCTTCTCCGGTCTCCGGAGCGGCCTCTTGACCTTCGGCGGCGCCTACACAGTGATCTCGTTCCTTCAGCACGATGCGGTCGAGGTCGGCCGGTGGATGACCAACCCGCAATTTTTGAACGGTGTCGCTCTTTCAGGGATCTTGCCGGCGCCGTTCATTATCTTTTCTACCTTCGTCGGATACTTGGGAGGAGGGCCGTGGGGGGCGCTGATCTTGACCATCGGGATCTTTCTTCCTGCCTTTGGTATGACACTGATCGGCCATCGCACCATTGAAAAGGTGGTCGAGAATCGGTCTCTTCACTCCCTTCTGGATGGCGTAACGGCGGGAGTCGTCGGCTTGATTGCCGCGACGACCGCCCATCTCCTGAAGGCAGCGATTATCGATCTTCCTTCTCTCGTTATCTTGGGTATTGCCCTCGCCTCGCTCTACCGATGGAAGGAGAAAGGAACGGTCGCGGCGGTTGTCCTCAGCGCCGGCCTGTTGGGAATCCTTTTCAAGCAAATTTTTTTGGGCACGTAGACGATTTTCACTTGTACTCTTCACGGGAGAGAGATAGTGGAAGCCCATGGCTTACAAGAAGACCAAGGTTGCGCGAAAGAAACATCGAAAAAAGCAGGGGAAAACAATTCGTTCTGTTCGCTACCGGGGCTAAACAGACCACAGGAATCCCCCCTTGAATCGGTTTGACAATCAATCGACCCCATACTAGGGATTCCGACCTATGCCAGTCCCTCGTAAAAAAGTATCACGTGTTCGTCGAGACAATCGACGATCGCACATCCATCTGAAGGTCTACCACACCAATAAGTGCCCCCAATGCGGGGAGGCCAAAATGCCCCATCGCGTCTGTCCCCACTGTGGTTTCTACAAGGGCAGAGAGATCCTGAAACAGGAAGAGGCCAAGAAATAGGTGAGACTGGCCGTTGCATCCGATCATGGCGGGTATGAAGTCAAACAGACACTCATCGAATATCTCAAAAAACAAAAAATAGAGGTTATTGATCTTGGTACAAACGGTCCCGACTCCGTTGATTATCCCGATTTTGCCTCGGAAGTAGCGGAGCAGGTCTCCAGAGGTTTTGTGGATGGAGGAGTTCTTGCCTGCGGAACAGGAATCGGGATGTGCATTGTCGCCAACAAATTTAAAAACGTCCGTGCCGCCGTCGTCTTTGATGAGTACACGGCCCGGATGTCAAAGGAGCACAACAACGCCAATGTCCTCTGCTTGGGAGGACGGATTCGACAAACGGAAGAGGCCAAAAAACTGGTCACTATTTGGTTGACGACCCCTTACGCGGGCGGTCGTCACGCCCGACGCCTCACTAAAATTTCCGAAATTGAAAAGAAAAATCTGAAATGACCGTATCGGGCTAGAGCCACTTTTTCTTCTTAAAATAAAACAGCATAGACCCCGCCACAACAGCCATCAACCCAATAACAAAAGGATACCCGAAGGACCAATCAAGCTCCGGCATATTCTTGAAGTTCATGCCATAGACACCCGTAATAACCGTCAGAGGGAGCATCATGGAGGCAAAGATCGTCAGCATCTTCATCGTCTCATTGGTCTTGTTTGAAGAGGTCAGCAAGTGGGCATCCACAAGGCTGGATATAGAGTCCCGAAAAAAATCACACAGATCGGAAGCCCGAATCAGGTGATCACGAACATTGGAAAGGTAGGGGAGCGATAGCGGGATGATTTCGTCATACCCTTCTTTGATCATGCGTGTCAGGAGATCGATCTGTTTCGTCGAAATCCTCTTGATCTGTGACAAGCTTCTCCTCAGACTAAAAATTTCATTGAGGAGATCTTCACCATCCTTCGGGGAAAAAATCTGGTCTTCCAGCGCACTGACCCGCTGATCCATCTGATCCAGAACGGGGGTGTACTGGTCAACCACCTCATCGAGGACGGTCGCCATGAGAAAGTCGGCAGAGCGGAAAAGCGCCTTCGGGTTTTTGAGAAGCCTTTCCTGGACAATCTCCAGGCTCTTCATCTTCGGGCGATGGAAGGTCAGCAGATAATTGCTTCCGAGATAGATATCCAATTCACTCGTCTTGAAACGGGCCTCCGACGATTCTGTTTTCATTTCGTGGACGATCAAAAAAAGATAGGAGCCATAATTGTCAATCTTTGGTTGATGACGTGGGGAAAGACAGTCATCAATGGTCAGGGGGTGAAAATTAAAGGCGGTATCGAGGATTTCTGTCTCCTGGGGTGTGGGATGTTCCAGATCAACCCAGGTAACCCTCTCCTTCTCCTGAATCAGCTGACGAATAGAGGCAAGATCACGAACCTGTGTCAGCCCATCCACGGGCGAGTAGGAGAAAATCGTGATCATGGGTTGCTTGTACAAATTTTGAGATTTTTTGTCTATGAAGAATGAACGGCCTGTGATAGCTCGGGCGCCATGTCGTCCTTACCTCTTAAACAGTCAGACCCCCAAATCGACGAAATCATCCGGAAGGAGACGATTCGCCTCGAGTCACAACTGGAACTCATTCCATCTGAAAATTACGTCTCCCGGGCCGTCCTCGAGGCCGCTGGAAGCGTCCTGACCAACAAGTATGCGGAGGGGTATCCGGGCAAGAGATACTACGGCGGATGTGAGTTTGTTGATCAGGCCGAGGAGCTGGCACGTGAACGGGTCAAGAAACTGTTCGGGGCGGAGTATGCCAACGTCCAACCCCATTCCGGTTCCCAGGCCAATATGGCGGTCTATTTTACCTTCCTCAAACCGGGAGACAAGGTGATGGGGATGCACCTTCAGCATGGGGGGCACCTCACACACGGTTCACCCGTCAATTTTTCAGGCCAGCTCTACCATTTCACCGCATATGGAGTTGACCCCAAGACCGGTCTGATCGACTACGATGCCTGTGCCACTCTTGCCAAAAAAGAGCGCCCCAAGATGATCACCGTCGGGGCCTCCGCCTACTCCCGCAATATTAACTACAAACATTTTCGTGAGATTGCAGATTCCGTTGGTGCCTTTCTGTTTGCCGATATCGCCCATCCCGCCGGGTTGATTGCAAAAAAGTTGCTCAACGATCCCCTCCCCCACTGCCACGTTGTGACCTCCACGACCCATAAGACACTCCGCGGCATCCGAGGGGGACTGATCCTCATGGGGAAAGACTTCGACAACCCGTTTGGAATCACTGCGCCGAAGTCGGGCCGCTTAAAGAAGATGAGCGAATTGCTCGATGCAATGATCATCCCCGGCATTCAAGGGGGACCCCTCATGCATATTATTGCGGCAAAAGCAGTCGGATTTTTGGAGAATCTTCAGCCCTCTTTTGAGCAGTATGCCAAACAGGTGATCCGGAATGCCCAGGCATTGGCGGCACGGTTGATCAAGCATGATTACCAGGTGATTTCAGGCGGGACCGATAACCATCTCCTCTTGATTGATGTTCGGAACCGGGGCCTGAATGGCAAGATCTGCCAGGAGTCACTCGAAGAGGCCGGAATGACGTGCAACAAGAACGCCGTTCCCTTTGATGACCAACCCCCGATGATCGCCGGAGGATTCCGGATCGGCAGCCCGGCCCTCACAACACGCGGGATGAAGGAGAAGGAGATGGAGCTCATTGGTGACTGGATCAACAAGATCCTTTGCGATCCGACCAATAGTCAAAATAAAAAAGAGGTGCGGCAGAATATTAATGAGCTCTGTAAGAAATTCCCCTTTTACCTGTAAATAACCGCACCCTCCCACTAACTGATAGGTTGTCGTTATCCCTCTCTTAATAGTAAGAGAGGGGAAATTGGTTTTCACGATAGTCCTTGAGGGGTGAGTTATGAAATGTCCCTTTTGTAGTCATTCTGAGACCCGTGTCGTCGATTCCCGGCTTGCCAAGGAGGGAGAGGCGATTCGTCGCCGCCGCGAGTGTGAGAAGTGTCACAAGCGATTCACCACCTACGAGCATGTCGAGGAGACTTTTCCCGCCATCATCAAAAAAGATGGACGACGTGAGCCGTACGACAGGCACAAGATCCTGGCCGGCCTTCAGAAGGCGTGTGAAAAACGTCCTGTCTCGACCGAAAGGATTGAGGAGGCGGCAGACCAGATTGAACGAGAGATCCAGGAATTGGGTAAGAAAGAGATCCCTTCCTCAGAGATCGGCGAACGGGTGATGCGGGAGCTCCACAGAATGGATCAGGTCGCTTATGTCCGATTCGCCTCGGTTTATCGGGAGTTCAAGGACTTGAATGAGTTCATGAATGAATTGAGTGGTCTTTTAAAGAAGGGGAAGAGATAGAAAATCAATTTGAACGAAGGGCTGGAAGATTCTGAAACTGATCGAGCGCCTGGGGGTTGACAAGCGCCTCCCGGTTCTGGACCGGCTCCCCGTGAATGAGACGAGTGACCGCCAGCTCAACCTTTTTACCGGAGACGGTGTACGGGATTTCCCGTATCGGGATGATCTTGGATGGAACGTGACGCGGGGTTGTCCCTCTCCTGATCGTCTCCCGAATCTTGGCCTGAAGTGGGTCATCCAGCCCTACCCCCTCCTTCAGCACAACAAAGAGAACGATCCGGACATCATTCTCCCATTTTTGGGCAATGACGAGGCTGTCTTTAATCTCGGAAATCGATTCAACCTGACGGTAGATCTCGGATGTTCCGATACGGACACCACCCGGATTCAAGGTCGCATCCGACCGGCCGTAAACAATCACTCCTCCGCGAGGTGTTATCTCAATGAAGTCTCCATGCCGCCAGACATTCGGAAAATAGTCAAAATAGGCCGCGTGGTATTTCGTACCGTCCGGATCATTCCAGAAAGAGACAGGCATTGAGGGAAACGGCGCGGTGCAAACCAGCTCCCCTTTTCGGTCAACCCGTGGTTTGCCACTCTCATCCCAACACTCCACCTTCATCCCGAGTCCACGGCACTGGATCTCGCCGGCATAAACCGGCAGGTTCGGATTTCCCAACATAAAACAGCCGATGATGTCTGTCCCGCCGGAGATCGAGGCAAGATGCAGATCCGACTTGATGTTTTGATAGACCCACTCGAAGTTTTCAATGGAAAGGGGGGAACCGGTTGAGAGAACGGCCTTAAGATGTGAGAGATCAAAGTGGTTGCCCGGCTTGACCTCCCCTTTTTCACAAGAGGCAAGGAACTTGGGACTCGTTCCAAAAATGGAGATTTTCTCCTGCTCCGCCATCTTCCAGAGACTAGTGAGGTCCGGATAGGAGGGACTCCCTTCATACAACACGATCGTGGACCCAACGGAGAGTGAACTGACGAGCCAATTCCACATCATCCAGCCGCAAGTCGTAAAGTAGAAAATCCGATCTTCTTTTTTTAAATCGGAATGAAGAGAGAGCTCCTTCAGGTGTTGCAACAAGGTACCGCCGGTACCATGAACGATGCATTTGGGAACGCCTGTCGTTCCGGAAGAGTACATGATGTAGAGAGGGTGGTCGAACGGAAGCTGTTCAAAAGCGATTTCATTTGCATTATTTTTCAATAAATCTTCCCACGCGAGCCAAGGGACACGGGGGGAGTCGTCAAGATACGAAACAACCACAACTTTTTTTAGGCTCGGTAGTTTTTTCAGGATCTCCTCCAGACGAGGCGCCAAGGCGTGTCTCTTGCCGTTGTAGGAGTAGCCATCCACCGTAAACAGAATCTTTGGTTCAATCTGGCTAAAACGGTCCAGAACTCCCTGGAGACCAAAATCAGGGGAGCAGGAGGACCAGATCGCACCAAGACTCGCAGTCGCCAGCATCGCCACCACCGCTTCAACAATGTTGGGCATGTAGCCGGCCACACGATCTCCCCGTTGGACCCCCAATCCCTTCAATCCTGCCGCAGCCCGGACGACCTGATGATACAGCTCCCGATAGCTAACCCGGCGAACCGGCCGATCCTCCCCACACGAAACAATCGCTTCCCGGTCATCTCGAAACTTGAGAAGATTTTCGGCAAAATTAAGTCGTGCCCCCTCAAACCACTTCGTGCCCGGCATCTCCAACTTGCCACTGACGCGTGAATAAGGGACGGATGACTTGACAGTAAAAAACTTCCAGATCGATTCCCAAAAGTCAGGGATCGAGCTGACCGACCACTGGTGGAGCTCCTCATAGTTTTTGAAAGAGAGACCGTTCTCTCTTTTCAGGAACTCAAGATAGCGGGTCATGTTGGAGGACTTGACCCGGGACTCGGTGGGTGACCAGAGTGGTTGGGACATCGTTACCCTCATAGCGCCCCCTTCCACTGACTTCAAGATTGTCTTGATCCCCCTCTTACATTAAGAGGGGGATATTGAGGAGTGAGTTATGAACCGCGATCAAGATTTCATGGCAATCGCCATCACCCTTGCTCAACGTGGGATTGGCAAAACATCGCCCAACCCGGCGGTCGGTTCTGTCATTGTCAAGAATGACAGGATCATCGGCTCCGGATTTCATAAAAAGGCCGGGATGCCGCACGCCGAACGGGAGGCATTAGATAAAATCGTAGGGACGCCCCTACAGAATGCAACATTATATGTAACCCTCGAACCCTGCTGTCATTATGGGAGAACCCCCCCCTGCACCGAGGCGATTATTCAGAGCGGGATCCGTCGTGTTATCGTTGGGATGAGAGACCCGGATCGACGGGTCTCTGGAAAGGGGATCCAAATCCTTGAGAGATCCGGAATCGAGGTCAAGGTTGGCGTCTTGGAAGAGGAGTGCCGCAAATTGAATGAGGCCTACCTTCTTCATAGAACAAAAAGACGTCCTTATGTCATCCTCAAGGCAGCGATGACGCTCAACGCGGTTGTCGGCCTTAAAACGAAAAAGGGGGTAAGAGCGTTGGCGATTACCGGAACGAAGGCGAGGAGATTCTCGCACCACCTTCGCTCTGAAGTCGATGCGATCCTTGTCGGATCGGGGACAGTGCTTGCTGACGATCCACAACTGACTTGCCGCTTGAAGAGGAGGCAAAAAAGAGACCCGCTTCGTGTCGTCTTGGACAGTTCACTAAGACTTCCAACAACCTCCCGCCTGTTTCATCTAAAATCCCCCGCAAAGACCCTTGTCGCGACAACTGTCTCCAAGACCCCAAAAAGAAAAGGGGTTGAATTCCTTCTCTGTCGCCGAAACAAACGTGGAGGGATTCAGTTAAACGATCTCCTTCGTCAACTAGCGAATCGTGGAGTCATGACCCTTCTTGTGGAAGGGGGACCGAAGATCTGGAGCTCTTTTCTAAAGGCCGGTACCGTCGACAGGCTTGTTGTTTTTATCGCCCCAAAAATCATCCAAGGAGAAACAGTACAGTTCCCTCTCAATCAACTTGAAGATCTCAAATCGATCCAAGGGGAAAAAATAGGAGAAGACCTCTTCATTGAGGGGAGTTTTTAGGGCTTCTTAAAGACCACACAAATTGGGGCCTCTGGACCTCAAGGCTTGCCAGACCGACCAAAGGCTTATTTATAAGACAAATAATATCAATAAGTTATATATTGTTCGGTGGCCGTCCTCTGGCATCCTATTTGCTTATTAATCGGGTTGATGCCGAAGAGGATACTTTTATTTGCCGTATTTGCCTGCCTGTTTCACCAGGCGTTCGGGTGTGGTGGTTCGGGGGGGAACGATGCCCTCAATGGAAATTGGGCTGCCGAGACCCCGAGTGCCAACGGTGAGACCGTTCTCCTCAAATTCGATTCAGAACAAAAAACAATACTTGTTCAGGCCGTTCGCCCTTTAGGGGATACCGTCAATGTGGATGAAGGGGCCTATGATGTTGCCGGAGAGAATGTAAACTTCAACCTGCCGGTCTTGGGCGGCATGTCACTCGTCTACGAGATTCAGGTAGAGAACGAACAGGAAAAATTGATCCTTGGCGGAGAGACCTACTACCGGATTAACCCGGATGGCGCACCCCTGTCAGGCCAGATTCAGATCACCCAGGTCACCGCGGATGAACTGGTTGAAGTCTCCAGCTATGCACCACCTCATGTCGCTGGCCAAATCCTTGTCAAAGAGAAGGGATGGTCAGCGATTCAATTGGAAACTCCTGAGATACAGGCACTGACTGTTCAATCCGGGGGAGTTGCCGCTCGTTTAGGTGTGAAAAGAGAGAAGGACCGGTTGACCCGCAAGATGGAAAGAGAAGCACTGGATGAGTGCCGTCGCGAAGGAAAGAGTTGTACCTATAATGTCTTGCTCAAAACACAGTCACTCCCCAATGATCCTGGCTACGATGAACAATGGAATATGGCCCTCATCAATATGGGGGCGGTTTTCGAATTTGAGAATGAAAATCCGGAGCCGTTTGATCCTGACGAAGAGGATCTGCAGAAAAAATTTACCTACGTCGCGGTAATCGACACCGGTATCCGCAAAGATCATCGTGAGTTTCAGAACAAGTTTGTCTGGAACCAGGATGCAGGTGTCATCTGGGGCGCTGATTTCGTGACCCATCAGTTAACCGACAGCGGTGGAACCGTCGTTGAGGCAAATTTTTCACTCGACAACGATGGCGATGATCTTGATCCAACCGATCCATGTGACGGACGGGATATGGGGATTCCGGGATCAGCCTGTAGCTGGCATGGAACCCACCTGGCCGGCATTGTGGCCGCAGCAACTAACAACAGCCGCGGGCTTGCCGGAATGGGGGGATTAAGTCAAAAGGTCAAAATTCTCCCGATTCGTGCGATGGGAAAAAACGGACTTGGGACGCTTCATGACGTTGCACAGGGAGTCGCCTGGGCCTGTCACCTCCCGAATCGTTATGAATGCCCCCGTGCCACTGCGGGACCGAATGGCGATTATGTTGATCCTGATAACTGCGGTGGCCCTACCGACCTCAGGGCGGTCCGTCCTCGCGCCGACGTTATCAACCTGAGCTTGGGATTGGCAATGACGACTGACTTTGCCCTTCCGTTGCTCGAGGTGATCCACGAATGTGTACGGGAGAAGAAAGTTGTTGTGATAGCCGCCGCAGGCAATGGCGGTACAACAGACGGATTTTGTGAAGATGAGGAGACGGGACGATATTATGCAAATGAAAACTGTAAATTTTATCCGGCAGCCGATCCGAGCGTCATCGCCGTCGGGGCGGTCACGGGCAGCGGGGCGTTTGCAAAATCCTACTCTAATTATGGTGAGCGACAGTTCCTCGTCGCCCCCGGTGGTTCCGGCGATCAGTGTGTCTTGAGCACGGTCAATCCCAATGTGGCTAACGGTTACTGGGATCTTTGTGGCACCTCTCAGGCGGCGGCTCATGTCAGCGGCCTGGCAGCCCTTCTGAAGGCATACGATCCGGAGCTTCCTCTCTCGAATAGTTCGGAAGGTAATGGACTCGTCCAGATCCTGCGTGATTCCGCAATCTATCTGGGGAACGACCCGGCCGGATGGGATCCGGAGTACGGCTTCGGTCTCGTAAACCCCTGGGGCGCCTTGCAAAAACTTCTTGATCACACACCCGAGGGAAACCCAATCCTTTCAACCTCCGTAAACGGCCTTCATTTTGGAAAATTGGGAGAAAATGCGACGATTATCCTCTTTAATTCGGGAGGAGGCGATCTGGATCTTCTCAGCTATTCTGTCGAAACGACCGATGGAGGCGATTGGCTCTCCGTTGCGGTCAAGGAATTAAACCAACCGAAGACCGCCCCCTGGGCGCTGGTGGCCACGATCAATCGAGAGGATCTCACGGAGGGAAACTACACTGGAAAGATCCAAATCCACACCAATGGTGGAGATAAAGAGATTGAAGTCACGATGGCCTTTGACCCTGCTGCAGGGGAACAGACCGATGAGATCGACGATTTGATTAGCCGGGCAACGAGCCTACTCAACGGAACGGGAGAGTTCCAGAATACGGAAGATATTGGCGAGGCGTACATCTACGTCTGGAACATCGAGAAGCCGGAACAGCAGTACCGGACCAAGACCACTTTGGGGGCCAACTACCACTTCTATCTCAACCTCCCCTCCGGCAAATACAACCTGGTCGCGGTCCTTGGCAGTCAACCGACCGACTGCTCTACCCCCGAACCGGTCTGTCTCGGTTTCCCCGACCTCAATAGTCTGGAGACGATTGAGTGCAAAGATGGCAGCTGCACCCCTTCGAGCATCGTCATTCACCGACAATAATTCTCAATTTTTCTGTAAACTTTCTCAAGCCTGGGCCGATCCTCTATTTAAGAGGGGTCATTTGATTTCGCCTTTGTCATTTATGACCGGAAGGGGGGCCTCCTTGACAGGAGGAGGGAAAGCCCTAGAAACCGCAAGGAGGGCCGTTTTCCGCGTTGTCGAACGGACAGCGGATCACTTTGTGAGGGTCTACGACCGCCTTGCCGGACAGCGTCATAGTCATAGTCTCCCACCAGCCCCCGAGCAGGGTGCCCCAACGATCCTCCTGTTTCGATGCCTTGGGCTTGTCCCATTTGGGGAGCGCTTTATAGGCACACTGCAGCAAAGTGGTTTCAACGTCCGTACCTGCCTTTTCTCTCCGAGGGCGGAAAAAAGACGGCTTCTTGGGTTAGGCGAGATGGTCGCCGAGGCCTGTGAGGCGTTGATTGTGAGCCCCCCGGAGAAGGTAGAGGTGATCGCTGGTTCTTCCCTGGGAGGGATGACGAGCCTGTTCCTTGGTGCCTTGGCAAAGGTGCCGGCGGAGGGACGCTCGGAGTTCATTGAAAGATTTCACGCCTTTTTACCCCCGACACCGCACCGAACGATCGAGGCGTTACACGATCTGTCCGTGCGTCTCCAGGGGGCGCGTGTGATCCTCATGGGGGCACCCGTAAACGAGATTCGGTTAACACGCGCAGGTCGTCAAGCGGTCCGGGCGATCGGGACGATTCGACCAGAACTTTTTGAGTGGCTTGAAAGGGGTTATCTTCGCGGCACAGGAACAAGGACCGGACTCTACGAGCAACTTGGTTTTGAACCTAAAAAGATTGCTGATGGCATCATCCTCGGTGCGGCCCAAACATGGGGCCTTCATGCAAGGGACCCATTCTCCTTGGGAGCAAACGGCCTTATGCAGGGAGCCGCCCGACTCATGTCCGGAACAGCGGTCAAGTTGGCACCGGGAGAACTGAGCGACGGTGTCATCGGTCATCACTCCGCGTTGCTCGGGTTGGGGCCTGATCGGGAACGGATCTTGTGGAAACAGAATCACCTCGACGTCATGGAGACCGAGGAGGCAGCGCGCACCCTCCTCTCACTGATACATTAATCTCGCCCGATAGCCTCTCCTTGACGCGAGGGGCCACCTCCCTATAATCGTAGCTTTCTTATACCCTCTCCCCTCGGCGGGAGAGGGTGTCCTGAGCCTGCCGAAGGACGGGTGAGGGAGTGAGGAATTCATGTTCACGGGTATCATCGAGGGGGCTGGTTTTATACGGAGTCGACGGGAGGGAAAGGGGCACCTAATTCTTCAGATTCAGGCCTCTTTTTCGCTCTCCTCCATTAAAAAAGGGGAGAGCATCTCCGTCAACGGCTGTTGTCTGACCGTCACTAAAAAAGAAGGAAAATGCTTTTGGACCGACCTCTCGCAAGAGACCTTGAAGCGAACTAATCTGGGTCGCCTCCAAGATGGAGAGCGGGTGAATCTGGAGCGCGCGGTTCGATTGAGCGACCGGATGGGGGGACATCTCGTTTCAGGTCATGTCGATGGAATCGGCCGGGTTGTTTCAATCAATCGAAATGGGGCTGGAGTTGAACTGACGATCGGTTTTTCAACGGAACTTCGGCCGTACCTCATCCCGAAAGGTTCCATAGCAGTTGACGGGGTCAGCATGACGGTGAATCACCTCACAAAAAACCGTTTTACGCTCGTTATCATCCCGCATACCTTGTCGAAAACAAATCTGGGGGATCATAAGGTGGGCGACCCGGTTAATCTCGAAGTTGACATGGTTGGGAAGTATATAGTCAATTACCTCCGCAAGCGGAGTCGAAGGTGACAGAAAAATTATTCTTCACAAAAGTAACGGGGCGAAAGGGACGCGTTGAGGAGTCCATTGAGGCGATCCGCAAGGGACGCATGGTTATCCTCGTTGATGATGAGGATCGTGAGAACGAAGGAGACCTCGTCATGGCGGCCGAAAAGGTGACGCCCGAGGCGATCAACTTTATGGCGAGACACGCACGGGGTCTGATCTGCCTCACCCTCACGCAGGAGCGATGCGACGAGCTCGGCCTCGCACCGATGGTCACCGAAAATACCTCCAATTTCGGAACCGGCTTCACCATTTCGATCGACGCCAAAAAGAATGTGACAACCGGGATCTCCGCCGCTGACCGTGCCACAACAATCCTGGAGGCCGTTCGTGACGGGGCTAAAAATTCTGATTTTGCAAGGCCGGGGCACATCTTCCCGATTCGTGCACGCAAAGGAGGGGTACTCGTCCGTTCCGGTCAGACGGAAGGCTCTGTCGATTTGGCCCGGCTGGCGGGTCTCAAATCGGCCGGGGTGATCTGCGAGATCATGAAGGAGGATGGAACGATGGCACGGATGCCCGACCTGGAGATCTTCTCCAAAGAACACGGGATCCCGATTGTAACGATTGCCGACCTGATCGATTACCGACTGCAACATGAAACGTTGATCCGAAAAGTAGAAGAGGCGAGTCTTCCGACCGACTATGGCGAGTTCCGTGTGATCAGTTTTGAGAGTCAGGTCGACGAGCTGACCCACGTCGCCCTGGTGAAGGGGAAGATCTCTCCCAAAGAGCCGGTTCTGGTCCGGGTCCACTCGGAATGCCTGACCGGAGATGCCTTTGGTTCCAAGCGATGCGATTGCGGCAAACAGCTCCATCGATCTCTCGAGATGATTGAGGAGGCAGGCAAAGGGGTCTTGCTGTACATCCGCCAGGAGGGACGCGGGATCGGAATTTTTAACAAGGTGAAGGCGTATGCGCTGCAAGACCAGGGATTCGATACGGTCGAGGCGAACAGCCAGCTCGGCTTTAAACCGGATCTTCGTCATTACGGAATCGGGGCCCAGATCCTTGCCTCGCTCGATGTCAAAAAGATGCGGCTCATGACAAACAATCCACGAAAGATTGTCGGACTGGATGGTTATCACCTGGAGGTTGTGGAAAGGGTGCCGATTGAGATCGAGCCGGAAAAAGAAAACCTGAAATATCTCAAGACAAAAAAAGATAAACTGGGACATCTGTTAAAAAAGGTGTAGCTCATGAGCCGTTACATTGCCAAAAGAGTGACCGGTCTGAAGGCGGATGGACTCCGATTCGGCATTGTGGTGAGTCGTTTCAACGAGAAAGTGACCACGCGGCTTCTGTCGGGGGCCAAAAGGGGACTGAAAAAGGCCAAGAGGCTCGATGTGGTGTGGGTCCCCGGGGCGTTTGAGATCCCCTACGCCCTCATGAGGATGGCCCGGCAAAAAAAGTATGATGCCTTGATCGCCCTTGGAGCGGTCATTCGTGGTGGGACACCCCATTTTGATTATGTGGCCGGTGAAACAGCGCGAGGGGTGATGCAGGTCATGTTGCAGGAAAAAATTCCTGTTGCCTTTGGAGTCCTAACCACCAATAACCTGAAACAGGCGTTGGATCGATCCGGAGGCCGGTTGGGTAACAAGGGGATTGAAGCCGCCGAAGTCGCTATTGAAATGGTTAGAGGGATTCACCATGGGCTATCGTCATAAGGGAAGAGAACTCGCCCTGCAAATCTTGTATCAGATCGACATGAAGGGGAGCGATCCAAAGTCGGAGCTCAGATATCTGGGGCATGAAGAGCCTTTGAGTCAAGAGGTTGAAGATTTTGCCAGGACCGTTGTAGAGGGGACCTACCGCAACCTCCGAGAGATTGACCAGATGATAGAAAAGTTTTCAACACACTGGAAGCTCAACCGGATGTCAGCCGTCGACCGGAATATCCTGCGTCTGGGGGCCTACGAACTTCTATATGACCACGAGGTCCCAACGCCGGTTGTCCTCGATGAGGCGATTGAAATTGCCAAAAAATTCGGCTCGGAAAACTCCAGTTCCTTTATCAACGGAATCCTCGATCATGCCGCCAAGGAGGTCAGAAAATGATTCAGCTGGTCCTTTCTTCAACACCCGTCGATGAGGTCCCCGGCAAACTGGTGCTGGCAACCTTTTTCGAGGATGTCCGCCCCCTTAAAGGAGTTGTTGGTCTCCTGGATTGGCGCTTAAACGGTCACCTCTCCCGTCTCATTATGGCCGAGAGGATCTCCGGCGGATTTTCAGAGTCACTGATCATGCCGTCGCGCGGAAGGGTTGCCGCAGACGAGATCCTCCTTTTTGGCCTTGGTTCCTACAAGACCGCCTCGGAAGACGAGCTCGAAAAGGGATTTGACTGTATCGTTGACAAGGTCGCACGCCTCGGAGCTCCTACCTTTGTCATCTCCTTTGGAGAGATGGCGAGGGACTTCATGAGCTGGCGCGCGCTTCTTCGTTCTTTCATGGGGGGGCTCTCCCAAAGAATTCGAAAAGAGGATATCCAGATGTTCTGCGCCGAGGACTCCCGCTGGATCCAGGAGGCGAGGCGAAGGAACATGGATTTTGGGGCCGATGTAGAATTGACGTACGCTTAATTAAATTTATGGGGACAAAAGATATTTTTGCGGGCTCTGTCATCACCACCAAGGTGAAAGAGGTAGTCGCCTGGGGACGAAAAAATTCCCTCTGGCCGATGCCGTACGCCACCGCCTGTTGCGGCATTGAGTTCATGGGAACCGTCTCGTCCTACTTTGACATCTCCCGTTTTGGAGCGGAGCTGGTCCGCTTTTCTCCACGCCAAGCCGACCTCCTCATTGTCCTGGGAACGATCAACTACAAGCAGGCGCCGATCCTGAAACGAATTTACGACCAGATGTGCGAACCGAAGTGGGTTATTTCGGCCGGGGCCTGCGCCTCTTCGGGAGGTTTTTACAACAACTACAGTGTCGTTCAGGGGATCGACGAGATTATCCCGGTCGATGTCTACGTCCCTGGTTGTCCTCCAAGGCCCGAGGCGATCCTGAACGGTATATTGAAGATCCAGGAAAAAATAGTGAAGGAAGCAAAAGGGAAACCGGATGCCGCCTGATCCCGTCATTCTTGAGAAGCTTAAAGAAAAGTTTCCGACCGAAATTGTCTCAACGAACGATTCCGGTGAAATGCCGGTCGCCGTGATCAAGAAGGCGGAAGGCCATTCAATCCTCTCCTTTATGAAAGAGGAGCCGGCCCTCCGATTTGATTTTCTGATCGACCTCACCGCTATCGACCGGCAGAAGCTGGGAGGAACTCCTCGCTTTGAGGTTGTCTATCACCTCTACTCCGTCACCCTCAAACACCGGCTCCGGTTGAAGATTCAATTGCCTGAAGAGGATTTGCGTCTTGCCTCGGCCGTTGATCTCTGGAAATCCGCCAACTGGATGGAGCGTGAATGTGCCGAAATGTTCGGAATTCTCTTTGAGGGGCATCCCAACCCGAAGAAGCTGCTCCTCTTCGAGGGGTTTGAGGGATACCCGCTTCGAAAGGACTATCCGATCGATCGCCGCCAGAAGATTCCGGTCCCTGAAGAAAAACTTTAAATCATGAGATCCCGATCGATAGAAAACCTTCCCGAAGAATCATCAACCAGGAGAATGGTATTGAATATCGGCCCCTCCCATCCGGCGACCCATGGGGCGCTTCGTTTCCTCGTTGAGCTGGATGGAGAAACGATTGCCAAGGCCGATGCCGAGATCGGCTATCTTCATCGCGCCTTTGAAAAACATACGGAACATAGCACCTGGAGTCAGGTGATCCCGTATACGGACCGGCTGAATTACTGTTCGTCGATGGCCAATAACGTTGGTTACTGCCGCGCGGTGGAAACCCTGTTAGGAATTGAGATCCCTGAACGGGCCCAGCGTATTCGCCTCATTGTCTGCGAGCTGTCCCGTATTATGGATCACCTCATCTGTATTGGGGCCGCCGCCGTCGACCTCGGGGCACTGTCCAACTTCTGGTACCTCTTCAATGCGCGTGAGCAAATTTACGATTTTACAGAGAAGCTCTGTGGAGCCCGGTTGACGACCAACTATACCCGGATTGGCGGCCTTATGCGGGATGTGACCCCTGATTTTCTCGATGGAATCCGGCAGGTTTTGAAAAAACTGGACAAGGCGCTCCGGGAGGCCGGACGCCTCCTGGAGCGTAACCGGATCTTCATGGATCGAACTCAAGGAATCGGTATCATCTCAAAAGAGGAGGCGATCAATTGGGGATTCACCGGACCCTGCCTCCGGGCCTCCGGCGTCCCTCTCGATCTTCGCCGTGCCGAACCGTACTACCATTACGATGAATTTGACTTCGAGATCCCGATCGGCACACGGGGCGACACGTATGACCGCCTCATGGTTCGTTTCGAGGAGATACGACAAAGCGCAAAGATTGTTGAACAGGCCTTGAAAAAAATCCCCGACGGACCGGTGATGACCGATGATCGTCGCGTGGCCCTTCCACCGAAGCAGCAGGTCTACGGCTCCATTGAGGGGCTCATGAATCACTTCATGCTCATGATGGATGGGATCACGGTGCCCAAGGGCGAAATTTACTCCGCCACCGAGGCGCCGAATGGAGAACTCGGATTTTATATTGTGAGCGATGGAGGTCACCACCCCTACCGTATCCGGGTCCGTCCCCCCTGCTTTTTGATGGCCTCCGCCTTTGGAAAGATGATTGAGGGAGGGATGATCGCCGATGCAGTAGCGGTGTTGGGGAGTCTGAATCTGATCGTGGGCGAACTTGATCGTTGAAAAATGGTTTTTTGGGGAGGGTGAAAAAGGGATTATGTCACTTCAATTTTCAGAAACCAGTGAACAAAGAATCGAGGAGACCCTCAAACGTTATCCAACCAAACAGGCGGCGTTGCTCCCGGTCTTCTGGATTGCCCAGGAACAGTTTGGATGGATCTCTCAGGAAACAATCGAACTGATTGCACGCCGGCTTGATCTCTCCCCAGCCCATATTTATGGCGTCGCCACCTTCTACACGATGCTCCTCAAGAAGCCGGCCGGGAAATACCACCTCCAGGTCTGCCGAACCCTTCCCTGTGCCCTGATGGGGTGCGACAGCCTCATCGGATACCTCAAAGAAAGGCTTGGCATTGAGGAGGGGGAGACGACGGATGATAAAAAATTCACCCTGACCACGGTTGAATGTCTCGCCTCCTGCGGAACTGGCCCGGCGATGATGGTGAACGAAAAGTATTATGAGAATTTAACGTGTGAGAGGGCAGAGGAAATTTTAAAGGAGCTAAAATAATGATCGACCCCCTCACCCGTAACTATTTTCAAGGGAGCGCTCCCCTCTCCCGCGGGTGGAAAGGGCCCTCTCCCTTCAACGGGAGAGGGAAAATACGATCGATATCTTCGATAAGGGTGAGGGCATGATGGATCTCGTCCTCACCAAAAACTTTACCACCCCCAACGCCTACCAAGTTGAGGTGTATGAAAAAACAGGAGGCTATCAATCGCTCCGCAAGGCGTTTGGAATGAAGCCGACGGAGGTGATCGAAGAGGTAAAAAAGTCGGGGCTGCGTGGCCGTGGGGGGGCCGGTTTCCCGGCTGGTATGAAGTGGGGATTCGTGCCTCAAAATACCGGTAAACCGATCTACCTCTGCATCAATGCCGACGAGAGCGAGCCAGGCACCTTCAAGGATCGTGCCATCCTCGAAAAAGATCCACACCGGTTGATCGAAGGCTCCATCCTCTGCTCCTACGCCATTGGCTGCCATACCGCTTATCTCTACATCCGTGGTGAGTTTGACCTCCCCCGACGCCGCCTTGAAGAGGCGATCCAGGAGGCCTATCAGAAGGGATACCTCGGCAAGAATATTTTGGGGGCAGGATACAACCTCGATCTTTACCTCCACCGTGGGGCCGGCGCCTATATCTGCGGTGAAGAGACCGCACTGCTTGAATCTCTCGAAGGGAAGAGGGGCTACCCAAGGATCAAACCGCCCTTCCCTGCCGTACAGGGGCTTTTCGGCTGCCCAACGGTGATCAATAATGTGGAGACGCTCTCTGCCCTCCCCTACATTATTGAAAGAGGGGCCGAGGCCTACAAAAAAATAGGGACGGAAAAAAGCCCCGGCACAAAGCTGTTTTCAGTCTGCGGACCGGTCAAGAAACCTGGGGTCTATGAGGTTCCTCTCGGTCTTCCCCTACGAACACTCCTCCGAGAACAGGCCGGCGGCCTCCAGGATGGAAAGGTGTTGAAGGCGGTTGTCCCGGGCGGCTCCTCAGTGCCGGTTTTGACGGCACAGGAGGTGGAACAGGTCAACCTCGACTATGAGTCACTGCAAGCGGCCGGCTCCCTCCTGGGATCCGGAGGTTTTATTGTGATTGATGAGGGCTACTGCATGGTCAGGGCACTCACCAATCTCGCCCACTTTTACTCGCACGAGTCGTGTGGTCAATGCTCCCCCTGCCGTGAGGGGACCGGTTGGTCCTATCAGATACTCAAGAGGATGGAGGCCGGGAGGGGTGAAGAGAGAGATATCGACCTTCTCCTGGATATCGGTCGCAAGATGTCTGGAGCGACCATCTGTGTGCTGGCTGACGCCTTGGCAATGCCGATTGCCAGTTATATCGCCAAATTCCGACACGAGTTTGAATATCACGTCCGTGAGAAGAAATGCCTCTTCCCCTAGGGGGCCTGTTTTATTTCTGAAATCAAATTTTTTGCAAACCCGATCATCTTGTCATGGTGGGCCTCTCTCACAAACCAGGAGGGGAGAAAGACATCCAGATCCGCAAAGAGCTCCATGTAGAGGAGGAATCGTTTCTCATCGATCCGCCAGACCTTGACCCGTCCCTCGAACCGCTTGATCCCGCGTGGCCACTCACCGCTACCGGGAACATCCCTCAAGAGAAGTTCAAACGATTCTCCGGGCTCTCCACTCTTTCCCCTCTTCGTTGCCGTTGCATTCGCCGTAAACTCCCTGTCGAAAAAACAGGGGGGGAGCTTGATCCCCACGTGGAGCTGGAAGGTCTGTCCGTTAACATTCGGCCTCACATGGCCAACAAGCGACGACTGCAGGATGAGGTCGGAACGATCCTTCATCTTTTCCGCCTCAAGACCCAGGAGTCGCGCCGCCTCATCAACCGAGGTCGGAACGATTGAGATCACATGCACCGCATTCAGCGTACTCCCCGGCCTTAGAATCTCCCTGATGTAGATTTTGGGATCCTTAAGCGTCGATTGCTCTGCCTCATTCGGATCGATCCCGAATTTTCTTAAGAGGAAGTCATACGGGACATAACCGCCCAGCACCTGTCCAAAGGCGTGACGAACCTGATCGGGGGTTGGTTCGCTTTTTGGATCTCGTAGAAACTTTCCTGTCCAATAACAGGTTTGGGTAAATCCCGAACGCTGGTCGGCGGATGAAAGGGAAGTCGCCCTCTTGACGTCACCTACCTCCTCCCACTTCAAACGGTTGGCGCGTGCCTCGTCGATCCTTCGCGCACACTCGGCCATTCCCTCCTCAAAAGCGGTATCAGGCAGACCTTTTAAAACCGACCTGAGCTCTTGGATATAGGAAGTTGGGGGGGCCATTGAAAACTACTTTTTGAGCTCCGCCATGAGCTTCTCGACAAATTCGGCCAGTTTTTTCGTCTGCGCATCCTGGAGAAAATCGAGGGGCAGATTAACATCAAAGTCGGCATACGACCGGAAGTAGAGGACAAACCGCTCCGGATCGATCCTCCAGACACGTGCAGTTGCCTCAAACGCATTGATATTCCCGGAACCATTCACATAACTCATATCAACCCGCATCCCCTCATACGGCTCACCATGGCGACCCCATTTCAGCGCCTTCACCTTGACCGTAAAGTAGCGGTCATCAAAGGGCCACGGCAGGTCAAAACCTTGACGGATCCAAAAGGGACTCCCATCCAGATTGGGTGGTGAGATCGCCTTATCTATCACATCGGATTGGATACAAAGGGGGGTCCTCTCCTTCATCTTTTCGGGTTGAAGGACCAGAATTCTGCCTGCCTCATCAATCGAGGCAGGAACCACCATGAACAGATGTCCGGTCTTGCGCCGACCCCCAGGCCTTGGGGTCTTGATGAGAAAGGTCTTTGGATCATCCAGGGTCGATTTGTCTGCCTCTACGGGATCAATGCCAAATTTCCTGAGCAAAAACTGATACGGAAAATATCCCGCCGAGATCCTCCGCAAGGCTGACTCGATCTCGGTATCGGGAACCGGTGCCTTGGAATTGTTGAGGTAAGGCCCTGCCCAGCGACAACCCTTTGCAAATCCCCACCGGTACTGTTCCGGTTTATCCTTAAGCAGTCTCTCCTCTTCGACACCCACCGCCTTCTTTTCAATATCCCCCCATTTGATCGTCCCTGCCCTCGCCTGGTCGATCATCGCCATGCATTGGGCAGCCCCCTCCTCGTAGTCGTCCTTAGGGGGACGCCCCAAAATCGCCTGAAACCTTCCGGCATAGGTAACGGGGGATGTCATCTTCAATCGGTTATTCGTAAGGCCTTACTTATTGTTGCGTACCAGAATATTTTTTGGACAACGAATTCTGAAGGCAGACGATTTTTACACCAGAGTGACAACATCAAGCCTCTCGGCACGTTCGATCATCGAAGGAGCTCTTCTTCAACATGTAGAGAGACTCGCCTCGTTTGAGGACCCCCTTGGCAGTCAGCCGGGCTACCTCGATCTTTTATCAAGAGAGACCCCCTCCCTTGGAAGAGATCATTATCTTCATCGCCATGCATATGATTTGAGGGTACTCGAGGGGGGGATCCGTTCAAGGCTCTCACGAACGCTTGAGGCAAATTCGGCACAGTTTGTTCATCTGTGGCGTCAACACCTCGATTCCTTACGGAACCGCCTTTATCGAATGGGGGAAGGTCTCGTCTATTGGGGGGTCGACCGGGTCCCTGCCTCAGGCGGCATCGGAGGGGAACAGAGACGAATCGGAGAGCTCATTCAATCGCTCTCTGATGCCAACCAAACCTTGTCCGACTTTGATGCCCATTTCGTTCATGAAAAACCACTCCCCTTTGGGTATAAAACCTCAGCCGACCTTCAGAGAAGAACGATTGATGAACTGACCGCCTCCCTCCATCGGATCAACTTTCATTCGGCAGCCGCCAAGATTGCCCGCGGGACCGTCGAAGGACAAACCGTTCCTCAGAAACAAATTTGGCAAGTGACGAGGAACTATCTTCAGCTCGTCAACGAAGGGTCCGAACTGAGGTTTGCCCATTATCCCTTGGCAACCCTTGGTCTTGCCCTGCTGATTGGTTATTCTGTCTGGTCGATTGGTGATACGGTCTGATCAAGCTTCAGACCTTTCGCTCTTTCAAATAATCGATCACCTTGTTCAATGCGACCTCTTCCTGATTCTGCGAGGTCATATCCCGAATTACTACCGCCTTCTTCTTCAATTCGTCATCCCCGAGGATCACAACATAATGCGCCTTGCTCCTGTCGGCAAACCGCATCTGGGCCTTGAGGCTCTTTCCTTCATAATCGATATCGGCCCGAAGCCCCTCCTTCCTCAATTTTTCCGCCAGCTGGATCCCCTCGCGAACCGCCCTCTCACCTAGCGCGGCAATAAAGACCGATTTTTTGGACGCCTGCACAGTACACCCGGTCTTCATGAGTTCAATGAGGCGCTCCTGCCCGATCGCAAAACCAAATCCGGGGATATTGGGCCCTCCCATGAGCCTGACCAACCCATCGTAGCGCCCTCCACCTGCCACGGCGCACTGGGATCCCAATTGTGTTGAGGTCATCTCAAAGGTTGTTTTGATGTAGTAATCGAGACCCCGCACAATTCGGGGATTAACCTTATAGGCACTCCCCAGATGCCCCAGCGTCTCAAGGACAAGATCAAAATCTTTTTCGCACACCTCACAAAGATGATCCTGAATCGAGGGGGCCTCCTCCGTCAGCTTTCGACAATCCTCTTCCTTACAATCAAGCACGCGAAGCGGATTTTTATCCATCCTTCGTTTGCAATCCTCACAAAGGACCGCCTGGTTCTGAAGCAGAAAATCGTGGAATGCCTTGTGATACTTGGGACGGCAGATCGGACAGCCGAGCGAGTTGATCTCCGTTTCGAGATCTAACAGTCCGAGGCTCTTCAGATAGAGGTCGAGCATATGGATCACCTCGGCATCCAATAACGGACTTGCGATACCAAACGCCTCAACCCCGATCTGATGAAACTCCCGGAACCGCCCCTGCTGGGGGCGTTCACGCCGGTACATCGGACCGATATAGTAATATCGCACAACCGGTTCCCGGACGACCTGACCGCCCTCAATATAGGCCCTCACCACAGAGGCCGTTCCTTCGGGCCTAAGGGCAATCATTTTTTCTCCCTTATCCTGAAAGCTGTACATCTCCTTCTCGACAACATTGGTGGTGTCCCCCAGACTCCTTGAAAAAAGGGACAACTCCTCAAGGAGGGGGGTCCGGATCTCCTCATACCCGTAGAGAGAGAAAAGCTCCCGCGCCTTCGCCTCTACCTCCTGCCAAAGGGGGATCTCGTCCGGCAGGATATCTCGCATTCCGCGCAACGTTCGAATCGACATGAGGAGCCTCCTTTACAATAAACTTGATTGGACAAACATCAAAATTCGGATAACATATCGCCTTGGGAGCTAGGGTGTTTCGGAAAATCTTAGGATTACTTTTTCTAGTGACGCTCACGACCGCCTGCTCTGTCGATCAGGACGGGACCTCTCCGTCCGGGAGCGTTACCCAACAGACAAAGGATGTCTCGGGGAAAATCGCACTCGCCGTTGGCGGCAATGGTGAGGGAAGGGATATTTATCAGATGGGAGAATCCCCCCGCCTCCTCAACTTCACAACGACTGATACCGACCTCTTTACTCTAGCCCTGCCCGAAGGATATTCCTCTTATACAGAATCCCGTTCCGTCCGGATTACCCCAAATTCTCCTGGCATCGGCTACATCACACCCATTGTCGATTCGCGGGAGCGTCAGCCGGTCCTGGTCACCATCCCCCCTCAAAAACTCATCCAAATCCTCGTCGGTGAGGCGCGCGGACAAATCAAGCGGGAGGCAACACTGGATGAGAATGAAGCGGTAAAACCTGAAAGTGTCAGCCGAACGGGAGACGCCTTGGGCGCGGTCATCCGAAACCGGATCGAACTGATCAACGAGTCGGAGAACCCGGCCCTTTTCAAGGCGGACACCACTCGCTATCAAGCGGATCCCCCCTTCTCCTATTATGAGGCAGTCATTGAGGCCGAGGGGCAGTTTGCCTCTGTCGACCCGGAAAATATCAATAATAAAAAGTATCAGGAGGCGGCCGATCGAACCGCAATCCGTGATGATGACGACCTGACCGCCTACGACCAGGCGGTTCTCACGGCGGCTGATATCTTTAACGATGCCACAAAAGACCCAACGGAAGGCGCCTTTGCCTTCTACACACCGACCGTGGAGCAACAGGTACTGCTGTTAGAGGCGCTGGAAACGGGGGTCTTAACACTGCCGAAAGATTGCGGGGCCTCGGATGAACAATTCCCTGAACTGGCACCCGTTCAGGTACTCCTCTTAAAAGATATCGCCTCGATCACCTCCCGCGACCCACGCCCCTCCTTTGTCTTTGTCCGGGAACGGAGTGATACCGAACCGGCGGTCACTGATATTCCTTAGTCCTTCGAATCTATTTCTTTTTTAGAAAATTTTTCAGATCTTCCAGGCTCACCTGCTGCGTTTTCTCGTAGTCTTCACGAAATTTTGCCTTCACTTCCTGGTGCGTTGTCCCGACCGTTTTTTGGATTTCGGCCAATTCATTCAGATAATCCTGGTCATCCCCGAACTCCTGAAGAATCCGGCTGTAGACCCGTGCAGAACCATCAGCATCTTTCGCCTCAAGCTGTTTCCGGTAAAGTTCCTGAAACTTGCGCCGCGCCTTGTCAATCTGTCGATCCTCCAGAAGTGCCTCACACCAGAGCTCTACCACACCCCGTTCCTCTTTGGAGGCGGCCGGAGCTGCATCAATGCGGGCCAACGCCTTCTTGAAATCCCTCTTTCCAAAATAAATGCGACAGAGCTCAATTAAAAGAGCGGTGTTCTCCGGCTTGAAATAAAGGATTTTTTCATACACCTCGATCAGCCCCTCCTGTTCCTTCCGCTCACGAAGAAGCCGTGCCGCCTGTTCATATTCGGCCAGTGATTTTTCCATCTCACCGCCCGCCTGCATCAATTCCGCCAGGCGGATCCGGCTGGTCGTATTGGAGGGGTCTGTTTCAAGTATTTTTTTCCGGATCTCAACAGACTCCTTAATCTTCCCCACACTGTCGTAAGAACCGGCTACAATATAATATTGATGAACCGCTTCATTGATCATGCCAACTTCCCGATAAAGATCTCCGAGCTTCTCATTCGCCGGTAGCGAACCGGGAGAAATCTTCAGAAGCGTTTTGTAGACCGCGATCGCCTTGAGATAAAACTTCTCTCCTATGTAGTAATCGGCCACCTCCTGATAAGACTGGATCGCCTTGGGGATCTCCTTCTTCCTGACATAAAGATCACCCATCTTGAGTTTAAGCCGGATATCCGCCTTGTCGGCCTCAACAAGTTTTTGCAGCTCCTTGATCGCCTTGTCGTACTTGCCGGCCTGAGACAGCTTTTCGACCTCTTCTAATATCTTCTCTTTCAACATAACGTTTTAAGTACCCTTTTTTAAAAGAGAGATCGCTCCCTTCAATCCGAGCAGGTAACTCCCCTTTCCAAAACCAAACACAACGCCCCGTGCGACAGGTGAAATATACGATTCCTTTCGGAATGCCTCACGGGCATGAATGTTGGACAGGTGAACCTCGATGACAGGCGCCGAGATTGCCGCAATCGCATCGCGGATCGCCACGCTGGTATGGGTAAAGGCAGCCGGGTTGATAACGATCGCATCACAATCCTGATCAGCCCTCTGAATCCTGCTCACAATCTCCCCCTCGTGATTTGACTGAAAAAACTCAATCCCGACGCCTTCCTTTTTCGCTTCGCGGGCCAACGCCTCATTGATCGAGGAGAGCGTCACCTTTCCATAAATCTTCTGTTCCCTCTTTCCCAAAAGATTGAGGTTGGGACCGTGAATAACCAGTATTTTCTTTGAAGCCTTCATGTCGAGCCCTCCCCGACAAACCGAACCAGACGTTCCGGTGCTATTGTTTCAACAATGACACGACCGATCCCCTTCAAAAAGACAAAATGAATCATCCCCCTTGTGCTCTTTTTGTCAACCCGAATTGCCCGCAGCCATCGCGAAGGGGCGAAAGAGGGGGACTCCGTTGGTAATCGGAATGATCGCAAGACCCCTTTGACTTCCTCGACCAGACCAGGATGGCAAAGCTTAAGACGGACCGATATCTTCGTGGCGATCACCATTCCGATAGAGATTGCCTCTCCATGACGAAAAGAGCGGTACGCCGTCTCCTTTTCCAGGGCATGTCCAAAGGTATGGCCAAAATTGAGGATTTCCCGGAGTCCTTTTTCTTCTCTCTCATCCCGAGTCGTTACCCAAATTTTGTGTTGAATCGACCGAGCAACGATCTCTTCCATGAGGGACAAATCTCTCTCAAGAATCCCATCCCGGTGGGCCATGAGGAATCTGAAAAAATTTTCGTCACGGATCAAGGCATATTTGATCACCTCTGCCATGCCAGAGAGAAAATCACGACGCGGCAGGGAGAGGAGAGAGGCCACATTACAGAAAACAGCCGATGGCTGGTAGAAGGAACCGATAAGATTTTTCCCCTCCGGCCGGTCAATCCCGACCTTTCCTCCAATACTCGAATCAACCTGGGCAAGCAGGGTGGTAGGGAGATGGAAATAAGGGAGCCCCCGCAAATAAGTGGAGGCGACAAATCCGCCCAGATCACCGACAACACCGCCACCCAATAGCAACAAGGGCGTCTTTCGATCAGCCCCTATCTGAAGTAGTCGTCGATAAACGGACTCAACCGTTTTTGAATTTTTGAACCGCTCCCCGTCTGAAATCAGTATTTTCCTAAATGGTATGCCCGATCCCAATCTTCTCTCGAGTGACCGGAGACAGCGAGCGGCGATGGGGGCTGTTGTGATAAGAACCGGAGAGGTTCCCCTTAAGAGAAAAACAAGTTTTTTGAAAACCTCTTCACGACCGACATGAACCTCATAACGACGCGACCGCAAATCAGCTTTTAGAATTTTCATGAAGCGCCTTCATTATCTCGCTCACAACGGACTCAAGATGATTGCCACTACTATCCAGGATAAGATCGGCTTTCTGGTAGAAGGGAGACCGACTGGAAAGCAGGTTCTTGATCGTCTGGAGTTCATCCCGATCTTTCAAGAGAGGCCTTGTCTTCATGGAGCGGACCCTTTCATAGATCACCTCCGGTGTCGCCGAAAGGGCAATCAGAAGGCCATTTTCCTTGAACAACGCCAGATTCTCCGGATCCATCACGGCACCCCCACCGGTGGAAATAACCACCTTCTCTTTTTGAAGTGCCTTCTTGACCATCTCCTTCTCCCTCCGGCGAAAGGAGGTCTCCCCTTCCCTTTCAAAAATCTCCATGACGGTCTTTTTGGCCTCCTGCTCCACCATCTGATCGGTATCCAGAAATTGATAGGAAAGTTTCTCGGCCAACATCTTGCCAACAACTGTTTTCCCGGTCCCCATGAAGCCTGTTAAAATAATCCTGTTCTTTTTACCCAACATAAAGACTAGAATTTTTCCGTCTGCTCCAGATAGCCTTCGTAGTTTCGCCGAACCTCTTTGAGGGAGTCTCCACCAAATTTTTCCAAAAAAATCTCGGCGAGTGTCAGGGCGACAACGTTCTCACCGATCACGGCCGCCGCCGGAACCGCCGTGACATCCGTCCTTTCCACCGTGGCCAGATGAATCTCCTTGGTGATAATATGGACCGACTGGAGCGGACGGATCAACGTGGAGAGCGGCTTCATAGCGGCACGAAGCACAAGCGGCATCCCGTTGGAAATCCCCCCTTCGAGCCCGCCGGCATTGTTTGTCTTCCGATAATACCCTTGCCCTTTTTTGTAAAAAATCTCGTCGTGAACCTCCGATCCAAAAAGGTTGGCCGACGTAAAACCGTTCCCGATCTCTACCCCCTTGATTGCCTGGATACTCATAACGGCCTGGGCCAGTCGTCCGTCCAATCTGCGGTCCCACTGAACGTGACTGCCAAGCCCAACCGGCACCCCTTCCACAATGATCTCAAAAACCCCTCCGAGGGAGTCCCCATTTTTTTTAGCCTCGTCAATTCTGGCAATCATCTTCTTTTCAGCCTCCGGATCGATACAACGAACCGGACTCTCTTCAGATTTTTTGACAATCTCCTTCCAGGATGGCCTTTGCACACCCGTCACAGCACCACCGATATTGATCACATGACCGACCACCTTGATACCGAACTCTTCCAGAAAAATGCGAGCCACGCCCCCCGCTGCCACTCGGGCCGCTGTTTCCCGCGCACTCGCCCTCTCCAGTATATTCCGAAGATCGTGGTGGTCATATTTCATCCCACCCGCCAAATCGGCGTGACCGGGACGGGGATGGTGAACCACCTTGGTTTGCCCCTCATCATCCTGGGCGACATCCATGATCTTTGACCAATGGGCCCAATCTTTATTGTCAATTTTCATGGCAATCGGTGAACCGAGCGTTTTTCCAGCCCGGATGCCGGAGAGAACCTCGACACGATCCTGCTCAATTTTCATCCGGACTCCGCGACCATATCCCCTCTGGCGCCGTGCAAGCTGCCGATTAATCTCTTCTTCCTTGACCGGCACACCGGCAGGAATCCCCTCCAAAATGACAACGAGGGCCTTGCCGTGCGATTCACCAGCCGTGAGGTATCGAAGCATAGAAAAAATCCGAGGGTTCTCGTCTAAACAGAAAAGACCTTGTCTTTATCAGACAACTTGAGTCCTAAGGCCAAAATGATCTTTCTCATGGTATCCATGCGGCACTCCAGGCCTGCCTCTATCCGATTGATCGTCAGGGCAGAGACTCCCGCCTTTCTGGCCAGTTCAGCCTTGCTGATCAAGAGCTCTTCGCGAATCTTCCTTACGTTGTTTTTTTTATGGGATGTCATTCGTTCAACAAGACATTCCTATATCACAAGAAAAGTCCCGTTTAAACAAAATAGTATAGATAAAATAAATAAGACCATAATTATATAAAATTATAATATAATTAAGTCTAATTATAAAGGTGCGCGGTGACCTCAAAATAGAAATGAATCATCTCCTGCCCGATAAAAAGATAGAGGAGCGCGGCGGCAGCAAGAAAAGGCCCATATGGAATTTCGTACTGAAGATTTTTCCTGGAGATGACCATCATCACAAGCCCTGTTAATGAACCCAAGAGTGAACTGATCATGAGGACGAAAAAAACACCCTTCCAGCCCAAAAAGGCACCAAGCATCGCAATCAATTTGACATCCCCCATCCCGATCCCCTCACGCCTTCTTAACTTTTCATAAAGCCACGCGATGAGAAACAGGAGCCCGCCACCCGCGGCCATCCCGATGAGAGAGCGCCAAAGAATCTCAACCTGGAAACCGTAAATGAGAAGGGAGACGAGAAGACCTGCGGGAATACCCGGGAGTGAGATAACATTCGGGATCACCTTGTGGCTCAAATCAATAAAGGTGATGGCGATGAGGGGGGAGGCCAAAAAAAGAAAATAAAGAAGGACAATTTTGACATCTCCGAATTGCAGATAAAGAAGAAAAATAAGAAAACCGGATATCAACTCCACAAGAGGATACCGAAAGGAGATCGGCTTCTTACAGAAGCGACAATGCCCTCCGAGCAGGAGATAACTTAAGAGGGGAATATTATCGTACCAATGGAGGGAGAGCCCGCAATCAGGGCAGTGGGATCGGGGAACGACAATTGAGTGCTGTTTTGGGAGGCGGGCAATGACGACATTTAAAAAGCTGCCGATCGAAAGCCCAAACAAAACCAGGAGAAAAATGAGGAGAGGTGGCATAACCCCTCCATATCACATAAGAAAAACAATGGAAACTGGGTTCAACGACGAACCGATAATAACCCCAAATGAGGCGTATCCTTCCTGTTCTGCTACTAGCTGCCGCCCTTCTTGCCTGTGGAGGGGGAAGTTCCGTTCCACCAATCCCCGTCTCCCTGGATGAGCTTAGGCTTTTTCACGTCAAGGGTCTCCGATTTGAAAAAGACTTTGTGGAGTATCGGAATGCCGAAATAGAAGTCTATGTCATTGATTCCACAACCGGCCACGCCGTCCTCTGTGCCGGACAGGAACATGGTATGCAGGTTGTCCAGCAACCTGGAACTGACTACACGGAACTTGACGCTACCCTTATCCCGATAGAAGGCTCCCGCCTGACGGAGGTCTCCAGATTCAAATTCGCTATTTATGAAAGGGATTCGCGACACTGCCCAAATCAAATAAATGCGACAAACAGTAAACTCCTCGGTGAAACCAAGGAATTGACCTACGATCAATTCACTTCCGGTTCGTTCTCGCTAAAAGACCAGAAGACGGGCTACCTCGCACTCCAAGAGAGAACAATAGAAACAACACCCATCACCCTCTCTGAGATTTTAAATCTGCGACTTAAATCGCTTCGATTCATGTCCACTGAATATGGGGAGGGTTCAAGGCCAGAGATTGAGATCCACCTCGTCGATGTCTGGACCAACAGGACACTCGCCTGTATCGGTCCGAATGAGGGACTTGAATCGGTCGATGAGCCCGAGGTCGATTATGACAACCTCCTCTACCCCTTTGTAAAAATCAGATCGATGCCTGAAACAACCGAGGCGACCTGGCTGCGTCTCCTGTTGGTCGATCGCGATGAAGGCGCCTGTCCGGGCCCCTTTGATATCTGGAAAGACCGGGTACTGGCAACTTCACAGGTCATGACCCTTGCCGATCTTCAACGGGGAGAGAGCCTGCCCCTTGATACCAACGTGGCACAACTCGAGATTGGGAGCCTGGAAACCTACGAGCCGCTCTTCGCAACACTAGCACCGATTGAGGAGGGAGGACTAAAAGTTGATCGCATAAAGGTCCTGGGATCCAACAATGAACACTCTCTCTCAGAAATCGAGGTCCATCTCATTGATCCCTCTACGGGTGGAACCTTCGCCTGTGCAGGGGAAGAAGAGGGACTGGAAGGGGTTGAAGTGGGTGGACTTGAGTTTGTAAATTTATCGGCCGCTTTAAGAGGTCATTTGCCGGAAGATCGAGCAACTGAAGTGACCGTTGTGATTGTTGAGCGGGATATTTCCCAGTGCCCCGCCCCGGCCACAAGGGCGCATGATGATTTCTTGGCAGAAACAACCGTCACGATTGATGACCTCACCGACGGTCCGATCTCTTTTGAAAACGGAAGTTCCATTACCTTTTCTCGTTAGTGTCGTGCCCCATAAATTCCTTTAACCACTGCTGAATCACCCTCAACGGAAGGCCAACCACCGCCTGCAAATCCCCCTTGATGTCGATTGCAAACTTTTTCCCTCCCCCCTGGATCGCATAAGCCCCCGCCTTCCCGATCGGCTCTCCCGTTGCAACATATGCCTCAATCTCCTGAAGAGAAATTTCCCGAAACGTGATCAAAACCTCTTCCACATGACGACGGATCGAATCATCGTTCGTGTTCAATAAAACAACCGCTGTGTACAACCGGTGTGTTTTACCGGAGAGTTTTTTGAGAATCTCTCTGGCCATGTCGTCATTCTCCGGTTTTCCAATCTTTTCCCCTTCCAGTTCGATGAGGGTGTCACTCCCAAGGATCAATGCCTTGGGATAGAGTTTGGCGACCGACCGGGCCTTTGCCTCCGCAAAATAAAGAGCCTCGTCCGAGACAGAATGATCTGTCGGTACCTCCTTAAACAAGGGAGAGATCGTCTCAAAAGGGATCCCGAGGGTGCGCAAAAGTTCAGAGCGGCGAGGCGAGGTTGAGGCGAGAACAAAGCGGATTGTCATTCCGATAACAGTGCCCTATAAGCGGCGGATGAACCAGCCTTTTTTGGGATTTTGGAGTCGTCTGTTGAAACCGATTATCGGGCTCTCTCCGATGGATGGAGTCACCGATGCCGCCTGCCGGGCAATTACCGCACGTTACGGTGCCCCTGATGTCACCTTCACTGAATTTACGACCGCTACGGGACTTTTTTATGCCCCCGATAAAATCATCGGAGGTCTTGAATATACGGAGATCGAACGGCCCGTTGTCGCTCAAATCTTTGGCCAGAACCCGGATGACTTCTATCGGGCAACCCATGTCGTTTGCGAACTCGGATTCGACGGGATCGACATCAATATGGGCTGCCCTGCCAAAAAGATCACCAATCAGAATTGCGGGGCCAAACTGATCACTCTTCCCACCCTGGCCCTGCAAATTATACGTGCCACACGGGCCGCAATTCAGGACTGGTCACATGGTCAGACACTCGAGGAACTTAAAATTTCTGAAGAGCTCATCACCCTCGTCAACCGAATGAATGAAAAAAGAGGTTCCCGAGAAAAGACGATGCGTCGTCTGATTCCCTATTCGGTCAAGACGCGGATCGGTTTTGATACGATCGTTATTGAACAATGGATTGAAACCCTTTTGTCTGAACATCCGGCGGCGATCTCGATCCATGGAAGGACCTTAAAACAGATGTACCGGGGCTCTGCCTCCTGGGAGGCGATCAGACAGGCGGTCCCTATCGCAAAAAGGAGTGGAACCCTTATTCTGGGGAATGGTGATTTAGGCTCTCTTGAGGAGGCGATTCGCCGCATCGAACAGACCGGGGTCGATGGGGTCTTGATCGGCCGCTCAGCCATTGGCAACCCCTGGATTTTTAAGAACAGGGAGGCGAGCCGTGAAGAGCGTCTCGGGGTCGCCTTGGAGCATGCACGCTACTACCAAGAGATCCGTCAGGGGAATCACTTCGAGGGGGTCAAAAAACATCTCTCAGGCTACCTGCGAAACATCTCAGGGGCCGCAACCTTAAGATCGATGGCGATGAAGGCGCAGAACCTTGACGAGCTTTGCAGGCTCCTGCAGGTTACTCCCTCAATAGTGCAAACATCCCCGGAAAATGATCCCTCGGATCGATCGGTATTGGCGGCTTTGTCCCTTTCGTCTCCTGCTCATCGGGGAGAAAAATCCTTTCTTTTGAAATACCCAATTGCCCCCCATAAAGCCTGACGGCCGCTTGCATCAATTCGGCCAGCCTGAAACCGTTGGAGTAAAGATTCGTCCCACGCAAAACCGGCGCCTCTGGAGGGCCAGAAATTTCAACAAGCATCCTCCCCTCTACCCTCTCCCCATTTTCAGTCAGGATGAGTCGAAGCAATTTAAACTGTCCCAGAAAGACAGGGTTGGGGATCTCACCGTTGAAATTAAAATTCTTTCTTTCAGTTGTCCGATGGCAGGTCTTGGAGGGGTAATTCCCGCGTGTAAACATGAGACCCGGATCGTCTGTAACCTCTATATAACCGTCAGGGGCCGACTCAGAGACTGGAAAGCGATTGATCTCTTCCGTATAGCGAAGGAGCCTCTTGAAAACGCCGATCGATTCAACGAGCGTGGTATCGATCTCTGTGTGGAATGGTCCCAGATCTCTTTGAAAAAATGAGAGGATCGCCTGAAGATCCTTCTGCTCAACCGGATTTCCGTCGCGAAGGTCATGAACCAACCGTGCCAGTTTATTACGAATCTGGCTCTGTTTCTCGCGTTGCTGAGGGGCGGGAAGGCGAAGATCAATCGTCTCTACCTCAAAAACATGGTCGATCTCTCTCTCCGTCTCCGCAACCGTCGGTCCAACCGTAATCCAAAGTTGTTCCAATTCAGCAAGGGTCTCACGATAGAGGCTGCTTTGCCTCTCCTCCTCACTTTTTCTCTCCCGGGAGGCAGCCACTTCGTCCAGCTCGTATCTCCGATTTTCTGCAAACTGGTCTACAAAGACATCCCCATAAATCTTTCGCAGATAGTCATAGCGATCCGTCACAAAACGACCCTCCCGTATCTCGGCGCGTGACAACTGCAGAACAAGACGCTTTAACGCCTCACGCCCCAGTGGTTCTGAAAATTGAGAGACCAAGGCGATATGTTTGATGAGATCTTCACGCCACCATACCTCAGGATGACGTTCATAACTGGCCCTGAAGGCCGCCGCCTCGTCAGCGTTCAGACCAACGACATCGACCAGCGGACCCAGGAGATTGTTTCTAAATTCTACCTCGAGCCTTTGGATATGAACCTCCGCCGACCGATCGGTTAAATCAACGGAGTCAAGCGTGTGTCGTGCGATCCCAAAGGCAGCGCCAAACTCGATCATGAGTTTTTCCCACCGCGAAAAAAGAGCCCTGTCATCCTGTAGAGAGAGCCTTGGGAGGAGTTCCCCGGCAAAGACCAACGCCTTCTCATTCACAGAGGCGAGGGCCAAGGTGATATAAAGGGCCCGAAAGGAATCTTGGGTCTGAAACTCGGCAAGCCTCGATTCAATCTCAAGGCGGGTCGCCGAAGGGAAGATCGAAAACATCTTCCAAAACTTTGCAACCCCTTCACGACAAAGCAGCGGCTTGGTTTGCATAATCCATCGGAGCGTTGGAATGAGATGAGAAACATTTTGATGAACTACAGCCAGATGAAAAACGGCCGGGACAGCGTGTTCCGCAAGACGAAGAGAGAGGTTATCGAGCGCCTTGAAATAGGAACCATACTCCCGATCAAATTTCTCCCGCGCATAGTCGCAGGAGTTCCAGAGTGTCCTCCTCGCCTGGACCAGATTTTCAGAAAACCGGAGCAGGGCCGACCCAACCGCGGCACGTACCCCATCCAGGGCCGGATCAACATCAGTGAAGGCTAATGTCAGTTGGACCGCAAGGCGGTCAATCCTGGCATTAAACGCGCGTAGAAATAGTTCTGCCTGGGCATCATGAAAATCCTCCGCGAGTGAGGCGACGAAGAGTGGCGCCAATTCCAGTTTCCTTAAAATCAGGTCGGGCGGATCATCGGGAGAGGGGAGCATGAAATCACGAAAGTTTTTCCCCTCATAGGCAATATCTAGGTCAAGACCGACATAACTGTAGAGATCCGTAACGATCTTCTTCACGGCATCGGGATGATGGGTGAGGAGGAAGTTCAACTGTGGCAGTGGGGTCCTCGGATCCTCTTCTGGGACCTCGCAAGAGCTTCTTTGTAGAAGGCAGATAAAGGCGATCTCAGGCGTCACCAATTCAATAATCCTTTTCAGACGAACCGGGTGGAGCGCCAATCGCATCATCTGAACATCGGGATCCTCTTCGATCAATAAAGGGCGACGTGTCGGATCAAGATCATCAAAGGGGGAGCCATGGAGACCCCAACCAATCCTGTGGAGTGTCTGCCAGTCAGCGCTTAACAGACACCCCAAAAAAATCTGGACGTCATCCTTGTTGTAATCACCCGGATTCCGCAGGATCTCATCCAGTGCCTGTTCCGGTGTTCTTCTAGGCATCAACTCGTCCATCCGACGCTGAATCGCCTCCCTCTCACGAGGATCTGTGACCGATTCCTCAACATCGGGCGTCGCCCTGACAATCTTTCTCCTCCCACCAATCCACTGTTGAATGAGTGAATGATACTGGCGATCGACCAAGCCCTTGAGACTATTATTCCAGGGGAACCGCCTCAAAATTCCCCGGACGAAATTGCCCATTTGATCGTCACGTGGGAGGCCGGAATCTCTGAGAAGATAATGGATAACCTCCGCCGCCTCTCCTTCGTTCTCGATCCTGGTCGCACCAACAAACGCCTCTTGCCATCCTCTCTCCCGCATTCTTGGATCGACCTCAGGCGCCGGTCGTTGCACGGCCTCTTTGATCCCGTGAAAAATTATCTCAAGGGTCGGGAGGATAGTAAGGGCAGGTGCATAGGCAAATTGCTGGGAGAATCCCCTCTCGCCCCCCCTTTCTAAAAGGGGGCTTCCGAGGGCCAATGGCCATTGCTGCCTTAACGTCTCACGCCGGACAAAACTCCAATCATCCGCATGCAATGAAGGCAGCCCAGCCAGTTTCGGTAATCGCAAGAGATTCGATTGAACATGCATCATCGAAAAGGCACCAACAAACCGGTAACCGAGTTCCCATCCCCAACTGGCGGTCATGAATTCCCGATAACTCTTTTTGCTTTCAATCGTTGCCTCGGCAAGCCAGCCACCGAGCGCCATGAAACCAGGCATCATGACAAAACGGACGAAATGTTGGTTGACCGGACCACCCGTCACCCTTTGCAAACTCTTGTTCAAGAAGGTTCGGGCCATGATCCCCTCCCCGCAGTCCTTGGCGGATGCCTCTCCGTAAGACTCATCCCCATTCCTGGCACGAAAGATCCCGGTCCAGAGCCAGGCGGAGGTGAGTTCGTCAAAGGTGAGTTGAAAATTTCCGCGATTGAGGACCCCTCCACCTCTCTGAAGAAGATTGGGCCTTGTCCGGGCAATCCACTCGAATAATCTTCCCCCGGCCAACATCCCACCCGAACCGATCGCAACAACCGGAGCAAGATAGGTAAAGGCCGATTTCGTAAGCCCCCACCAGCTTTGCAAAGAGCCGTATTCGGTTTTCAGGCTTCCCAAAAATTCTTCCCCGGATTGTGGGTAGGCGGAAGGGAAGCCCGAATAGCCACGGGCGGCATGGGACGACCGCTCCAGATTTGCGTCAAAGGGAGGCACGGGCCGCTTTTCGGCAATGATTCCCTAAAGTTTCTTACAACTCCACTTGTCTATTTTATTGAAAAAGAGATGAATAAACGGGTAGTTCTGCGGACGCAACTGTTTCTGAAACTGCCTTATGGCATTAATAAAGGTAAGAAGATCGAGCCCCATGAAATGAGGCTCGGGTAAGGACTGAATCTTCTCTACCCCTTCTCGAAATAATTTCCTCATCCCGTCAGAATAGCCGGCCCACCATTTAATCATCCCGGCCGAAATCTGAATCAATCCTTGTAACAATCGACCTTGATCATCAGTTTTGCCGGTTGTTTTCCAGACCAACTCCCACGCCTCATGCGCCTCCCACCAGTAGTTAAAATTGTAGAGATCGATACCGTAGAGATACTCTTCATTCTGTCTCCATTGTTCTGGAGGTAAAAATGAGATTTGAGATTCTGGCTGACCGTAAGAGTACCCCTTGGGATCACGGCGGGGATGGGGTGTAATCCCCTGAATAAAACGGTAAGCGGGAAATCGACGATCCGTATAACGTGGAGATTGGGGGTTAAAAGGTACCGGTGTTTCCAAGATTACCTTCGTCGGTGTGGATCATGCCTTTTTTCAAAGGCAGCAATCTCCTTTTCATGCTGCAGAGAGAGGCCAATTTCATCCAAACCACGGATCAGGTGCCGTTTGACAACGGGATCGATTTCAAAATGAAAGGAGATCTCTTCGGGCAGATGCAGGGTCACGCGCTGCTCTTCCAGATTGGCCGTCGCCTCAAGCCGTTCATAGCGGTCAACCATCTGAAAAATCTCATCCACCTCCGCCTCCTTGAGCTCTACATTGAGGAGACCATTCTTGACACTGTTATTATGAAAGATATCGGCAAAAGCCGGAATCTCACCCTTACGCGGAGCGATGACAACCTTGAAGCCGTACTGCTGAACCGCCCAGACCGCGTGTTCTCGGGAAGAGCCGCAGCCGAAATTGTTTCTTGTAACCAGAATGGAAGCGCCCTGAAAATGAGGGGCGTTCAATTCAAAATCGGAGTTTGGATTTCCGTCGGCAAGATACCGCCAGTCAAAAAAAATGTTTTCCCCGTAACCCGTTCGTCGAATCGACTTCAAAAACTGTTTTGGGATGATCTGATCGGTGTCAATGTTAGCGCGGTCAAGCGTCGCTATTTTACCGCGATGTGATTTGAATGATTGCATCCCTCACCCGCCTCTATCTTCGTGATATGGTTTATTAACTTTCAATTAGTACAATTTAAAATGACCAACCATAAGTATTTCTACGGGGTGAGGGGGGTCATTTCCACTTCCTCACATCCACAAACCGTCCCTCAATCGCCGCCGCGGCGGCCATCTCGGGACTCACGAGATGGGTTCGCCCACCTTTTCCTTGTCGCCCCTCAAAGTTTCTGTTTGAGGTGGAAGCCGATCTCTCCCCCTCTTTGAGCTGATCAGGATTCATCCCGAGACACATACTACAGCCCGACTCCCGCCACTCGGCCCCGGCCTCCAAAAATATCTTGTGCAAACCTTCCGCCTCTGCCTGTCTCTTGACCTGTTGAGAGCCAGGGACAATCAACGTTCGAACCTTTTTTGAAATATGCCGCTCTTTAAAAATATTGGCAGCAGCCCGGAGGTCTTCGATTCGACCGTTCGTACAACTGCCGATAAAGACAATGTCGACAGGAATCTCTGTCAGTTTAGTTCCAGGTCGAAGCCCCATGTATTCAAGGGCATGCTCGGCATCCCTCTTTAAAACCCCAGGGATATTGTCTGGTGATGGGATGACACCATCGACATCAACAACCATTCCCGGATTTGTTCCCCAAGTCACCTGCGGAGCAATGTTTTTTGCATCAAGAGTGATGTTACGATCAAAGACGGCATCAGGATCCGACGGAAGCGCTTTCCAGAGCCGGATCGCCTCCTCCATCTCTTGGCCTCTCGGGGCGAAGGGCCGATCTCCCCTCGCAATATATTCAAAGGTTATCTCATCCGGCGCAATCATTCCCGCCTTGGCACCCGCCTCGATGCTCATATTGCAAACGGTCATGCGCCCTTCCATAGAAAGAGACCGAATGGCAGACCCTGTATATTCCAAAACATGCCCCGTCGCCCCCGCCGTTCCGATCAATCCAATCAATTTGAGAATCATGTCCTTGGCCGTAACACCTCTTGGAAGCTGACCACTAAACTCAATACAGAACGTCCTGGGGCGTTTCTGGCGGAGACATTGAGTGGCCAGAACATGCTCCACCTCACTCGTGCCAATACCGAAGGCAAGCGCACCAAAGGCTCCATGAGTGGAAGTGTGACTGTCACCGCAAACAATCGTTCTGCCGGGAAGTGTCAAGCCAAGCTCCGGACCGATAATATGAACAATCCCCTGAAGGTTACTCTTTAAATCGTAAAGGGTAATACCGAATTCCCGACAGTTTTTTGTGAGTGCCTCTATCTGGGCACGGGAAATTTCATCCCGAATGTTGAAACGATCAACTGTGGGAATGTTGTGGTCCATCGTGGCAAACGTGAGATCGGCTCTTCTCACCTTACGATGGGAAAGGCGTAACCCCTCAAACGCCTGTGGGCTTGTTACTTCGTGGACCAGGTGCCTATCAATATAAAGAAGTGTGGTGCCGTCGACCTCAGAGACGATATGTGAATTCCAAATTTTTTCAAAAAGGGTACAAGCCATAGCTCACACCCCCTCTTAGTGTAAGAGAAAGGCGCTGGCAACCGTTACAAATAATTGTAGAATCCCCGTCCCGTCTTTCTCCCAAGCCAACCGGCATCGACGTACTGCTTGAGAAGGGGGCAAGGTTTAAACTTATCACCAAACGATCCGTGAAAGACCTCCAGAATGGAGAGGACGGTATCGAGACCCACCAGATCCGCCAAGGCTAACGGCCCCATCGGCTGGTGGGTACCGAGTTTCATGGCGTTGTCAATATCCTCCACGGTTCCAATCCCCTGATGAAGGGCGTAGATTGCTTCGTTGATCATCGGAACAAGGATCCGATTGACAATAAAGCCAGCGGAGTCTTTGGAAAGAACAGTCGTCTTTCCCATTTTTTCGGCAAGTCCCCTTGTTTGCTGATAGGTTGCATCAGACGTCTGGAGCCCACGGATAATTTCAACGAGCTCCATCATCGGAACCGGATTCATGAAGTGCATACCGATTACCTGAGAAGGGCGCCGTGTCTTGCCGGCAAGACGAGTAATAGAAATTGACGAGGTGTTTGTTGCCAGAACCACATCCGGTCGGCAGATCTTATCAAGATCCGAAAAAATCTGGAACTTGATCGGTTCGTTCTCGGTCACCGCCTCAACAACAAAGTCACATTCTGCAAAATTGTTCATCTGGGTACTCACCCGGATTCTCTTTTGAAAAACTCTTCCTTCAGGTCGACAAGGACAACATTAAGACCTGACTGGGCAGCGGACTGGGCAATCCCGGCCCCCATCTGCCCCGCTCCGATAACACCAAAGGTTTGTATGTTTATCATAAACATTTTATTTAAGACGAGCGAGAGAGGAAGATCAAGATGATTATCGTCATTCTTGCTTATGATTTGAAATGAACTCTACTTGGCCCTGTGAAGAATCAATCCATGTGTCGGATCGTAGGGTGAGACACCAACGGTTACCTGGTCACCAGCAATAACCCTGATTTTAAAACGCTTCATCTTGCCACAAAGCTTGGTGGTCACCGTGGCCCCGTTATCCAGGGCCACGATGTACTGACCACCACCTGTTGCATCGGTTATGCGACCTTCGAATTTGATGAGATCTTCTTTAGACAAGATCCAATTACCATCTTCGATCGCGTGAGGGACGACCACCACCACCGCCACGACCCTCTCGGGGAAAGCGGTCTCGACCACCACCACCGCCACCACCCTCGGTCTTCGGACGGGCCTCATTAACGGTCAACTGCCGACCGCTAAAGTCCTGCCCATTCAGCTTGCCAATCACTGCCTGAGCCTCTTCGTCTGTCGACATTTCGACAAAGCCGAAGCCCTTGCTACGGCCCGAAAAACGGTCCATAACAACTTCCGCTGTCTCGACCGTCCCGTGCTGGGAGAAATGCTCCCTGAGTTGGTCACTGGTTACAGTGAAAGGCAGATTGCCTACGTACAGTCTCTTGCCCATGATACCTCCTTATGGTTGGGCACCGATAAAGAGGTCACGAGCACTATGCTTCTGGACACTCCTCATACGGTCAATTACTCTCCGGGCCTTTATCTCATACCGTGGATGGTATGTCAATCCTCGCCACCAACACCACCACGAATTTATTTACTCAGGACTAGTGCTGAGCGAGTAATTTTGTTGATTTTTTTGGCTTTGTATATACGTCATAGTCATTACGAGTCGAAGTACTAAGGTCAAAAAAATGCCGGCCCACAAAGAATCTCCTTGGCTGATAAGGACCTATTCAGGCCACACCTCGGCCAAGGCCTCCAACCAGCTTTACAAGACGAATTTGGCGAAAGGTCAAACGGGGTTATCCGTTGCCTTCGATCTCCCCACCCA
The DNA here is from genome assembly GCA_016180855.1 of Deltaproteobacteria bacterium. NCBI lineage: Bacteria > Pseudomonadati > Myxococcota > Myxococcia > Deltaproteobacteria bacterium. The sequence goes on along the minus strand of JACPAL010000002.1, from coordinate 89,219 downwards.
GACCGGTTATGATGCCGATCACCCCCTTGCCAAAGGAGAGGTTGGGAAGGTCGGTGTGCCGATCGGACATATCCATGACATGCAAACGCTCTTTAATGACATTCCACTCGGAAAAATGAATACCTCGATGACAATCAACGCCACGGCCGCTTGGCTTCTGGCCCTCACCATCGCAGTGGCTGAAGAACAGGGAACTGACCGAAAGGAACTCCAGGGAACAACCCAAAATGACATCATCAAGGAGTATCTCTCACGCGGGACCCATATTTTTCCACCAGAACACTCGATGCGCCTTATGACCGATATCATTGCCTTTACGGTCCGTGAAGTCCCCAAGTGGAATCCAATCAACATCTGCTCCTATCATCTGCAGGAGGCTGGCGCGACACCGATCCAAGAGATCGCCTTCTCGTTGGCCAATGCAATCGCCGTTCTTGATGCGGTCAGGGAGTCTCAAAAAGTGCCGACGGCCTTGTTCCCTGAGGTGGTTGGCCGCATCTCGTTCTTTGTGAATTCCGGCATCCGTTTCATTGAAGAGATCTTCAAGATGCGAGCCTTTGTCCGATTATGGGATGAACTCACACGAACACGTTATGGTGTCGAAGATCCGAAATACCGTCGCCTTCGTTACGGCGTCCAGGTAAACTCACTGGGACTGACTGAAAAACAGCCGGAGAACAACATCATCCGGATCATCCTGGAAACGTTGGGGGTCACCCTCTCAAGAGAGGCAAGGGCCCGGGCGATCCAGCTCCCCGCCTGGAATGAGGCGCTAGGCCTTCCGCGCCCATGGGACCAGCAATGGAGTCTCCGGATCCAGCAGATTCTCGCCTATGAAACCGATCTGCTGGAGTACACCGATCTTTTCAATGGATCCCAGATCGTTGAGGAGCGAACAGCCCGGTTCGTGACAGAGGCCAGCGCCGAATTGGACAAGATACTGGCGATGGGCGGTGCCCTGAAGGGACTCGACTACATGAAACAGTCCCTCGTCTCTTCAAATCGCAACCGTTTAAAAAGGATTGAAACGGGGGAACAAAAGGTCGTCGGTGTCAACTGTTTTACTGAATCAGAAAAATCACCATTAATGGGACAACGAAGGGAAGAATTTTTAAAGGTCAATATACAGGCGGAACGAGAACAGATCAGACAACTGGAGCGGCACCGCGCCTCCCGGGATGAAAAGAAGGTCCGATCTGCCTTAAATCGCCTGATGGAGTCGGCACAGGGGACCGACAATATCATGCCAGCCTCAATTGAGTGCGCCCGTGCTGGCGTTACGACAGGGGAATGGACCTTTGCCTTGAGAGAGGTTTTTGGCGAGTACCGCGCCCCAACAGGGATTGGTGGTCAACGATCCGACTCCTCTGATTCAGAGGCTTTCCACCAACTCCGTTTGCAAGTCGAGGCAAAAAGTCGAAAGATTAAAGGACGAATTCGTCTCTTGATTGCCAAACCGGGCTTAGACGGTCATTCTAACGGCGCTGAACAGATCGCCCTTCGTGCACGTGATGCGGGGTTTGAGGTGATCTACCAGGGGATCCGTCTCACTCCGGAGCAGATTGTCGCCGCCGCAAGAGATGAAGGAGTTCATCTCCTCGGACTCTCCATTCTCTCCGGTTCTCATCTTAAGCTTGTTTCTGATATCATGTTGCGCCTTAAAAAAGAAAAAATGAGCCGTCTTCCTGTCATTGTCGGAGGCATCATCCCGGAATCAGACAAGAGGAAGCTGAAGCGAATGGGGGTCAAGAAGATATTCACCCCGAAGGATTACGAACTAAACCAGATTCTCGCGGAGAGTGTTGCCCTGTTATAAAGGCTGGCTGTAGACCTGGAGAGAATAACCGATAACACCCCCACGCTGCTCCATAACAAGGCCGACGATACCAAAGGTCCTAATCTCACCTCTCTCATTCGCCTCCCGGATCTTCTGAAACTGGTTGTTCAGCAATCGATCCGCCTCGCCGCTAAGAGGGTTATTAGAGGAATCGAGATAGTTCCCCGCCGCCCCAAAATCACCACCCACCTTACGAATCATCCGCGAGGCGACATCATGCGCCGTGAGACCGGGATAAAACGCTAACCATGAAGACTCACAGACAAGCTGGTCTTCTCCTGTTTCACATTGAAAGCGACCGGGCCCCGATTCCTGAACTGTTCGCCTCATAACCTCCATCTGGTCGCTGCAACTCAAGGTGCCCGGAAGAACACCGACCGGGTTGAGACACTGATACTGAAACCGACGGATTGCGGTCTTGACATAGGAATCGCCCGGGGGAAGAGGCGGATCGTCTCTCCTGTCCCCAGTGGAGGCACAGGCAATAAGAGCCAGAGGTGCCACCACGCATCCGACCAGACGTCCTACTAATTGAAATTTAGACATCATACCCCCCTCCTTATTTCTTAAAGAGGCTATCGCATGCCACAGCAAGTGGTTGCGTTGAAAAACCTAAAAAAGTGGTCTCCCCAGAGACCGATTTCTTGAGCCTTTTGCATCGGATTTCACAACTGTAAGTCAGGAGGACCGAAAAAGCATACAGTGCCCCTTGGATTAAGAGGGGTCACCAAACAAGGAGGATTTATGGGACAATTAAGAATACCTGGCTGCGCCAAGATGATGACCGCCTGCCGAGCCATTGATAATTTGGGGGACCGGGATGGTATCCCGGAAATGGCAGAGATACCGACTGATCCAGACAAACTCGCACGGGCACTCTGCTCTACACCGACCACCCCTCAGGTGTTTCACTCAAATGTCTATCAAGGACTTCGGAGAGAGAGGGAGGCACACAATCGGCGCATGAGGCTGGCGGTATTTGCAGGAGGGGCGATTGGAGGGATAGAGGCCTTGTGTTTCTTACCTAGTTTCCGATCACGGTGGCAGCCCGATGCTGCCACAAGACATATTCTGAGAAACGGTGAGTACCTGGACTGGATTACCGACGTGGGCACTCGCATAAAGAACTTGAAGCTTGGTTTCGCCCTTTTGTCTGCGGCCTTGGTTGTGTCTGGAGCGATCTTAGCTGCATACCTTTATGATGACGCATTAAACGACTACCGATTTAAGTCCCCTTGACGGAATCAGAAAAAAACGACTAGGTTGACAGGCTTAGAGGGGGGACAATGGTCAAAGAGATCTACGCCTTAGGAGAGACACCACCGCCAGGAGTTGTTCCACAAAAAATGTATGCCCAGGTGATCCGCCAGAGTCGGTTTGGAGAGCCAAAGGATGCCTTCAAGCTTGAGACAATGCCAGTGCCATCGATCGGTCCAGATGAAGTCCTTGTTTACGTTATGGCCGCCGGAATCAACTACAACAATGTCTGGGCGGCTCGTGGTCTGCCAGTTGATGTCGTACGACTCCACTCCAAAAAAGAGGCAGAGGAGGACTTTCATATTGGAGGCAGTGATGCCTCCGGCATCGTATGGGCTGTTGGAAAAAATGTCCACAGTGTCAAAGTGGGAGATGAGGTCGTGGTCCATTGCGGGTGGTGGGACAGAAACGACCCCTGGATCGTAGCAGGAAAAGATCCGATGCTTGCCCCATCTCAATTGATCTGGGGTTATGAAACCAATTGGGGAAGTTTTGCCCAATTCACTCGTGTTCAGGATCACCAATGTCTTCCTAAACCGAAACATCTCTCCTGGGAGGCAGCCGCCTGCTACATGCTTGTAGGAGCGACCGCCTATCGCATGCTCCACGGATGGTCCGGAAATACGGTTCAAAAGGGAGACGTCGTTCTCATTTGGGGAGGTTCAGGTGGTCTTGGCTCTATGGCGATTCAGGTTGTCAAGGCGGCCGGCGGGATACCCATAGCGGTCGTCTCTGACGACGAAAAAATAGCCTATTGCGTGAAACTGGGGGCCAAGGGGGCAATCAACCGGAAGAATTTTGATCATTGGGGAATGATGCCCCATTGGAAGGACAAGGAAGGCTATTCAAAATGGTTTGAGGGGGTTCGTTCATTTGGCAAGGCGATCTGGGAGATTGTTGGGGAGAAGAAAAATCCGGCGATTGTTTTCGAGCACCCGGGTGAGGGAACGATACCAACCTCCATGTTCGTCTGCGATACCGGGGGAATGGTTGCCATCTGCGCCGGCACTTCAGGCTTCAATGCCACCCTCGACCTTCGTTACCATTGGATGCGTCAGAAAAGGCTTCAGGGGTCTCACTTCGCAAACGATGAGCAGGCGCGGGGGATTAACAATCTCATCATCGAAAAGAAAGTCGATCCATGCCTTTCCGAAACCTTTTCATTTGAAGAGACCGGCTTGGCCCATCAACTGATGAGCGAAAACAGACACCCGCCGGGAAATATGGCTGTGTTGGTTAATGCAAAAAGAAAAGGAACAAAAAACTTCGGGGATGCATCATAACTCCCCCCGTCTCACCATACGGTGAGACCTCCCCCTCTTAACATAAGAGGAGGAGATTAATGAAGGAGGTTTATTATATGACAATCAAAAAGATCGGGATCATCGGTGTCGGGACGATGGGACATGGTATTGCACAAGTGGCGGCTCAATCCGGATTCGAGGTCTGGATCCGTGACATTGATGACCCCAAAACCAATGCCGCGATCGGAAAAATTGAGAAGAATTGGGAGAGGCTGATTGAAAAGGGGAAGCTCACAACAGATCAGAAGAAATCGGCCCGTCAAAATCTTAAATCCTGTCGAGGGTATCAGGATCTTGCCACGGTCGATCTCCTGATCGAGGCGATCACAGAAAACACCGATCAGAAGAGATCCCTCTTCCGAGAGATGAACGGACTCGTGAAAAAAGAGGCCTTTTTTGCTACAAACACCTCTTCCATTTCTGTTACGCAGCTCGCCACAGCCAGTGGTCGACCGGACCGTTTTGTCGGAATGCACTTCTTCAACCCGGTTCCACTCATGGCGCTCGTTGAAATTATCCGAGGGCTACAAACATCGGATGAAACCTATGCGGCCGCCTTTGAAACCGCCAAGGCAATGGGAAAGAGTCCCGCCGCTGTTAAAGACGCCCCCGGTTTCGCGGTGAATCGGCTCCTACTTCCGATGATCAACGAGGCGTTCTACCTCCTTCAGGAGGGAGTCGCTGACGCCAAGACGATTGATGAAGTCATGAAACTCGGCGCCAACCACCCGATGGGACCACTCACCTTGGCTGATTTTGTCGGGCTGGATGTGACACTCGCGGCCCTCGAAGTTCTCCATCGCGACTTTGGTGACAGCAAATACCGCCCTTGCCCGCTGCTTCGGAAATATGTAGAGAGCGGATGGTATGGCAAGAAGACAGGACGCGGCGTCTATAGCTACACCTAAGAAGGTTTATCTTCAAAGTCTGGGTTGCCCCAAGAATCTGGTTGATTCAGAGATCATGTTGGGGACACTCGCCTCGCAGGGGTATCAGATTACGACCGATCGCTCTGAGGCAGAGGTTATTGTTGTCAACACCTGCGGATTTCTGCAGGCGTCCGCAAAGGAGTCGATCGATGCGATTCTTAACCTTGCCCAAGAAAAAGAGAGCGGGCACTGTAAAAAACTAGTCGTTGCCGGATGCCTTTCGCAAAGGTATCAAGGCGAACTCCCAAAGGAACTCCCCGAGGTTGATCTGTTTATTGGAACGAACGACTACCCCAAAATTGCAGAGATTTTGTCGGATCTCCCCAATCGAGAATACATCCACAAACCGCTTTACGTTCATCAAGCCGATACTCCTCGTCTTTTGGCCACAGCCGCGCATACAGCGTATGTCAAGATTGCTGAGGGCTGCAACCACACCTGCAGTTTTTGCATCATCCCAAAGCTGCGGGGCAAACAGAGGAGTCGTTCTATCGCAGATATTGTCACTGAGATAAAAAATTTAAAACTGATCGGAGTTAAAGAGTTTAATCTGATCGCACAAGATACCACCGACTATGGGTGCGACCTCCATGACGGAACCACCATTGAAAAATTGTTTGAAGAACTTGCCAAAATCGCCGGCAACCACTGGCTCCGCCTCCTATATGCCTACCCTTTGAGATTTTCAGATGAGTTGATCAACATAATCGCCTCTTCTGAAAATTTCTGCCGCTACGTCGACATCCCGTTTCAGCACATCAATAACCGGATCCTAAAATCGATGCGACGCGGCTCTAACGGTGACTACATCCGGAGTCTTGTTGAAAGGCTTCGTAAAAAGATACCGAACATCGCCATTCGTTCGACATTGATCGTCGGTTACCCTGGCGAGACTGACGACGAGTTCGACGAATTATACCGTTTCCTTAAGGAAACGAAACTGGAGAGAGTCGGGGTCTTCACCTTTTCGGAGGAGGAAGGGACACCTGCCGCCACCTTGCCAGATCAGCTCTCTCCAAAGATTATGAGGGAGCGCCGTGAAATTTTAATGAAACTCCAACAATCGATTAGTCTCAAAAAGAATCGTGGGCGAATCGGCTCCAGAATACGACTCTTGGTAGAAGAATCATCCGACGAAAATCGCGGCTGGGGACGAAGTGAATGGGAAGCCCCTGAGATTGATGGAAGAATTTATCTGGAAGGGGGGCGCTCCCTGGCAGGTCAATTTTGTGACGTCTTGATCCAAAATGCAGGGCCCTACGATCTAACCGCCACACCTTATGCCAATTCTTAAACCAGAACGTGAGAATCTTCCCCGTTGGAACTTAAACCAAAAACCGTTTATTGAAAGCTATGACATCACGTGCCTGGATCGATTGAATGAACAATCGTTCTGGTTTCGTTTTCAGTTGATCAATCCGAAAATCAGAGCCGCTGAAGCGATGCTGATCGGGATGTTTTTTGATTCCAAAAATCCCCAACAGAACCGTTTTCACCGTCTTTCAATCCCGATCGAGGAGGTGCATCTGGAGCGAAATATCTTTTACCTTGCCCTGCGATCCTGTGCCCTCTTTCATTCGGGAACCCGTGGCGAACTCCAGTCCCATGGAGAAAAGATGACCTGGGAACTCAAAATTCACGAGGCCCAAGACTCCCTCAATCCCTTCCCGTTTGCCGCCAACTATCTCCCCTGGATCTCCGTGAAGCGTAATATTCCACAGCATTTGTGCCACGTAAGTGGTGAGGTAACCTTGGGAGAGAGAAGCATTCACCTCGACTCACTACCGGCCAATCAATATCACTCCTGGGGTAAGATAGAGTCGTGCCCAAGCCTTTGGGCAGGCTGTACCGGTTTTCAGGAGGATCCCAACGGCTATTTTGAGGGCTGTTCTTTTGAACAACGGATCGGAATGAAAAAGAGGCTTCTCACGCTCTTTAAACTCCGCTGTGACGACAAAGATTATTCCCTCCCGGCTCCATGGAATTGGTGGCGGGCCAAGAGCCGATTCGATGTCAATCGTTGGACCTTTGAGGCAACGAAGGGCAAGATTCGGATTGTTGGAGATATAACAGGACAAGAAAGAGGTACAATCGCCTTCCGCTCACTTACACCTCAAGAGGCCCCTTGTTTTCATTATTGCTCCTCTCAATCCGATCTCAAAATTGAAATTTACGAGATGGAAAAAGCGGGGCAAGGAAAGCTTCTGAAAACCCTCACATCCAAAAAATCGACTTTCGTTGAGGTGACCCGACCGAACCCGGACCCCAAGATCCGATTTTTTGTTTAAAAGCTCTTATCTCTTCCCCTTCCCCACTTCGGTATTGATGGGGAGTTGTCGGACACACAACGGACACTCGTTTGCCTCCCAGGCTTCGAGAGGGAGTTCAACGAGCGAAAAGACCTTTGGAACACCACCAAGATCTTTGGCGATCACACCACCTCGATTCACGAGCGCCCCCACTCCGATCACAACCCCACCGGCAGAGCGAACGGTCTCTACCACTTTTTTTGCCGACCCTCCCGTATTGAGGATATCTTCCACAACCAGAACCTTCTTGCCGGAAACCAAACGATCATATCCCCTTTTCAAAATGAAACCGTCCGCGGATTTTTCGGCATAAACGCCCAGAACCTCCCGTTTTTTCATCCGGCTCAAGTGATGAGCTACCCACTGTGAGAGGATCACCCCACCAACCACCGGTGCCACAACCACTTCTACTGGTGAACGTGAAAATTTTTTGGCCAACTCACGACATAAACGGGAAATAACAGTGGTATGGGGATAGAGGGCATCCTTATTGATGTAAGCCGACCCATGTTTACCCGAGGTGTAAACAAAATGGCCGTTTGTCAGAACAGCCCCAAATTTCTCAAGGAGCTTCATCATCTTGGGTTCTCTTCTGGACACGCTTAAGCTGCCTATATTAATCTGCCCCTCCCCGACAAGGGGATTGTCATGAGGGCACCTCTAAAAACTACCCATCTGCTGTGTTGCCCGCTTCGTCCGCGTCCTCACGTACCACGAAAGTACGCTCCGGTCACGGTCTTGCGGGCGCCTTGCATCTGGGCTGTTTTTCAAGGTGCCCGAAAAACTTGGGTTATTAGAGGTTCCCATGAACGACTTCTTTAAAATTCTGCCGCAGGTTCGTCGCCCTTCCCGTTATTTGGGGGATGAGATCAATTCAGTCCGTAAAGATCTCTCAAAGGTCACATTAAAAGTCGGGCTTTGCTATCCGGATGCGTATGAGATTGGGATGAGCCACATCGGCACACAGATCCTTTACCACCTCTTGAATGATCAGTCCAAGATTGCCTGTGAGAGGGTCTACGCCCCATGGCCTGATATGGAAAATCAGCTAAGAGAGAAAGGCCTACCCCTCACGACGCTCGAATCAAAAATCCCGCTGAACGAGCTCGATATTCTGGGGATCACCATCCCGTTTGAATTGACCTACACCAATATCCTGAGCGTCCTCAACCTCGGTGGGATCCCGTTCTACTCAAAAGATCGGGATGAATCGTTTCCACTCATCCTGGGAGGCGGCACAGGCGCCTATAATCCCGAACCGGTTGCCGATTTTTTCGACGCAATCCTGATCGGAGATGGCGAAGAGGCGATCCTGGAGATTTGCGATGTGGTGAGACGGTTGAAACAATCAGCTGTAGGGGCGCCCTCAAGTAGGGTGCAGCAAGCAGCACCCCTACCAACAAAAAAGGCCCTATTGCAGGATTTATCTCAAATCCCGGGCCTCTACATCCCCTCTTTTTTTGAACCGATCTACAAAAAGGATGGGACCCTCCAGGAGATTAAACCGCTTCTTGAAGGCTACACCGGAGTCCGCAAACGGGTTGTCTCTGATCTGAACAAGGCCTACTACCCTAAAAAACCGATCCTCCCACACACAAAAGTGATCCATGATCGTGTCGGCGTTGAGGTGCAGCGTGGTTGTGTTCGTGGCTGTCGTTTTTGTCAGGCTGGCTACATCGACCGGCCGGAACGACAACGCTCGCCGGAGACAATAAAAGAGATCGTTCGGGAACAGATCAAGGCAACGGGCCAGGAGGAGGTCAGTCTCGTCTCACTCTCCATCGGCGATTATGATTGTGTCACACCCCTTCTCAAGGAGCTTATGAATGAACACGGCAAAAACAACGTTGCCATCTCGCTCCCGGCTACACGTGTTGAACAGCTGACAGGGGCAATGATGGAAGAGATCAAGCGGGTTCGAAAAACCGGCTTTACGATCGCCCCCGAAGCGGCAACCGACCGAATGCGACAGATAATCAACAAGGGAAATTCAGAGGAAAACCTTATGCAAACGGTCCGGACGGTCTTCTCCAACGGCTGGAGACTCATGAAGTTTTATTTCATGATCGGACTTCCAACAGAGACCGATTTTGATGTGACAGAAATTGCCGGTCTTGGGGGAAGGAGCCTCCAAGAGGCCCGTCGTTTCAGTGGCAGGGCTGAAATCAATCTGGGCGTCTCCGCCTTTGTCCCAAAATCGTTCACACCCTTTCAGTGGGAGCCCCAAAACTCCCTCTCTGAAACCGATCGAAAACTGAAACTCTTAAGATCAAATATCAAGGGCCGAGGACTCACTCTCAAGCCCCATCGACCAGAGACAACCTATCTGGAAGGGATTTTCTCCCGAGGGGATCGGCGGCTTTCAAAACTGGTTATCAAGGCCTGGGAGAACGGATGCCGGTTCGATGAGTGGGATGAGGGGATCAAATTTGGTCTTTGGCAGGAGGCCTGGAAAGAGCTCGGTATCGATTCCACTTTCTATGTTGAGAGAAGGAGGGAAAGGGATGAGGTCCTGCCGTGGGACCATCTCTTTATCGAGATGAAGAAGGAATGGCTCTGGGAGGAGTATGAAGCCTCGCTTGGAGAGGCATTTGTTGATGATTGCTCAACCGGAAAATGCACGACTTGCGGGGTTTGTGATTACAAAGAGGTGAGGAATCGGTCGTACGAACTACCGATGTACGAACCCGATAGGAAGTTGGTTAAGAAAAAGACGACGACGGAGATTCGGCATTATTCGCCTATCTCGCTAAATCTCTCTGATCCCGCTTTCTCCTGCGACAAAGTTCAGGACAGGTCAAAGGGGGGCGAGGGGGGATTTTTATACCATCTCACCTACTCCAAGAGAGGCCCGGCGGCTTTTTTGAGTCACCTTGAATTTGTGGACCATATCCGTCGAACGGTTAGCCGTGCGGGGCTGCCCGTTCAGTTTTCACAAGGATTTCATCCCTACCCCAAGATCTCGTTTGGGGATGCGGCCCCGGTGGGATTGGAAACAATCAATCAAATAATGACAATCTCTCTTTGGTCCGAGATGGAACCGTTGGAAATCAAGACCCGCTTGAACCAAACCCTGCCTGACGGAATCGTCATTGAGGCGGTGAATGCCCTTGCCAAGAAACCGAAGAAAGATTTAGACCTCACGGCGTGAAAAATGAGCTGATTATCAATATTTCCCCAACCCTTACCCGCATTGCGCGATTGGAGGGGGGGGCAATCACCGAGCTCATTGTAGAACGGGCCCAAGAGGCCCGGTTCGTTGGTAATGTTTACAAGGGAAAGATCGTTCGTGTCCTCCCCGGCATGCAGGCCGCCTTTGCAGAGATCGGTCTCAAGCGCACCGCCTTTCTCTACGTCTCTGACATCGCCCCTGATTTGGCTGTTGAAGAGGTAATGGCAGAGGAGGAGGAGCCACCTCCCGAGAGGCCTCGTTTCGATCGGCGTCACCCGAGGACCCTTCCCCAAATCCAGGAGCTGGTTCGGGAGGGGCAGGAGATTATTGTCCAGATTGCGCGTGATCCAATCGGGACGAAGGGGGCACGCCTCACCAGCCATGTCAGTTTGCCGGGTCGTTTCTTGGTCTACATGCCAACAGTCAAACATGTCGGCGTTTCCCGAAGAATTGCCGACGACAATGACAGGTCACGACTGAAGGGTATTCTGGAGAGAATTGTTCCAAGGGATCAGGGTGGATTCATTGCGCGCACAATGAGCGAGGGGGCGAGTGAGAGAGAGCTCAAGCAGGACATGGATTATCTGATCAAACTCTGGGGAGATATCCTCTCCTCTGCGGAGAAGGTTTCCGCCCCCAACTTGGTCCACCAGGAATTGTCTGCCGTTCTCCGTGCCATTCGGGATCTCTTCACACCGGACATCGACCGGATCGTCATCGACTCGGCCGAAGAGAAGAAGAAGATCGAGGAGTTCATCAGCTCCTTTACTCCGCTTTCGCATAACATCGTCACCCTCTACGACGGTTCCGAACCGATCTTCGACGCCTATGGTATCGAGGTGGAGATCTCCCGGGCGTTGGGCAAGAAGGTCTGGCTCAAATCGGGGGGCTATATCATCATCGACCAGGCGGAGGCCCTCACCGCAATCGACGTCAACACCGGCAAGTTTGTCGGCCGAAGCAACCTCGAAGATACTATCTTGAAAACAAACCTCGAGGCGGCCAAGGAGATCGCCTACCAACTCAGACTCCGGGATATCGGCGGAATCCTTATTGTTGATTTTATCGACATGGAGCGCCCTTCCAACCGCGAAAAGGTTTTCCAGGCATTCCGCGAATATCTTCGATCCGATCGCGCCAAAACCACGATCACCAAGATCACCGACTTGGGACTCGTCGAGATGACACGTAAAAGAACTCGCGAGAGCCTCGGCCGACTCCTCTGCGAGCCCTGTTTTTATTGTGAGGGTCGGGGGTATCTCAAGAGCCGCGCAACGATCTGCCACGAGATTTTTCGTGAACTGCAACGGGGACTCGCCGATCTGCGGGGCGACACCCTGATTGTGCTGGCCAACCCTTCCGTTGCCGAGATACTGCTGGATGAAGAACGCCCTACCCTTGAACAATGGGAGGAGAGGGCCGGCAAGAAGGTGATCATCCGGGCCAGGGAGGATTACCATACGGAGCAATTCGATATCACCGACAGGGGTTGACAGCTCCCCCGGGACGTGCTTAAAAGACCCGTTTTTTCGACTATGTACGCAATTATCGCCACAGGTGGAAAGCAGTATAAGGTCTCAAAAGGGGATCGTCTTCGGGTCGAGAAGCTCCCCCAGGAGGTTGGCTCCCCAGTCTGCTTTGATAAGGTGTTACTCGTTGGCGGCAATGAAAAAACGGAGGTCGGTCGACCCTACCTCTCTCAGGCAAGTGTGAACGGAAAGGTCTTGGAACAGGATCGGGGAGAGAAGATTGTCGTCTACAAGTACAAGAGACGTAAAGGTTACGACAAGAAGACGGGGCATCGTCAATATCTGACGACCGTTGAGATTACGGATATAAAGGTTTAACGATGGCACACAAGAAGGCAGGGGGAAGCAGTTCCAATGGTCGCGACAGCAATGGTCAGCGACGTGGCGTCAAACGATACGGCGGCCAGGTCGTGAAGGCCGGTTCTATTATCGTGCGCCAGCGTGGCACCCAAATCTACCCGGGGATCAATGTTGGTATTGGAAAAGACTGGACCCTCTTCTCCAAGATTAACGGCGTCGTGAAGTTTGAACCGCACGGCGAAAAACGCCGGGTCTCTGTTTATCCAACCTAAAGAACTTCTGGAATTGGGTTAAGTCTTCCTATAGGATAGACCCCTATGGACCAGAAAAAAATATTGCCTCCGAATTGGTCTGAATGGAGCCTCTCTAAAAGAGAGGGCCTTCTGTCTCTTGACCTGAATCAATGTTTAGAACAGTTCCAATCAGTCTACGAAACATTTGCATCTTCTATTGAAGAAACCAGAGAAATCTTTCGGCCGCAACATGAAACAGCTATCAAAGAAATGCAAAACCGCCTCCAAAAACTAGCTCAATGGCAAAGGGAACAAAGTGCTCAATTTGTTTCAAAAAACCGCTAAGATACAGAAAGAACTTCATAAAGACGGAATGCCATCGATTGTCATTGGGGGGCTTGCCGTCGCCGTCTGGGGAGAACCACGCTTAACCGCGGATATAGATTTGAAAATACAGCTCAACCGGGATGACGCTTCCAAACTAGTTTTCTCACTCAAACCACATTACCGTTTATTAGCCAACAACCCGATAGAAACGATTAAAAAAGTCGGCTTCATTTTTATTCAAGATACCTCCAACACAAGAATTGATCTTTTGTTGGCCGATACCCCGTTCGATATTCAGGCGATTGAAAGGGGGAAAAAGGTCCTTGCTGATAAAGAGACTTCTCTAACCATTTGCTCTCCGGAAGATTTAATCATTTACAAAATGATATCAACCAGACCCAGGGACCGGGAAGATGTTTGCGGCATTATCATACGTCAAAAGAAAAAGCTCGATCATCCGTACCTCCTTGACTGGCTCACCCAATTCGAAAAGGCGCTCGACGATTCCACATTAGTTGTGGAATACAATCGAATGTTCAAATCACTGTAACGAACGAAAAACGGCAGGTTTCGGTTTATCCTCCTACTTCTTAATACCCAGGTGTTTCAGGTACTCGTCCGTTGGTCTTCCCGAACAAATCACCTTGTACTCAAGGGCTACCCACCCTTCCTTCGAAGCCGGCGGACCTCTTTCAATGACTAGTTGGCACTGAGGTTTCTTCAGGTATTTCTGAGCATACTCTATCTGCCACTTTGCCAAGCTCTCTGCACACACCTTTTGTTCATCATCCAAATCATAGTGCCTCGACAACTCGGCAGTTGTGAAAACATAACAGACGTGTCCAATCGCGACGTTATTTGTCTCCGGCATATCAGTTTTCCCCTTTCTCAGAGGAGAATCGAGAAGAAGAAGTTGCTGGATTTTTCATAAAACAACTTGTAAAATGGTCTTTATAAATTGTTTAATTTAATGATAACATACTGAAATGACAAATAAAAACAGACGCATCGCCTGGGCTATCAAGGCACGATTAGAGGAAAAACAACCACTCATCCAGGTCGTGGTTGGCCCGCGACAAGTCGGCAAAACAACAGCCCTCAAAACGGCATTGGGCTCCACCGGTTTCTATGCAAGCGCTGACTACCCCAACCCCCTCTCCTTTGAGGTGATCGAAGAATGGTGGCAAGAGGCGCTCCAAAAGCCGGAGAAAATTTTAGCAATTGATGAGGTTCAAAAAATCACCGGCTGGTCGGAAATCATCAAAAAACTATGGGATACTTCCGAAAAAAAAATGAAGGTCGTTTTGACAGGTTCGTCGGCGCTTCTTGTTGAGAAGGGATTAAAGGAGACGCTGGCCGGTCGTTTTGAACTGATCCGTGCCGAACACTGGAATTATCAAGAAGCAAAAGAGACCTTCGACCTCCCCCTAAAACAGTTTGTTGAGTTCGGTTGTTACCCGGGATCGATCCCGTTTTTAGAAGAGAAAGAGCGGTGGGGCCTGTTCGTCCGCGACTCGATTGTAGAACCGGCTCTGGGAAGAGACCTTCTGCAACTCCACCCCGTCGCTCAACCGGCGCTACTGCGACAGATATTCGGGGTCGCCGCGGCTCTGCCGGCCCAAATTGTGAGTCTGCAAAAATTGCAGGGGCAACTCCAGGGGAAAGGAACCCTCCCGACAATACAACACTACCTTAGATTACTTGCCGATGCCTATCTGGTAACAGGAATTGAGAAGTATTATGCAAAGTCGTTCAAATCGAGAAAGAGCAGTCCCAAACTCCTTATTCATGATAACGGGCTGATACGCGCCTTTCGGAGACCAATCACACAGGACCTCTCTCCCGAAGAATATGGACGCTATCTTGAAAATGCGGTCGGAGTTCGCTTTATAGAAGCGGGATGGGATGCCTATTATTGGAAGGAGAGAGAGGCGGAGGTCGATTTTGTGCTTTTGGGCCCGCAGGGTGAAAAATGGGCAGTTGAAGTCAAATCAGCAAAAGCATCCGAAACCGAGCTTAAAAGTCTTGTTCTGTTTTGCGAGAGACATCCTGAATTCAAACCTTATCTTGTTTCTCCGTACACCTCACCCCTCAAACAGGTTGAAAACCTTCCACCCGAAGAGATTCTCAGTCTTCATAGGATCTACAAATTATTCTAGAACCATCCGGCCTCAAACGCCGGGTTTCGGTTTATCCTGCTTAATCCTCCACCTTTTTCTTGACATCGCTCCCCATCTGAAATTCAGTCCCCTTCCATGATTCCTCTTTGGACCGCGCTCCCTTTCACTCTTCTACTGCTCTCGATCGCGATCCTCCCGATGACGGTCGGTCATTTTTGGGAATCCCATCGCAATAAAGGGATTGTCGCATTGGGTCTCTCCGTTCCAATCATTGCGTGGCTTATCGGTCATAATCCTCACGAACTGGCCCATACCCTCCATGAGTATTTCTCGTTTGTCGTCCTCCTCGGGGCCCTCTTCACAATCTCGGGGGGCATCTTTCTTTCGGGTGATCTCCAGGCAACCCCCAGGGTAAACAGCCTCTTCCTGGCAGTCGGAGCTATTCTGGCCAGTCTGATCGGGACAACCGGTGCCAGCATGGTCTTGATTCGCCCCTTTTTGCGAACCAACTCGGAACGTGAAAAAACATCCCACCTGCCAGTTTTTTTCATCTTTGTTGTGAGTAACTGCGGGGGACTTCTCACGCCGCTCGGGGACCCCCCCTTGTTCCTCGGCTACCTGCGTGGCGTTCCGTTCACCTGGACACTGAAGCTCTTTCCAGCCTGGGCACTTGTAAACGCCCTTATTATCCTGATCTTCTATGCGTGGGACCAAAAGGCCTATTCCAAGGAGACAAAGAAGGCTTTACAAAAAGACCGAACCCATGTGGTCGCGATCCAGATCCACGGCTGGAAAAATCTCCTTTTTTTGGGAGGAGTTATCTACGGCGTTTTCCTCTCCTCACCTCACCGCGAAGTAATGATGTTATTAATGACCCTTTTTTCTTATTTTCTTGGTTCGAAAACCGCACGGCATCAAAACCATTTTTCCTGGGGACCGATCATTGAGATTGCTGTTTTATTTGCCGGAATTTTTGTCACGATGGTCCCTGCCCTGATGCTTCTTAAGGCCCATGGCCCTTCCTTTGGCATTACCAAGCCGTGGCAGTTTTTCTGGCTCACCGGCTCCCTCTCCTCGTTTTTGGATAATGCCCCCACTTACGTCACCTTGCTTTCACTCGCCCAAGGGCTTGGCCTGGCTGGTGAGGTCGTTGGAGTTCCGGAAAAGATCCTTGCCGCCATCAGCACGGGGGCCGTTTTCATGGGGGCCAGTTCCTATATTGGCAACGGTCCCAACTTCATGGTCAAGGCGATTGCCGACCATGCTGGTTTTAAAACCCCCTCCTTTTTTGGCTATATGGGGTATGCTGCCATCATCCTACTCCCAATCTTCTTTGCCGTAACACTGATCTTCTTTAGATAACGATCAACCATGAATCACTCTCTCTCTCTCAAAAAGAAACTGATCTGGATCTCAATCCTCTACTTTGCCGAGGGTCTCCCTTTGGGGGTTGTTTATGACATACTCCCCGTCTACTTCAGGCAGCATGGCGTTTCCTTGCGTGAAATCGGCTTTATGTTTTTTCTGACACTCCCCTGGGCGATCAAGGTTTTTTGGGCACCACTTGTCGATCGGACAGGAACCTATCAAAAATGGATAACCGTCTGTCTGATCGCCCTCGCTTCGCTCACCTTTGCTATTCCACTCTTTGAACCGTTGGATCCCGGTTTTCTTTTTTGGACAGCACTCCTCGGTTTCTCCCTCGCCTCGGCCACTCAGGATATCGCCATTGACGCCTATTCAATCGCCTTGGTCGACAGGGGAGAGGAGGGAATCGTCAACGGGTTCAGGACGAGTCTCTACCGAATCGCCTTGCTGGCCGGTGGAGGCGGAACGATGTTTTTGGTCAAGCCGTTCGGGTGGAAGTTCATCTATCTCCTCATCTCTGTCTCATTCGCCGTCTTGGCCTTCGCAAGTCTCAAGGCCCCACACGCTTCTATCACACGTCAAACAGCCCAGGAGTGGAGAAAAACCTTTACCGGCTTCCTGACCCGTGATGGCTCACTCGGCGTCTTTCTTTTCATTCTGACCTACAAAATGGGGGACCTCCTGATGGGGCCGATGGTGAAACCGTTCTGGGTTGATCGCGGAATGACGCCGGAGGAGATCGGGGCGATCTCCACGATCGGCGGCGCCCTAATGACGATTCTGGGGGCGATGCTCGGCGGGATTTTTACAAGCCGATTTGGAATCTTTCCTGGTCTCTGGGTGATGGGACTCGCGCAGGCGTTTTCCAATCTCGGTTATGCCACCGTGGCCCATTTGAGCCTGGCCAAGCCGTACCTGTTTGGGGCCTCCCTCTTTGAGTCGTTCTCGGGAGGACTCGGCTCCGCTGCCTTCATGGCTTTCCTCATGCGAATCTGTGACAAAAATCAGGCGGCAACACAGTATGCGTTATTATCAGCCCTCTTCGGAGTGACCCGATTTTTTGGCGGCTGGAGTGGCGTCGGGGCCGAGTGGCTCGGCTATGGGAATTTCTTTGCACTTACTTTTTTACTGGCCCTTCCCCCACGAAAGTACGCTCCGGTTGCGGCTTCGCGGGCGCCTTGCATCTGGACCTTTCTCACCATCCTTTGGTGAAAAGGGGTTTGTCAACAAACTGCTAGGCCTTTTTCACCTTCATTGGATTCCCGATAAAGACAAATCCAACCAGGGTTGCAACAAAAGGGGCAACTCTCTCTGCCAATACGACAGACAGGCCAATCAGGAATCCTGAGGGGACAAGCGAATTCATGAGAAGACCCGAGAAGCCCTCCAGAGGACCGATGGCACCAGGGATTCGGGGGAAGACAAATCTAATCACGGGAGACAAACCGCACAAGATGAGTGCGACAGGAAAGGCCCGTTCATCAATAAGAGGGGTCACCAGCAAATAGAGCCCCCCCAATCGACAAAGCTCAGCTATCACCAGAGGAAAGAGGGAAAAAATGATCCCTCCCCTGCGGCTTTGATAAAACTTCTTTAGAAAGCGATCTGTCTCTTCCCACCGCCCGGCAACAGCCGGTGACAAACAACCGGCCTTGGCAACACGGAGGATGGAGAGAAACGGCGTAAAAAAACCGTCACGCCTCAAACAGATTTGAAAAAGGAAAACAAAGAGAAAAATGGCCAGCAACAGAGAGACAATTTTACCCCAGTCCCAAAAGAAAAAACCGACGATCAGTTCAATAAAAACCGCCAGCCCCAAAACGATCCAGGACAGTCCGCGCAACACAATGAGAACCTCCGAAGAGGGAGGTGAAGAAGGAGGGGTACCGACTTTTTGAATCCAGATCATATCCCCCCTCAACGGGAGAAAGGAGGAGATTCGGTTAAAGGCGTCACGTCCCAAGGAAAGGGTCACGAGTTTTAGAAACGAAATCCGCCCCGGCTTGAAAAGTATCCGGCAAGCTAACGCCTTGAAGAGATGGGAAACCAGATGAAGCAGGAAAACAAAAAAAACGGCCCACCCGATCTCAAGAAACAATCGGGTGAGCCGTTCATGATTGGAACCGGCTAAAGCGACAAGAAGAAGAAGCCCACCCAAAAAGAAGACCACCCGTTTTTTCGAAACAAACTGGGAGAGTCCTGGCCCCTTCATTGTGAGTCTTCTTAATTCACAACCTCCTCAAGAGGCAATGAAAAGAAGTCTTTTATTTTCCAAAAAGATCCTTACAGGCCGGCTCGGCCATCGCCTTCAAGGGGGGCATCATCCCTTTTTCGCCCTTCTTCCCCTCTGTAGCTATCTTGACACAAGCGTCGTAACCAACTGCCTTGATTACATCGTCTGTCACACCCTTCGCCTTGTGGCATGCAGCACATTTTTCCCCATAGGTCCCTGCTAGCACAAGATCACTGGCAAGGAGCATGGCAAAAATCGCCGCGAGCGCTATCGTTATGGTCTTTGACATACAATCTCCTTTCTTTAATTTACCCTTAAACCAGCCCTATCTTTACAAAACTGAAAAAAATAGAACCATGATCCCCGTCATACCCTTAAGGGTGTGTTGAAAAATGGCTTTTGGGGACTGTTCAAAAATGCCCAGCTGCAAGGCACCCCGAGAAGCCGCGACGCAGGCGTACTTGATGGTACGTCGAGGAGCCGGCGACGAGGGGAACGCAGCAGATGGCATTTTTCAACAGTCCCCTTAAGGGGTCTGGGAAAGCGCTTGGACCATGCCCCACCCCAAATCCCCAGGCTTGGCCCGCTTAAGATACCGGGCCCAAACCTTTTTGGCCCCCTCACGGTCATTTTTCCCCTGTAATAAAATAAGCCCCTTAAAGGCCAACGCCTCCAGGTTGTTGGGCTCCCCCTTCAACGCGATTTCAAGCTGCTCAAGCGATTGATCAATCTCTCCCATGGAAAAGAGGACCATTCCCATATGAATCCTCGACTCGAAACTATCCGGACGGATCTGTAGTGCTTCATGCGACATCTGGAACACCTTCTCGTAATCCTGCATCTGAAGGTAAATATGCCCCAATCGCTCCCGTGAGGCGAAGTCATTCGAGTCCTTTGAGGCTTTTTCTTTCAACTGGTTGACTTCGGTCTCCTCCACGCCGGGAGGAAGTGCCGCCGTTCCGGAGTTTCCTGCTGGAGACTCACCCTCCCCACCGCTCCCCATCGCAAAACGGCCACTTTCCTCTCTGGGACGTATCCCCGAGAGAAGGGTCACCGCTGTCCCCAGGACAAAGGCCGACAGGGCAAGCCCCAAGACCAGATGCGAAAGCCCCTTCGACTTGCCAGCATTTCCCTGCCCCCTTTCCTTCTTCTCAATAAAGGCAATTACAACGGCCGCCAACAGAAGAAAACCGGCACCGATAAAGCCCAACACGGTTCCTGATAGAATCATTCTCTCCTCCTCTTTGCATAAGAGACGATAAAAAGCGCCCCTCCCAGGATAAAAATCAACGGGAAAATCCAGACAGACAGATTGAATCCCTCCTTCTTAGGTTCCAGAAGGGCCCACTCTCCATACCGTGCCTCAAAATATCCTAAAATCTCTTGATCTGTCTTCCCCTCTGCTATTTGAGCACGAATAATCCCCATCATCTCAACCGCGAGTGAGGAGGGAGAATCGGCAATAGGAACCCCTCGACAAACAGGACATCGAATCTGCTTTCCAAGCCTGTCGGCACGCGATTCAGGATCAGTTGACAACGAGGTGGCACAACTCCAAAAGAGGAGAATCAGAAAAAACCATTTCATGGCGCCACCGTCGATTGAATAAGTTTTTCCAGTGTGCCCACTAGCACCTCCATCGTCAAAACACCGGTCTGTTTGTGCACAATCCGCCCCTCCCGATCAATAAAGAAAGTCTCCGGAACGCCAGCGACACCATAATCGATGGCGCTCCTCAATCCAGGGTCAAGAAGAACCTCCGCCGCCTTGCCATATTCACGGATGAACGCCTGGGCGTTTTCGGGACTGTCTTCGTAAAGGATGGAATAAAAAATGACTCCTTGCGGCTCGAAGAGGTGAATACCGTGACGAATCGTCTGATGTTCCGCAAGACAAGGGCCGCACCAGGTCGACCAAAAGTTGAGAACCACGGGGTGCCCCTTCGCCTCTGTCAGCGAAACAGATTTTCCTTCCAGATTGATAAGAGAAAACAGGGGGGCCGGCTTTTTTACCAATGCTGATGGCAAGGTGCGAGGATCCCGCGTCAGACCGAAATAAAGAACGGCGATCGAGGGGATCGCAATAATGATCAAGATCAACCCTCTCTTCATAATCTCCTTTCCGTGGGACGACGAAACAGCATCGCAAGAAGCCCACCCGACATCACCATGATCCCACCAACCCAGATCCAGATAACGGCCGGAGTAAGGATCACACGAAATGAGGCGTTCTCTCCCTTCGGGTCGACCTGAATCAAAGTGGTATAAAGGTCTTCCTTCCAGCTGGAGCGGACTGCGGGACTTCCAATCGGTTCGCGAGAGCCCGGATAGTAGTTCATTTGCGGCGTCAGTTCCCCAATAATCACCTCATCACGACTGATCTGCAAATGAGCTTTGACCTCAAATCGCTGGGGCGTCTCTTCACCCGTCAAACGGTCAAGGGAGAGTCGATAGGAAGAGACTTTGACCGACTCTCCCCTTTTCAATGTGACCTCCTGATCCTTCTCGTAGGTACTGGAGAGAGATACCGCGACGACGATCAAAAGGGCTCCTGTGTGGGCAATGAAACCACCGTAACGGCGAGGATTGTCCAGCAGGAGCTGAAAAAAATTCCTTTTGGGGGCAAGCCGGAAAACCTCCGCCCCCATGACAAAAAAGGCGTACGAGGCAAGCAGAACAATCGCCAGGACCCACGGCGCCCTCCCTCCAAAAAGAAAAGAGACGAACCCGACAACAAGTGAAAGAATCAAAGGAACAACCGACTGCCTGAAGAGTGTCTTCAGATCGCCTCGCTTCCAGGGGACGAGCAGGCCGATTCCCATCAAGAGGAGGAGGAGTGAGGTGATCGGGGCCGACATCTGATTAAAATAAGGTTCACCAATAGAGATTCTCTTGCCGGTGACCGCTTCTAACAGGAGGGGGTAAAAGGTTCCCAGAAAAACAATAAAACAGAAACTTAAGAAAAGAAGGTTGTTGAACAACAGCAGAAATTCGAGACTCAGGAGGCTATCAAATCGACCCTCTGCCTGAATCTTCTCTCCCCTCCAGAAAAGAAGGGCCAGAGAGCCGACAAGAGCGATCCCGATAAAGACCAAAAAATAGGGACCAATATGCGACTCCGTAAACGAATGAACGCTGTCCAGGATGCCACTCCGTGTCAGGAATGTCCCAAGCAAGGTCAGCAGAAAGGTGAGGATTGCAAGCGCAAGATTCCAGACTGGAAGCATCTTCCGTTTCTCCTGGACCATGACGGAGTGGACTAATGCGGTGCCGGTCAGCCAGGGCATGAAACTCGCGTTTTCTACGGGATCCCAGGCCCAATAACCGCCCCACCCCAAAACGGCATAGGACCACCAACCACCCAACATGATTGCAACCGATAGAAATGACCAGGCAAGAAGGGTCCAGCGACGTGACAATGAAATCCAGTTTTGGGGCAGGTCCTGTCTTGCCTCCATCAGCGATGCCAATGCAAACGCAAACGGAATCGTAAATCCGATGTACCCGATGTAAAGACAGGGGGGATGAACCGCCATAAGCCAGTGATTCTGAAGTAACGGGTTTGGTCCCGGACCGTTTAGAGGGGGAGGATTAACTGACAAGAATGGATTGGCAGGCAGTGCAAGAAGTAGGTAGAAAAAAATCTGGACAATGAGCAAGACCAAACCGACCCAGGAGATCAGTGACAAATGGGTCTCCCGATTCCGATAAAGACAGGCGGCTGAGAAGGCCGAAAGCACCCATCCCCAGAGGAGAAGAGAACCCTCCAAAGAACTCCAGAGAGAGATCGCACTGACCCAACGCGGCGTCTCACGACTGCCGACGTGCGCCACATAACTGACACCGAAATCATCATGAAGAAGGGCATAAATCATGGCGAGATTCGCCACAGTCATCAGAAAAAAATTGGCGTAAACGGAAGCTCGGGCCCACCAGCCGGCATTTTCCGACTCCAGACGACGTGCGGCATAAAAAAGAAAAATGCCAAACAGGGAAAACCCAAGCGCAAGACCGACCGACAAGTTGCCAATAATAACAATAGGACTCATAAAGAAAGATCAGGACCTTTTCTCTTGCTGGATCGCCTTATAAATCTGTTGCGGCATCTCTCCCTCTTTGGGAGGCCGATACTCATTACCATGCTTGACCATGAGGCGATTCGCCTCGAAGATTCCATCTTTTCTTAATGCTCCCTCCACCACAGCACCGATCCCTTCATGAAACATCTGGGGAGGGGTCTTTGTTGTGACCACAAGAACCGTCTTCACCTCATCCGTCAGACTAAAGGTAACAATCCCCTCTTTCTCCTGAAGGCTCCCCCCCTGGACGACCCCCCCCAAACGGACCGGATTTCCTACCGCCGCTTCCCCCTTTTCGAGGAGTTCCGTCGGCGTCACAAAGTAAACGACATTCTCCTCAAGCCCTCCCCAAAGGAGGTAAACCAACCCGGCCGCTATCAGGAGTATCCCTAAAATGGTGAAAAGTCCCTTTCCTGAAAACTTCATGAAAACCGCCTCTCCCTTTCCTTCAGACGCCGGCTTCTTATTACCAGAGAAAGTGCGTAAAGAAAAAGGACCCCCCACGTCAGTCCGTAAGCCCCCCAAACAAATTCCCATCCCTCCTGAATCATTTTGAGTCCTCCTTTTCCTGATTGATCTGCTCCCGTTTGGCCAGGCGATATCTGAAAATCAGAAAGAAGAGAGAAAGGGCCAGAAGGGCCAAGGCATTAAGACGAAGCCCGGTTACCATCGCCGGATCCATGGTATTTGGATTCGACTGGACCTGGTGAAGTGTCCGCCACCACTTGACCGAAAAATAGACAATCGGGACATTTAAGTAAATCAGGATGCTAACGCTGGCCATAATACGGGACCGCCTCTCGCGGTCTTCAATCAAGCGACGAAGCATCAGGGCCCCCAGGTAAAGGATGAAAAGGATGGCGGTTGTTGTGAGTCGCGGGTCCCAGGTCCACCAAACGCCCCACGTGGGCCGTCCCCAAATCGAACCCAAGGCAAGGGCAAGGCCTGTCAGGAGGACACCCACTTCAATAGAACTATGGGCCAAACGATCCCAGGTTGCCGACCTCTTGAGAAGGGTCATTAGAGAGGCAACGAACGAGAAGGTCAAAAGAAGAAGCGCGTTCCAGGCGGCCGGAACATGAACAAAGAGGATTCGATAAACATCTCCCATCTGGTAATCCGCCGGCGCCCGCACCAGTGCCCAATACTGGGCATAGGCAAAAAACAGCAACGCAACCGCTCCAAATAGTTTAAACAGCATCATCAGCTCCGGTCGAATAACACATCCGACAACAAAATCGATCCTAAAAGAAAAACGCTGTCAAATAGAATAAGCAATTTAAACCAGACCTCCCGCTGACTAAAAATGTCATGCGCCAGAGTCAATTCCGTTATTTTGACAGAGGCGAGGAGGACCGGAATCAGCATCGGAAAGAGAAGCAACGGGAGCATGATCCCTCCCCCCTTGAGTGTCGCGGTCAACCCACCGTAAGTTGTCCCCAGGGAAGAGATTCCAAGGCTCCCCAGAAGAAAAATCGACCATAGGGAAGGCGTCAAAGAGAGATCGAAGAGAAAGACCATCAGGGGAAAAATAATGACCTGAATAAGAATGATGAACAACAGATTCGACAGCATCTTGCTCATATAAAGAACCTTGGGATCAGCTCCTGTCAGGAGCAACCCCTCCCACTGTCCCCCCTCATTCTCCCGCTGAAAGGAGCGTTCCATCATCATCAGTGAGGAGAAGAGAATCGTCATCCAAAAGAGACCGGGAGCTATTTTTCTCATGAAATCCGGCTCGACGCTCAAAGCAAAGCTGAAAAGGAGAAGAAGGAGAAACCCAAAAAGCAGGAGGGAAACGAGGTGATCAACTTCCCGAAATTCCAGAAGAAGATCCTTCTTCACCAAAGCCAGAACCTGATAGAATCCTCTCTTCAACATCCTTTTCCTTCCTCAAAAATCTTTCCTTCTTTCAACACCACGAGGCGGTCGGCATGTTTTAAAACCTGTTCATGGTCATGACTTGCAATCATCAAGGTCTTTCCCTCTGTTTTCCATTGTTGAATCAGATCATCTAAAATCTTTTTCCCCCCTTGATCGAGGGTCGGATGGGGCTCATCCAGCAGAATCAAATCGGCGCTCCCCAAAAGAAGCGTTGCCAGAACGAGCCGTTTCCGCATCCCTTCCGAAAGCTGACTGACCCGATAGTTCTGAAATTTTTCGATCCCCAATCTCTCCATCACTGAAATAACCTGGCGGCGATCCTGGAGACCGCGAAGAACCGCCACTAACTGTGCGTTCTCACGCACCGTCAGCGCCTCATACAACCTTTTCTCATGTCCCAAAAAACGGATTTTCGTCCTGATTTCCCTGGAATTTGTTGCCGGCTCGCTCCCGAAAACATTGAATTGCCCGGTTGTTGGCGGAAGAAGGAGGGCGATCATCTTTAAAAGGGTTGTCTTGCCAGAGCCGTTGCCTCCAAACAGGGCAACCGTTTCCCCACGGGAAACGGTCAAACGAAGATCTCTGAGGATCCAACGACCCTCATATCGCTTTCCAATCCCCTCCATTTCAAGAACAGACGCCATAGATTTATTCCTTATCCTGAATTCAGATCTTGTCGGCAATACTTATTCATACGGCTTGAGAAACCATGATTGACCGCGGCATCCTAATGAGAATACCTTATATCTTGCCAAGCGGAGAATCCCCGGCCATACTTGAACCGGCATGCTGAAGCTCCAGTTTCTGGGGGCCACCCAGACGGTCACCGGCTCTAAGTTCCTCGTCACACAGCGAAACAAACACCTGCTGGTCGACTGCGGCCTCTTCCAGGGACTCAAGGCCTTTCGTCTGAAAAATTGGATTCCCTTTCCGGTCAACCCACGCCAGCTTGAGACAATCCTTCTGACCCATGCGCATATTGATCACAGCGGTTATCTCCCTCTTCTTGTCAAAAACGGATTTCGTGGAACTGTTTACACCACGGCGGCCACACGAGCCCTCTGTGAGATCCTTTTGCCGGACGCGGGGCATATTCAGGAAGAAGACGCCCTCTTTGCCAATAAACATCGTTTTTCAAAACACCACCCCGCCCTCCCTCTCTACACCGAGGAGGATGCACGCCGTTCTCTGGAATATTTCAAGCCGGTCCCTTGGGGGAAAAAGGTTTCTCTTGGCCGTGATCTTTCGTTTGTATTCCATCCGGCCGGCCATATTCTGGGTGCCTCTCTGGTCCAGCTCTCCGCCTCTGGAGTCCTCGTTACCTTCTCGGGTGACCTGGGAAAACCGAATTCCTTGCTGATGAGTCCACCGAAGTCGATCCCAAAGACCGACTATCTGGTTGTCGAATCAACCTACGGAAACCGCACACACCCCAAGGAGAATCCTGAGGAGACCCTTAAAACGATTATCCATAAAACGATCAAGAGGGGTGGAACTCTTATCATTCCAGCCTTTGCCGTCGGCCGGGTCCAGGAGGTTCTTCTCCTCTTGGCACGCCTGAGGAAAAAAAAGGCGATCCCCAATGTCCCGATCTATCTGAATAGCCCGATGGCCGTTGAGGCAACACGCACCGTCCAATTGTTTCAAAAGGAGATGAGTCTGAGCGTGGAAGAGGCGGCGATGATCGCACAAACCGCCAGTTTTGTGACAACCGTCGAAGAATCAAAAAAATTGAACTCGCTTCTCTTCCCCTCCATCATTATTTCGGCCTCCGGTATGGCAACCGGCGGGCGGATTCTTCACCACCTGAAATCGCTTGCCCCCAACCACCGAAATACAATCCTGTTCGCAGGGTTTCAAGCCGCAGGAACAAGGGGGGAGGCATTAGTGGGCGGCGCCAAGCAGATCAAAATTCACGGGCTCCTGGTACCCGTTCGCGCGGAGGTTCGCATATTGGACAGCCTCTCCGCCCATGCCGATCAGGAAGGAATCTTAAGCTGGCTTAGACATTTTACGAAGGCCCCCCGTCAGACCTTTATTGTCCATGGAGAACCGCTCGCAGCGGATACCCTGCGGAAGAGAATTGAAGAGGAGCTTCACTGGAAGTGTCATATCCCTGATTATGGCGAAAGCGTCGACCTCAATTAATGAGAGGTTAATTGAGATCGTGATAGAAAAATAAGCCGACAATCGGCCGTTGCGGTGCACGTACAACAAAACGGTTTTCCATTAAAGAAGTCGTGCAATCCTAAAACCTTAAGAGAACCAACTTTATCAACATGGCTACCACGACAAGGAACTCCCTCCTTGGCAAAAGAGAATTCACCGGACTTTACAACATAGACCCCGTAAGGCTGATGCCCCTCATAAAAGAGGACCTGCCCTTTCCTGAAGACAAGCTCCTCCCCTTTTCTAACCAGATCCTCCCAATGATGAGACTCAGGCAACAAAGTATCACCTCTTACCTTCTTTAAGAGAAATACCCCATGAATCGATCAGAACTAATGACGTCCCGCAGATTCCAATATGATTTTAATCATGCCTGTTTTAGATTTCGAGACGGGCTGTCTCGACAAGGGACTTTGAATCAAGAATTGTAATGGCCCGTTCCTGAATTTCAATGAGGCCATCTTTTTTAAATTCCGAGAGGAGGCGGATCGCTGTTTCCTGAGTAATTCCAATCATTTCCGCCATCTCTTCACGAGAGAGCTCCAGTCCTATCACAATCCCTTTCTTCGTCTGTTTCCCATAAACCTCTTTGAGCATAAGCAACAACTCCGCCATCCGTTCACGAACCGACTTATGGGCAATGCTGGTTGCCAGATCCTCGGCATGACGAAGCTCCCGTGACAATTTCTGGATGATGTTGAGGGATAAATCGGAATTTTTTGCCAACATCGGGAAAAAGGCGTTTTTATCGATGCAACAGATCGTCGCATCTTCAAGTGCCTCAGCCGTCGCGGAATAAGGTTCATCAACAAAGAGAGAACGGTAGCCAAGGATATCACCGGCGCTCGCAATCCGGATGATTTGCTGCCGACCATCAATCCCGGTCTTGTAAAGTTTCACCTTCCCCGAAAAGACGCAATAAAGACCAAAGGCGCGGTTCCCCTCGTAAAAGATGATCTGTCCTTTTTTGTAGGTATTATTGGTTTTGTGCTGGTTAAATTCCTCAAGCGCCCCGGCCTCCAGGTCACAAAAGACGCCTAAGAACCGAGATGGGCAAACAGGACACTCCGGTTTAACGGTCTTGGCCATAAGGGCCCTTAGAGATACTATCCTTCGAGGAAGACGTCAAAGAGGTTTTTTACCGGGTCCCATAAAGGCGATCCCCCGCATCTCCAAGACCGGGAAGAATATAGCCCTGTTGATTGAGACATTCATCAATAGCCGCTGTAAAAATGGGAACATCAGGATGCTCTTTCTGGAGCGCTTGTATCCCCTCCGGTGCCGCGAGGAGACAGACAAATTTGATCGACTTCGGTTTGAGCTGTTTCAAACGCGCCATGGCGGCAATCGCCGAATTACCAGTCGCAAGCATCGGATCAACAACGATCAAATCACACTCGTCGAGAGGCGTCGGTACTTTAAAATAATACTCCACGGCTTTCAGTGTTTTATGATCACGGTAAATGCCAACATGGCCAACACGCGCATCAGGAATAATCTCGAGGATTCCATCAAGAAGACCGTTCCCCGCCCGCAGAATGGAGATCAGGGCGATCCTGTTCCCATCAACCATCGGGGCCTTCATCGGGGCCAGTGGTGTTTCAATCTCCTGATACTTGACAGGAAGATCACGAAGGACTTCATAGGCCAACAAGAGACTGATCCCACGCAGGTAATCACGGAAAAGGGCCGACGGGGTTCTCTTATCTCTCATGAGACTCAGTTTATGCTGAACGAGTGGATGCTTGATAACGGTCAGATTTTTGAAAGACATGTTTTCCTCATTAGTATTTTCCAACACCGATTGCAATTTCACAGGACATCAGTCAGAAACGGTATCCCATGGCACAAAAAGAGGGCAACAAGAAAAAAATCGAGGCCGTTGCGGCCGTTATTCAGGACAAGGGGAAGTTTTTGATCACTCTACGACTTGAGACCTCCCCCATGGGGCATTGCTGGGAATTCCCCGGCGGAAAGATTGAACCCGGGGAATCGGTTGAGCAATGCGCCATCCGGGAATGTCGAGAAGAGGTTGGCATCACGATTGATCCGATTCGCCGCTTGAAAGATCTCTGGTATGACTATCCCCACGGTCATATCCATCTCTATTTTGTCCTCTGTCGTTGGGTTGCCGGACTCCCAAGACCGATCGAATGTCGTGAGGCCCGTTGGATAAGTCCCGGCGAATTCGCCTCCTACGAGTTCCCACCGGCGGATCAAACGGTTATTGAAGAGTTAATCCAATCTGGGCTATAATTAACCTTCTTATGGCGATCGAAAAACTGGAAGACCTTATCCACACCGACCTCCAGTCCGTCTCCCTCGAGGAGATTACCCTTCTGGTGGCCAAAGAGAAATACAGGGAATTAAACACCCAAAATTATCTCGCCCGGATTGAAGAATTCGCCCAACGGGCCCGCCCTTACATCCATAATGTCCAGGGAGGACGGCAGGCGATCCAGGCATTCAATCATTATTTCTTTGAGGTGGAAGGTTTCTGTGGAAATCGCGCCGATTATTACAATCCTTCAAACTGCTATCTGAACGACGTCCTGGACCATCGCTCTGGAATCCCGATTACCCTGTCTATCGTTTACATGGCCATAGGACGCCGCCTGGGTCTTCCCCTTTCCGGCGTCAATTTCCCGGGGCATTTTCTGGTTCGTTATGACTTCAAGTCAGAGGCGTTTTTTGTTGATGTCTTCGATAAGGGGACGATCCTGACGACCGGCGACTGCCGGGAAAAACTGCAAAGAGCGTACGGCTCCGAACTGATATTTCAGGAGGAGTTTCTGGATCCCGCCTCCCATCGGCAAGTTCTCCTGCGGATCCTTGCCAATCTAAAAATCATGTATATCCTGAAAAAAGATTTTAATCAGGTCCTCCCGATCTTAAACCGGCTCCTCCTTTTTGAACCAAAATCATCCCAGTCTCTCAAAGAGCGTGGGATGCTCTATGCTCAACTCGAATGTTTTCGGCCGGCCTTAAACGACTTTGTCAACTATCTGTCGAGAGATCCTCAGGCGTTCGACCGCCCTCTGATTGAAGAATGCATCCAGGAACTTCGCGAAAAGGTCAATTTGATCCAGTAATACCGATGAAATTCCCCGTTAAAAAAGAGATCAGCGTCTACTTCTCCGACTGTGACCCGATGGGGCATTGTAACAACGCCCGCTTTTTTACATTCATGGAACAAGCGCGTGTGGAGTACTATAAGAAACTGAAGGCGCTTGACCTTCGAGTCATGAATCCTAAAACCGCCTTCGGATTTATCGTTGCCGAGGCCTGTTGCACCTTCAAATCGCCAGCCCATGTGGATGAAACGCTCATCGTTCAGATACGGATTGCTGAGATGCGAAACCGGAGCTTTCGGATGGAGTACGAAATCCGGGAGAAGAAAACCAGGCGGCTCGTTGCAACCGCCACGACCATTCAAGTCATGTTCAATTACCGCAAGGAAGAAAGCATCCCTCTCTCCAAGAAACTCCGCCAACAGATTGAAAGATTTGAGAAGAGAAAATTCTAGTCAGCCCTTATTCTTTAACTGATTATAACTCACGACCTCTTGATCGACCTTCGAAGGAGCCGTTCCTTCGGTCATCTCCTTTTTCACTTTTTTGATGTCATCGGCCTTGAGATGAGAGGGCTGTCCCAGACCAGCCATGACCTCGTTCGTCATTCGGGCAGTCAGGTGATCCCGGAGAGAGCCCGTTCCATCAACATCGGTATCAATAAAGAGCCTGATTTTTTCATCCGAGGCGCCTGTTGCGAAAAGAACATCCAAAAGCTCTCTAAATCCGAACGAGCCGGGTAATTGATTGACCGCCTCCACGAACTTAACACAATCCGGACAGGTCCT
Organism: Deltaproteobacteria bacterium; assembly: GCA_016180855.1. Classification (NCBI taxonomy): domain Bacteria; kingdom Pseudomonadati; phylum Myxococcota; class Myxococcia; species Deltaproteobacteria bacterium. The sequence continues at coordinate 58,311 of JACPAL010000002.1, read as the reverse complement.
CTTGAGAAAACCGGCCTTCGATCGGCAATAAACACACCTCATCTTTTCTCTCCTCCCCCCCATTTACACAAAGCTCGGCATATCACCCACGCCAAATGCATCTTGATTGCTCTCAAACCATTATGATAGGTTTCAGTCAAGATGTCAGGGCACTCCAAGTGGGCTACCATTAAGAGGAAAAAAGGGGCCGCAGACGCCAAGCGGGGGAAGCTCTTTACGAAAATCATCCGAGAGCTTTCTGCCGCTTCCCGTCAGGGGGGAGGCGATCCGAACGGAAACCCCCGTCTCCGCACCGTTATCGACAAGGCGAAGGCCGTCAACATGCCGCAGGAAAATGTCGATCGGGCGATCAAACGAGGTACTGGACAGCTGGAGGGAGTCACTTACGAGGAACATTTATATGAGGGGTATGGTCCCGGTGGTGCTGCACTCATCCTCAAGATCCTGACCGACAATCGAAACAGGACCATCTCGGAGGTCCGAAATATCCTGAACAAAAACGGCGGGAACATGGGGGAAACCGGCTGCGTCTCCTGGATCTTCAAGATATTGGGGGTTCTCCATTTTAATAAAAGCCAGTTTTCGGAGGATCAGCTTATGGAACTTGTTCTTGAAGCAGGCGCCGAGGATCTGAAGGATGAGGAGGACACCTGGGATGTCATGACAAAACCAGAGAGCTTTGAGCCGGTTAAAAAGGCGCTTGCCGAAAAAGGGTTGACGCCGCTTAGCGCTGAACTCACGATGGTGCCGCAAAATACGGTTAATCTCTCCGGTAGCGATGCCGAAAAGATGCTCCGCCTCATGGAATCGTTGGAAGATCATGACGACGTTCAGGAGGTTTTTTCCAATTTCGACATCTCTAAAGAGGAGATGGAGCGTATCAGCAAATTGGTTGCCTAATCTTCAAGGGTGAGGGCCAGGGGGATCATGAAAATCTTGGGGATTGATCCCGGATCACAAATTACAGGCCTCGGGGTCATCGAAAAAAACGGGTCCGGGTTGAGACATCTTGAAAACATCGCTTATCGTGTCCATACCAAAGACCTTTTTGCGGAAAGACTGTGGGAGATCTTTTGCATGCTCAAGGAAGCTATAAAAAAGTTTCGACCTGATGCGGTCGCTATCGAAAAGGTGTTTTTGGCCAAAAATGCGATGAGTGCCCTGAAGCTTGGAGAGGCCCGCGGCGTTTCGATGCTAGCCGCGGCATCCGAAAACATCCCGATCTACGAGTACAGCACCCGCGAGGTTAAACAGGCGGTTACCGGTTACGGCCAGGCCACCAAGGAACAGATTCAAAAAATGGTACAACAACTTTTAAAACTTCCGGAGGTGGCGGCGGAGGATGCCTCCGATGCCCTGGCGGTCGCCATCTGCCATATGCAGTCGCATCGGATGAAGGAACTTTTATCATGATCGCGTCACTTTCGGGGTTGCTGCAACAAAAGGAGAATCAGGAAGTGGTCATTAACGTCAGTGGTGTCGGTTATCGAGTTGCCGTTTCCAAAGGAACCCTGACCCATCTCCCCCCACCAGGCGAGAAGATTTCTTTACTCATTCATACCGCTGTCCGCGAAGATGATATCTCCCTTTTCGGCTTTCTAACCGATGCAGAGAAAAAACTGTTTCAAAAGTTGATCAAAGTGTCCGGTATCGGTCCTAAACTGGCGATCACGATCCTTTCTGGAATTGCACCCCAGGAGTTGGCCAGGGCACTTCAGGAGGAAAATCTGGTCCGTTTGACCTCGATTCCGGGGATCGGAAAAAAGACCGCCGAGAGAATGATTGTTGATCTTAAGGACAAACTGGCCGATCTGGGAGGGGACGGAACGACCTCCCCGGCCTATCGTGGAGAGAAAAGGCAACTGTATGAAGAGACCCTCTCGGCCCTGCTCAATTTGGGTTATGCCAGACCAATGGCTGAGAAGACGGTCTCCCAACTTAAATTCCCCGAGGGGATTCCTTTGGAAAATTGTGTTAAAGAGGCGTTGAAAATTCTTTCGGAGAGGCGCGTATGAGTGATGAGAGAAACCTGTCTCCCGTTCCCTTGGAGGAGGATAGGCAGATCGAGGCCTCGCTTCGCCCGAGAAACTTCAGGGAGTACATCGGTCAACCAAAAATCAAGGAAAAGCTGACGATCTTCATCGAGGCAACCAAGAAACGGAAGGAATCTCTGGACCACGCACTTTTTTATGGTCCTCCCGGATTGGGCAAGACCTCTCTCGCTCATGTAATCGCCAGTGAACTAGGAGTCTCAATCAAATCGACTTCCGGTCCTGTCATCGAACGGCCAGGCGACCTCGCTGCCATCCTGACCAACCTGGAGCCGCATGAGGTCCTTTTTATCGACGAGATTCACCGCCTGAATAGTGTGGTTGAGGAGATTCTTTATCCAGCGATGGAGGATTACAAATTGGACATCCTTGTCGGACAGGGCCCCTCCGCAAAGACGATTAAACTGGACCTGCCTCCCTTCACATTAATCGGCGCGACAACACGCGCCGGGCTCCTGACCTCACCGCTGCGCGACCGTTTCGGGATTTCCTGTCGTCTTGATTTTTATGAGCCGGAAGAACTTTCACAGATCTGTCTTCGCTCCGCCAAGATTCTGAATGTCCCACTCACGGAAGACGGAGCCTTTGAAATTGCCCGCCGTTCACGAGGCACTCCTCGAATTGTAAACCGCCTCCTCCGACGTATTCGCGACTTTGCTGACGTGAAAGGAAGCGGGCATGTTGATCGCAAAACGGCCGAGAACGCCCTTCGCCTCCTCGAAGTCGATGAAAAGGGATTTGACCAGATGGATCGTAAGATCCTGGAAACAGTTATTGAAAAATTTGGGGGGGGGCCGGTCGGTGTCGAGACTCTTTCCTCGGCGATCAGCGAGGAAAAGGAGACGATCGAAGATATGTACGAACCTTTTCTGATCCAAAACGGTTATCTGAACAGGACACCCCGCGGACGCGTCGCGACACCACTGGCCTATAAGCATCTTGGAATACCGTATCCTGCTCCATCACAAAATAACCAACAGAAGCTGGATTTTAACAATGTCAGTTAAACTGATTCTCGCTTCTCTTTTTCTGGTACTCCTGAGTCTCTTTGGTGAACAGGGGGCGTACCGCCTCTACCAACTTCTTCAACACAAAAAAACTCTTGAACGGGAAAACGCTGCCCTCCAGGGGAAAAATGAGGAGTTGGTGCAGGCTATCTCAAAGCTCCAGGATCCGGTTGCCCTCGAACGATTTATCCGGGAAGAGCGCGGTTACATCCGGGAGGGGGAGAGACTCCTCGAAATCACCCCTCCTCCTAAATAGGCAGTTGAAACGTTCCAATACGGATCGCCGGTTTCGACAACTTCCCTGAGATGGAAAGCGGATATTTTCCATCCTCCCCTTTTTGATCCCCCACAAGACTTAAAAAAGAAAGTTTTTCCTCGGAACCCGGGGCGGGTTGAAATGTCCCCTGAAGATTCCATCGGTAATTTTCTATCCTGCGCGCTGCAAAGACTTTTCCGACCGCCTCAAGCTGGAGATCTCCCCCCTCAAACTTGAAGAGCTTGACCTCCCAGTTGCCCCGATTCACCTCAATATCAATACCCGAAGAATCCCCCTTGGAGAGCATGACAGAAGGGAGTGGAAAACCACCGAGCGTTGCCCCCTCATCCAGACGAAAATCAGGAAAAACAAGGTGAACCTTTCCGGCATTCCGAAGGGGATCGGTCGGATAGAGATCCAGCTTGATCTGGCCGCTGATGGTACCAGCTAATGGTAGGGAAAGAGAGGTCAAGATACGGCCAATCGCAATGTCCATCTTGTCCAAGTCCAGATCAAGACGGAGCGTCTCCTTGCCAATGATCATTCGCCCTTCTATTGATGAAGGACCTGATTTTACCGCGAGTGAAATATTCTTTTTACCCCACAAGAGAGGAAACAGCGCGATCTTGAGCTTAGCCCTCTCAAGTTTGACCTTGGCATCATTCTTTTTAGACCGTATCTCAAGATTTTTAAGCGTGACGCCGCTGAGCAGGGCGGGGGAAATCTTTCCGACAGTGACTGAAAACCCTCCCCCCAATCCTTTTTCGATCTCACCTTCAAAACGGTTTTTAAGGCTGTCAAACGGGAAAAGGAGAATGGAGAAAACGAGAAGGCAAAAAAAGGCGAAGGCAGGATAGAGAATTAACCGGAGCGTTAACGGCATATCCTCAGGTCTCCTTTTTCAGTGCAAATGTGGCGACCTCGCAGGAAACATCCAGAAGCTGACGGTTGGCGTACTTTGGCTTGATCTGGATCCGCCGAACCCGCATGAGACTTGACTCATCTTTCTCGATCTCCTGCAAAAAGTCGATCACCTGCTGAAGAGTTGCATTGGAAAACCGGACATCGACCGCCGTAATTGTGAGAAAATCAGTTTCCTGTGGTGGATTCTCCTTGAGCTGACTCACGGCAATCCCCAATTTTTTGGCGGCTCCCTCGACACGGCCGGTGACCGACCCCCCATGACCAAACTTTCTCTCCAAGGAGGCAATAGAGGCCTCGGATTCGCGATACTCACCGATCTTTTGTTGAACATCACGAAATCCTTTCTGGGCAATAATAATCTTGCGCTGAAGCGAGCTGATTTGACTGGAGACAAGAGAAAACGGCAAAAACAGGAGAAGCAAGAGCAAGACGCCAATGAAACAAAGGGCAATGATTTTTTGGCGTGGATCAAGTCCCAAAAACGAGTTGTACAGATTTTCAAGCGAGAAGTGCTGGAGAGGTGAATATTTTGTTTTAAGCGCCATCCTTCTCCTCCTCTCCAATCTTCAGCTCAAAAGAGAGATCGAATTTCACCTCATCGCCAACCCCCTTACGTACATTCTGGGTGGTCACATCCTGAAAGGCTGTTGATTGAGACAATGCCCCCTTGATCTGATCAACCGCCTCAAAAGAATCGGTCCGCCCGGTCAGCTTGATCCTCCCACTCGCAATCATGAGGTCGTCAATATCAACTTTGATCTTATCCTTGGCCGGAAGTTTCTCGGAAACCTCCTTCAGGGCATCCAGAATCGAAATCGCTGTCTCCTCATCCAGCTTTTGCTTTTTCTCACTCGCCTCGGTGATCCTGCCGGCCAAAACCGAAATAACATTTTTGGCGTTGGAAAGGCTCTTGGGAGGAAGATCCGGCAGCACCTCCCCTGCTATTTTAGCAATACGCGTCTCTTGCTCCTTGATCCTTCCACGCAGACTCAAATAACTGACAAGAAAGGTGACAAGAACAAAGGCGGTGATAATTCCAATTTGGATCGCTACCTCTTTGATGAGAGATGACAGATCCTTCATCTCACCCCGATAGGCAAACTCCCCTCGACGAAAATGAAGATCCTTGTTTCCCACCCCTAAAACCCCTCGGTAGGCAAGGGATAGAGAGGTCGCGGCGATTGGTCGGCACCAGCCAGTATCCGAAAGTCGATTCCCCGCAAAATCCATACAATCAAGGAAGCTGACATTCTTCCGTAAGGCTTGCGAAAAAAACTGATCAATTCCTCGGAGACGGGACGATCCTCCCGTCAAGAGGACGGCCTGGACCACCTCACCCCGTTCCTGCTGGAAAGCGAGCATCGTCTGCTTGATCTGGACGAGAAGATCATCAAGCGGCTTGCTCAGCGCTCCAGCAACCTGGCGAGTCATCGCATCCGCTGTCTCGGAGGCTGGACCGAGCTGCCCCATTTCAATCTTGATTTTTTCGGCATCCGGTTCCGACATCGTAAGGGTCGTTGCCACGGCATGGGTCAAGTCACGCCCCCCAATCATGATACTTCGTGTCAAATAAAGCGTCTTGCTGACAAAAAGGTAGAGATTCGTCTTCTGGTAACCGATATCAACAACAGCATAGCTTCCCTCCGGCACAACGACCCCCAGTTTTAAAAGGTTGCTGATCTCCACCGCCTCAGCACCCACAAAACGGGGATCGAGCTCTGCCGAGGCAAAATGATTCGTGAATTTGATGAGTTCCCCTTTCCGAGCATAGGCAGCCATAATCTTGGAGCTGTTTTTTTCCTGGATAACAAATTGATAATCAACCACCGTCTCTTCAAGCGGGAGCGGAAGATAATTTTCCATCTCAAACTCAATGGTGGTATCGACTTTTTTGAAATTGCTGAACGGAAGCTCGACCAACCGGAGGGCCGTCAGGTGGCCTGGCAGGGCCGTGTAGAGAAAATCAGTGGACAGATTATATTCTTCGAAGAGTCTTTGCAATGCGCCCGTCTCGCCACCTCCTGACTCCCCACGAAGAATCGGCTGTTCATAAAAACCGACCAGCTCAAAGGTGCGGAAAGATCTCTCGATCTCGGCCACCTTGATTGAATAGCCGCCGACATCTATTCCCAGAATTCTCTGCCGCATATTTTACCTTAAAACAATCCCCCGGTTCGAATATTATACTTATTCAACCCGAAAATAAAGTATTTTCCATAGGTTAGGGTTTGACGAATCGGTATCAATCACCGTATGGATTGTCACCTCGGCATCCCCGGCAACGCCAACCCCCTTCAACGTGTAGAAACGATTCTGGGTGCTGATGCGGGAGGACAACACCCGGCTGTCCCCCCCCGTATTGGCAGCAATCATCTGGGCCAGTTGATTCGGCTGAGGGTTCGGTTCGGCACACCCCTTGCGAACCGTTTCCAAAATCGCCTCGTTTTTCTTCTCGTCCTCCAGATTGAAACGGGGAGCGCCCGGCGTCATGCTCATAAAGAGCAGGAAGGTCAGGATCGTCTGATCATTTGCCTGACATATATTGATCTTGCCATCACCGTAGACGGTCAAACTCGATTCAATCTTCTGATAAATCTCATCTCCTAAACCAGGAATCAATAGAAGCTCGGCACGACTCGCAAACTTCCCATTCTTCGGCTTATAATTGACTTCCTTATATTCGGACTCTTCGTACCCTCCCTGAACTCCCTGCGCCTCGTTAATCCGATCATCGGCATCGACCCAATCGCCAATCCGGGTCACCAGTTTTTTTATCTCGTCCGTCTTTCCCTCAAAGAGGGGTTCAAGAGACTTCTGCGACAGGAGAGAGACCAATAGATTTTTTTGTTCCTCATAAAGGACCGCTGCAGAGACCATAGGGGACGGAGTTGCCGGATTCTTCGGGTTTTGTGGCCGCCGCCCCCCCGTCTCCTCTTCTTCTTCCCGTGGAGGTGTCTGTGCATTAGGAACCGCCGAGGAACGAAAGGCGTTCAGATTGATCCGACTCTCTTCAGTGTCGCAGGAACCTTCAAAATCGCCCCCGAGATCAAGGAGATCTTCGCTGGGTCTCTCTTCTGGCTCATCCGGTTTTCCCTTATCTTCCCCCTGGTTTTCTTCTCCCTCTTCCTTTTTCATCTCACCTTCGCCAGAGGCTCCGGAGAGCCCGATCCCCTCAATCATTCCACTCGCAAGCGGGAATGCCTTGCAAAAAGGTTCCTGCGTGAAACTCCCACCGGAGAGCTGTTGCAGGAGGCTGGAGAACCTCTGTTTGAATTTCCGTTCAGCCGCCAACTCCCAACGAACAAGATTGACCGCCGATTGTGCCAGATATTCTGCCTTGAGCCGATCTCTCTGAGTCGCCGCTACTTCGTAGGCAATATGAACATTGTAGGCAAACTCTACCGCAACGGTGGAGACGAGAAGAAGCGAAGAGAGAACTAGCATGAGGGCAACACCCGACTCATTCTTGAAAAGTTTGTTTATCATCTCTTTCTAAAAATCATTCGGGCCGGGGGCGAGCCCTAAAAAAGCCGTCGTCAAAAACCGGAGCCTCCCCTCCTCTTCCTCCTCAGCCTCCGGATCCTGAAGAACCATCAGGATTTCAACCGCCCTCGGGAGAATATTTCGCTGATCCAGACTGGTGGAATCCCAGCTGTCAAAGAACTGCGCCTGCTTTAGGTCATAGTAACGAAAGTTGAGTTCCCGAACGTTGCGAATGAGCGTATAGGTTCCCCCCCCCTCCTCGGGATTCGCGTCGGGGGGAGAAGAGACCCTCTTCTTTAACGAAAAGAGCTCGGGCGTCTCCTCATCCCTCTCCAAAAAATAGCTGATTTCGGCCTGATCCGATTCTTTGACATCCTTGAGGTACCGGACATGCGAAAAGGCAAAAAAGATAACCCGGTCCTGGTCCCCCTCATCCTTTCCGATAAAAACCGATTTCCACCGTTGTTCTCCCGATTCCGAGGCACCCAAAAAGTCAATCGCCGAAAAAATCGCTGCCGATTCGAGGTCACGCGTCATCTGTCCCAATGCCAGCGTCGCCGACTGAAACAGCTCATCCCTCTTCTCAAAACGTTCCTTGGACTGAATCGTTGCCCCGGACGCTTGCCAAACAAGTAACGAGATGATCGCGAGCAGAACAATCGCAACAAGGACCTCAATCAATGTAAAACCGTTTTTTTTCATACACCGAGAGGGTTGACGATATGTGTAACGAGTGTAATCCCCTCCTCTTCCTCCTCAAACTCCTTCCAGCCAACAATCAACCGGACTTCACGGGCCGACTTGGAGAGTTCCTCCGAAAGCATCTTCATGACCTGGCCCATGATCTCCGATTTTCCTTCGGCCCCCTCGGGTACCGGGAGCTCGACCGTCTTGATCACGAGCTTCCAGTAATAGTCCTGAAAATCCTCCTCCTCAAAAATTCCCTCCTCTTCCTTCTCATCAGGGAAATCCCCTTTGGGAATTCCTTTTTCAATCTCGAGAATGACGGAGGCCATTTTTTGGCGCGCCAGCAGCGTTGCGACAGAGATCCTCTGGGCCCTTGCGGAGGCCAGGATCGACCGACTCTGGAGATTCATGAGGGCCATCAGAGAGACCGAAAGGATCGCAACAGCGACCATCACTTCGATTAAGGTGAATCCCTTATTTCTTTTCCCATTCACGGTATTCCCCCTCCACCTCTACTTTTCCGGTTAAAGGAAAGACTTCCAGAGAGTAATGGGCATCATCATCCTCATTCTGGAGATGAATCATCGCCGGCGTGGCATAACCATCAGGGAAAAAATAGACGTAAACCTGCCCGTTCTCCGCTTTCATCGGGAGATAGGAGACCGAGACGTCCTTGAAGAGCACCCCGGAACCGAGTTTTTTTCTCTTCACAACGGTCTTGTCCGACTCCTGGAAACTGCCCTTCACCGACGCCTCATCCCCCGCCTCTTTCTCCTCCCCCTCAGCCGATAGGGCATCAGACGCCTTCTCCTTTTCACCCGCCTTTTTCACATCCGTTTGTTCCTCGTCGGAGGAAGCAATGACAAAACTCTCTTTGGTCTCTTCCACCCAATATTCATCCTTCTCCATATCAAGACAGAGACGCAGATATTTATGTTCCGTCACGGCCTGAATTCTTAAATAACGCATGAGGGAGGAGAGTCGACGGGAGGAGTTTTTGAGCTCAAGATCAAACGCCTGACGCAGCCCACTGGCGGACAAGGCAAAAATCGCCCCCACAATCGCCATCGCCACGAGAAGCTCAATCAGTGTGATCCCAGACTGACGATCGGACCTTTTTTTATTCACTCTTCTCTACGCCTATTTCCCAGGAGTTGATGTCGGCATCCGTATCCTCGCCCCCCTCCTGACAATCGGCCCCATAGGAGATTATCTCGACACGATTGCCATGGGAGCCAGGACTGGCGTAGAGGTAATCACAACTCCAGGGATCCTTCGGAACATTGTTCCCCTTGAGGTAGCCGTCCCGCGGATACGATTTTGGGATCCGTCCGACGGATGGTTTTTCAATGAGCGCCTTGAGCCCCTGTTCGGTCCCCGGATAGAAACCGTTGTCAGCCCGGAAGGCATCGAGCGCCTCTTCCAGCGTCTTGATCTGCGTCTGGGCTGCTGAAACCTTTGCCTGATCCAGTTTGCCCAAGACATTGACGGTCACGATCGTTGCGATGAGTCCCAGGATCGTCACCACGACCATGATTTCGATCAACGTCATACCGTTCTCACGTCCTAGTTTTTTGATCATAAACTCCCCCCTTTATTGTTACACACTCTTTTAAGATCCCAACTGGTTCAATTGCAAAATTGGCAACAAAATTGACATCACAATAAAAGAGACCAGCCCCCCCATCACCAGAATCATGACCGGTTCCAGCAATGTTGTCAGGGTCCCGACCAGATTGTCAATCTGTTGATCATAATTGTCGGCAATCCTCTCCATCATTGTTCCCAACTCCCCCGTCTTCTCCCCGATGGAGATCATATGGATGACGATCGGAGGAAACTGCTTGCTCCGCTTTAAGGGGCCTGCCAGCGGCTCCCCCTCGCGGACTCCGACCCTCGTCTCCTCGATCGCATTGACCAGCAGCGAATTTTGGACAATTTTCTTGACGATATCGAGTCCATTGAGCAGCGTCACGCCACTCCCCAGAAGCGTGGCAAGCGTCCGGACAAACCGGGAAATCTCAACCATCCGGAACAGTTTTCCAAAGATCGGCATTTTGAGCGTCAACCGGTCATACAATACCTTGCCTCGAGGCGTCTTCAAAAATTTTCGGAGTCCGAAAAAGAGACCGAGACCGAGCAGGATAAAAACATACCAGTAATTGGCCAAGGCATGTGAAATGGCGATCAGGATTCGTGTGGGAATCGGCAGGGTCGCCTTCACATCCTCAAAGATCTTCGTTACCTTCGGCACCACGTAAACCAACAGAAATCCCATCAGCCCAAGGCCGACAATCGCCATAATGAGGGGATACATGAGAGCCCCAAGGATCTTCGCCTTCAACTTGGCCTGGTTCTCCAGGAGATCGGCCAACCGTTTCATAACCGTGTCCATCGCACCGGACGCCTCTCCAGCCCCGATCATGTGGGTAAAGAGCCCGGAAAAAATCTTGGGATGGGCCGCCAACGCCTCGGAGAGACGACTCCCCTGAACGACCGATGTCTTGACCGATCCGATAATCCCTCGAAGTTTTGGATTCGCCGTCTGGTCGACAAGGGCGCCCAAGGCATCGACCATTGGGATATGCGCCGACAGTAGCGTAGAGAGCTGGCGGGTCATATCGGCCAGATCCTGGATCTTGATCCGCTGAAAGTACTTGCTGAAATTGACATCGCTCCCCAAGCTGATGCCACCGGAACGGCGACTCCCCTCGGGAGTCACATCGGTTGGAAACACGCCCAGCTTCCGGAGCTTGAGCCTCGCCGCCTTTTCCGACTCGGCCTCAATCACTCCGCTGGTATTCTTCCCCTGGGTATTAAGCCCCTTATAAGAGTAAGCTGGCATCGACTATTCAAACAGCTGCTTCTTCCCTCATCACATCTTCCTGTGTTGACAATAACACCTCTTCGAGAGTCGTCATCCCCTTAAGCGCCTTCTGTAATGCATCCTCCCGCAGCGTTGCCATCCCCTTGCTCATCGCCTTCCTCTTGAGCACAGTCGCATCCGGATTTTTGACAACAAGCCCCCTCATCTCTTCATCCATGATCAGCAGCTCATGAATGCCAACACGACCGGCGTAGCCGGTATTCATACAATTGGGACAGCCGACCGCCCGGTAAAGCTGACGCCCCTTGAGATCCTCCGGCTTGATACCGACCCTCACCAGTTCTTCCGGGGTTGGGACATATTTTTTGCCGCAATCGAGGCAGACACGACGGATGAGTCGTTGAGCCAGGATCGCCAGAACGGAAGAGGAGATCAAAAACGGTTCAACCCCCATATCGATCATGCGGGTCACAGACGAGGCGGAATCATTGGTATGAAGCGTCGAAAAGACGAGATGCCCCGTCAGCGCGGCCTGAACCGCAATCTCTGCCGTCTCCTTGTCACGGATCTCGCCGACCATGACGATATCCGGATCTTGGCGGAGGATCGACCGAAGCCCCGCAGCAAAGGTCAGGTTGATTTTCGCATTCACAGGGATCTGGTTGATCCCCTGCAACTGATACTCGACTGGATCTTCCGTCGTAATAATCTTGACGTCTGGCGTGTTGAGTTTCGAAAGCGCGGCATAGAGCGTCGTCGTCTTTCCGCTTCCTGTGGGACCGGTCACAAGGATGATCCCATGCGTCCTATCGAGCACCTCGTTAAATTTTTTCAGAAGAAGAGGCGCCATCCCAAGTCTGTCGAGATCGACCATGACACTGCTCCGGTCCAGGAGACGGAGGACAATCGATTCTCCCTGGGCGGTTGGAACCGTCGAGACACGAACATCGATATCCTTGCCGGCAATCTTGAGACGGATCCGACCATCCTGCGGGAGCCGTTTTTCAGCGATATCGAGACTTGCCATGACCTTGAGACGTGACGTCACCGCTGCCTGAACCCTCTTGGGTGGACGCATGATGTCATAAAGCGTTCCATCGACACGGAAACGAACAATAAGCTCCTTTTCAAAAGGCTCAAAGTGGATATCCGACGCCTTCTGTTTGACCGCCCTGAAGATGAGCGAGTTCACGAGCCGGATGATCGGGGCCTCGTCCGCAGAATCAAGGAGGTCCTGTACCTCCTCCAATTCCTGCCCCAGGGTATCGAGGTTTTCTCCCTCCAGCTCTTCGGCCGCATGGTCACCCACATCGCTCATCCGGTTGAAGACCGAGTTGATCGCTCCCATGATCTCCAGAGAGCTCGCAATGACAGGACGGACGGCCGATCCATATAACACCCTTAAGTCATCCACGACGTAATGGTTGAGCGGATCCGACATCGCCACGACAATCGCATGATCCTCACGACGGATCGGCATCACTTCGTTCTTTTTGGCGTAGTTCAGAGAGACGGTCGAGGCGAGATCGGTCGCTATTGAATCGGGTTCTAATTTCACCTCGTAAGGAATGCCGAGCTGGATCGAAAGCGCCTTGAGGATATCTTCATTTCTTAAAAACTTGAGCTGGACGAGCGCCTCGCCCAGTTTGATCCCCTTGTCTCGCTGCAGGGTGAGCGCCTCATCGAGCTGTTGTTGGGTCAGCGAGGTATTTTCCAGGAGAATCGCCCCCAAACTCCGATCCTCGATCATGGAGGGCACCGTATCACATCTAAAGTGCCAAGTCGACGTCTTCCTCTGCTGGTGGGTTAGACTTCTTGGCAGGGGGGGATGTCTTGGGCGATTCCTGTTTTATCGGCTCTTCATGGCGGGGCTTCTCTTGGTAAGAGGTTGCTTCTTCACTCTCCTCTATGAATTCCGCCAAATGGCTCGCGTGAACCTCCAGACTCTTCTTGATCTGTCGCCGCTGGGACTTGCTGAAATTTTCATCAATAAAGGCGTTATTCTCAGTCACCTTTCGCTGCAGGATCGACAGAAAATCACGCGGCTCCCGAATAATGTTGGGAGTTAAGAAAACAACGAGGTTAACCTTTTGTTTTGTTTTTCTGCGCGTCTTGAAGAGCCACCCCAGGAGGGGGATATCCCCCAATACCGGAACCTTGTTGACGATCGTCTCATGCTTGTCCTTGATGAGCCCTCCTAAGACAATCGTCTGGCCGTTGTTCGCAACAATCGTCGTCTTGATCTTCCTCTCCGTTGTTGATGGACCAGATTGGGCTGCCGAGGCAGGCTGGTTTGAAAGAACCTCATGATCCTCCTGGGCAACCTCAAGCCGGATCGTGTCACTCTCCGAGATTTGAGGTTTGATCTTTAATTTCAGTGCCACGTCTTCACGCGTAAATGAAGTCTGTAGACTGCCTCCAATTGTTGTTGCCTGAGCCGAGGGGAACGGAACCTTCTGACCGACCGTGATCTCCGCCTCCTGGTTATCCAGCGTGAGAATATTCGGGGTGGAGAGGATATTGACGTCGGTATTCCCCTGCGCCAGTTGGAGCGCGGTCAGGAAGGCTGGCACGGGCAATGTCGTCGTTGCGGTCGAGCCTGGTGCCCCCGGCGTGTTAATCGTAACGGTGTTGGTTGTATTAACCCCTCCTACCGTACCACTCAAAACCCTGCTCGGATCAGTTAAAAAGTTAGGACCCAAAAAGCCGAGCGTACTTCCAAAGGTGGCGATACTGTTTCCACCCACGTTAAACAGTTTTCCACCCAGCACACCAAACCCAACCTGCTGATCCTGAGCAACTGAAAGCTCAACGATGATCGCCTCGACATAGACCTGCTTGCGTGGGATATCCAATTTTGAAATGACTCGATCGACAAGGATCTGGTAGTCCTTGGCACTTGCCGTGATGACAAGGGAGTTTGTCGATTCATCAGAGGTAACGGAAAACTTGCCAAGGATATCGAGCCCCTCCAGCGAAGAGATCCCTCCCGCCCCGGTTGCCGGCGGTGCAATTCCTTTGGCCCCTTTATCCTTTTGAACCTGACCGGAGATCGAGGATAAGACGGATGCCATATCCTTTGCAGCAGCATGCTTTAAGTAATGGACATGAATCTCACCCGCCTCACCGGCCATCGGCCGATCCAGTTTTTTTATAAGATCCCGTATGTCCTGTATCGCCCTCTTGGAGGCAAGCAGGATAATTGAATTGGTCCGATCATCCGGAAGCACCTTCCGGATCTGTGGAATATCCTCTCCTCCCTCGTCCTTTCCGCCTCTTTTTCTTCCGCCCCCCTTGTCTCCTTTGGTCTCCTCTTCAAAGATCTGGGTAATCTTGTTCGCAATATCCTTCGCCTCAGCAAAAACAATCGGTATGATCTCCATGATCTCCTGAGGGCCCTCTGTATCAAGCTCCTTGATCAAACGAACAAGGCGGTCGATGTTCGTTCCAGTATCAGTCAGAATTAACGTATTGGTCACGGGGTAGGCAAAAAGGTTCCCTTCTTTCGAAACAAGTCCCTTGATCACGTTGGCCATATCCGCCGCGCTGATATTTTTGAGCGTGATGAGACGCGTGATGAATCGGTCACTCACCGGGCTGTCGTCTTTGTAAAACTCAATCGGATAACTCAACGCCTCGCGGCGTGGAATCAATCGGTAGAGTCCGGCGGGCCCTTTGACAACCGTGCACTGGTTGGCATCGAGCGCAGAAAGAAAAACCTCCCAAACCTCCTCCTTGGTCAATTTTCTTTCGCTGATAATGGTAATCTTTCCCTTGCAGGATTTTTCATCGAGGAGAAAGTCCTTCCCCAGGGCGCGGCTGATCTGTTTGATAACCTCCTTCAGGTCCTCGTCAGCCACATTGAAATACATCCCCTGTTCCTCAATAAGCTCCTCGGTTTTTGTCTCCGGAGCTGGTCCAAGCGTCTGGGAAACAGACGGTACACCTGTTTGGGTAACTTCCGGGGTCTCTGTTGGGGCCGGTGCCGTCCCTACGGGGGCCCCAACTGAAGGAGCAACGGCTGCCTGTTCAGAGGAGGGGGCGGCGGGAGTTGTCACTCCTCCCGTCGGTGCCGAGGGGACCGAAGGAGAAGTTGTTGGGGCCGTCGTAACAGGCGTCTGTGGCTGCAGCGCCGGTTGATCCAGCTTGATCGCGGGAGGAAGTTCCACATCGGCGGAAGGGGCTTTGAGTGGAGGAGCTGCTGGACTGGGATTTGCCGGGGAGTCGATGACAACGGGCGGAAGCGGTGTCACATCCGCTGCAAAAACTTGGCCCGATAATAAAATGGTAGTTAAAAAAGTTACAAGCGCGATCCAGAAATTCCCTCGAGGCAAGGAGATGTGAGGAGAGCACCGGAGACGTACTTGGGTGGTACGCTGAGGATGCTCGACGAACAACGACGCCGCATCAAGAAATTTATGGATCGCGGCCTCAACGAATCTCATATTCCAATGTTTTATTTTGCCCCCCCCTCTTAAGATCAATACTAAAATTTTTCTGATCCTTCAGCTCCGCAAACAACGCCATACCCCTTTTGACGTCGAGCTCCTGTCCGTTAATCTTCTCCAAAATGTCCCCTCTCTGCAAGCCCAGTTTACTAACCAGACTCCCTGGCTTGACCGAAAGGACCTTCATCCCGGAGACCTTTCCTTGATCAAAGTGGGGGACAATGCGAATCTCTGTATAAAAGCGATCCAGATTCGTGAGGGCGTCATCAATAGCGCTCTGGTCAATAAAGATTTTATCCCCCTGTGCAACAATAGCCCCTCCCTCATCGGAAACTGACGCCCCACCCTTGGACGACCCGGACGATTTTCCGTCACCGTGAACCGCCTCCGCCTTATCAAAGATCGATTTTCCCTGGGCAAAATCTTCCAGTTCCGCATACTCCAATCGTGATCCGTTGACAAACTCAATTCGATCTTTCATCACTTTTGTAAGACGAACGTTCTCTCCAAATGACTTCTCATCCCCCACATAATAAACATCAATCTCCTTCTTTCCCCCTCCCTTAACGGTCGCCGAAGAGCGCCGATCGGCTCCTCCATCCACAACGAGCGTCCCCAACAATTTTACACTGAGACCCGTTTTAACCGCCGGCCCCAGCTCTCCGAGCATCGTGGGATCTTCCACAATCGGGTTCTCCTCGGCAATGCCCGTTGCAGCCGAGTTAAAAATATTTCTCTCGGCAATAACCTTGTACGCATCCTCCTCAATCCCGGCATCGACCGCCGTCTCCTCTTCCGGAGCCAATTCCTGCTTTGGCGCCTCTGCTTCCGGTTTGCTGAGAGTCATCGATTCTAGTTTGGAGGCGATGTAGGTTGAGAACGCCTGGGCAACGAGATAGCTCGCCAACGCAATCGTCAGAAAATGCAGAGTCCAGCTGTAACGTTTGACGACAACAATCATACTCCCCCCAAGCGGCCGCTACCCTTGGGTTGAGGGTATCAAAATTCTGCCCTATTGCCAAGGAATTTCAAGGGGTTCTGTCAGGGAGCGAAACCGTGAAGATCGAGCCTTTTCCCTCTTCACTTGAAACACGAATAGTTCCGCCATGGAGCTCCGCAAATTGGCGTGCCAATGCCAGCCCAAGCCCGGTTCCCCTCTCCTTCTGAACCTTCGGCTCCTTAACCTGGTGGAAGAAGTCAAAAACCTTCTCCAAATCTTTATGGGGAATCCCGATCCCGTTGTCTGAAATCGAAACCTGATAGGAGTCCTCCCATTTTTTGAGATCAACAACAATTCGTCCCTTTTCCGGAGTAAACTTGATCGCGTTGGAAAGGAGGTTCAGTAGAATCTGTTGAAGCTTCGCCTCGTCCGCGTACAGGATCGATGAGGGTTGAAGTAAATGCACCTCGAGATTCTGTCCTTTTTTCTGTACAAGTGAACGAATCATCCCCTGAATCCGCGTTACAAGGTCATTCAGGCTGACCGGACCAAGGTAGAGCTCCATCTTTCCCGCCTCAATCTTGGCAAGATCGAGGAGGTCGTTGATGAGCCGAAGAAGATTGTTCGCGTTTTCCCGGATCTTGTGCAGACCTTCCTGTTGCAAGGAAGTCAGCGTCCCCATCTCTCCTTCATCGAGTAGATCGGAAAAGCCGAGGATCGCATTGAGAGGGGTACGAAGTTCATGGCTCATCGCCGCCAGAAAATCCGACTTGGCGCGATTTGCCCGCTCCAGTTCAACGTTCTTCTTTTTTAGCTCTTCAATCAATCGCTGGTTTTCGATAACGAGCGCCGCCTGATCGGCAAAGCCTTCAAAGGTCCGAATCACCTCCTCCTCAACCCAGTCCTTTTGTGAGATCCCAACCAGGGCCCCCACCGGCTTCTGCTCAACCACGAGGGGCGCCACAATAAATTTCCCGAAACCAAGATTCTTCTGAATGGCAGAGGCAGCATCGCGGGAGATCGCAGGAACCATCCCGGCAGAAAGCGACGAAAGTTCGTACCGAATAACAACCTTTTTGTTTTGGATCGACTGGATGATCGGGCTCTCGCTGTTCTCGGAAGAGATCTTGATCTTTTGCAGATCAAACCCCAACGCCTCCTTGATCTCTAAAAGGTTCAGATCCTCCTCAACCTGGATATGATAGGATTTTCCGTCTTCGTCTCCAAGGACCAGGAGAACGGCCTCGAACAGGAGTCCCTCCCGGCAGGCCTTGAGGATCCGAAGCAGAATCTGTTCCAGAGACAACGTCCCTTTGGCGAGCGAGGCAACCTGATTTCTGGCGGTCAGTTCCAGATTTTTTGCCTCAAGCGCGTTCTCTCTTAATCGACTGAAATGACTGGCCAAGCGAACCCCGTAAATGGCAACGGCCAGCGACAAAAAGAGAAGTGTCACATTTCTGACAGTTTCATCGTGGCTTAGAAGTGCAATTTCAGGCAGTGGCAAGATGGGAAAAGGGGTGATCCATCCCCCCTCAAGTGTTAAATAGAGCCCTCCGTAAAAAAAGAGAGAGACAATACCGGAAAGAAGCGATACCTTCCAACCATAGAAAAGCCCACCCGCCAAGGTGTAGAGGACATAGACGAGCCAGAAGTATCCCTTAGGTCCTCCTGTCAGATAAACCAGCAGGGTCACACCGGCAACGTCCGCCAAAAGCTCGATAATGAAAAATAAGGAGGCGGCTATTCTTCGGAAGATGAACAGGTAACTGATCGTGGTTAGAACGAAAAGAAGACTGTAAAGAAGCATCGGTGAGGGATGAATCGCCAAGAGAGGCGGGGCATAGAAAATCGCAAAGACCCAAAGTCCGAGCAGGATCACCATCCGGAGCTTTCCTGCGAATACGTGTCTTTCAAGAAAATCGGGGAATCGGATATCAAGCCTGGATTGATAAAAGCCGGCGCTCACTGGTCTCGGATTACCATGCGATAAAAAGGGGTGTCAATTTGGCTTTCGTGACGAGAGGCGTCAATTTGGCCGCTTGTTTCTGCCAGAGCTCGATTGGCCTTGACTTGGGTGCCTGTTCACCTTTAAAAGGCTGCGATCTATGGCACGAGTCACCGTTGAAGATTGCCTGACAAAGGTTGAAAATCGGTTTGCCTTAGTTCACGTTGCCGCCAAAAGGGCTCGGGAACTGTACAAGGGTGTTGATCCGCTCGTCCGTTGCAAGAACAAAGAGGTCGTAACGGCACTGCGCGAGATCGCCGCCGACAAGGTTATGTTTGTTGGAGACTCAAGCTCGAACGGAAAATCGGCGAAGCATTAAGGCAGAGCCCTGGCTCCTCGAATCATCAAAACAACCGACAAAATCATCAGCGACGTCTGCAAGAGGAGCTGACCTTTCCGAACCTGATCAGACTCCCCTGAGGGCTGACGTGATGAGCGATAAAAGGCATACAGATTCATCCCTGTTCCCAAAAATCCGGTCAGAAAGGCCATTGGGTTAAATGAGCCAAGGGTGCAGGCAGTTGACATAACACCAAAACCAGCACCAAAAAAAAGCAGGGAATCGGCCATTGGATCGTTACTTTTTTCCCACTTGTGTGACGGAGAGAGGCGATCAAAGGCCCGGATCCCATTCCAACCAAGTGTCCCGATGATACTTAAGGCAAAAAATCTCCAGCCAGGAACCGGACCTTTAAACGTGAAGGGAAAACTCTTGTGTCGCCTCTCATAAAAAGAGGCGATTCCCCACGAAACAACCCCTCCCGTCAGGGCCGCGAAACCGACCCGTGTCATCCACCGATCGTACTGTCGGATTTCCTCAAGGGAGATTGGTCTGAAGGTCGATTGTGCCATGCCCCGTTATCTTCGCTATTCCTAAGCAAATGTTGTTTATTTGTTGAGGTGTTCCAACACTTTTGTTAATCAACGTTTGTTTCACCGCCACGGTAGCTCAGTGGTAGAGCAACGGTTTCGTAAACCGTAGGTCGGGGGTTCAATCCCCCCCCGTGGCTATTGTCACGCTTCATAAATATTAAGATAAGGGCACTTCGAAAAACGGCCCAGATGCTATGATATTGTATCCCGCCATCGATATATACCAAGGCCAATGTGTCCGTCTCACCCAGGGGGATTTTAAAAGGTCGAAGGTCTATTTCAAAAATCCGGTCGACGCGGCCAAACAATGGGCCGATGAAGGGGCCGAATGGCTGCATCTGGTTGATCTGGACGGGGCCCTCCATGGACAGCCAAAAAACCAAAAGGTTATTGAACAGATCCGAAATACCGTCTCCATTGCACTGCAGGCAGGAGGGGGGATTCGTACCGAGGAAACCGTTCTCTCTTTTCTGAAAATGGGGCTGGAAAGGGTTGTTTTAGGAAGCGCCGTCATTGAAGACTTTCCATCTTGTGAGATGCTTGCCAAAAAATACCGGTCCCAAATCGTTTTCGGTCTTGATGCGAGAGAAGGGAAGGTCACCATTCGGGGCTGGAAAGAGGAGACGGCGTTTCCAGTGCTGACAATCGTCAGAAAGCTCGAAAATCTTCAGCCCGCCTGCTTTATCTGCACGGATGTGAAGTGCGACGGAATGATGGGCGGCCCCAATATCGAGTCGCTGTCACAGCTAGTTCAGCTAACGAAAATTCCGATTGTCGCCTCCGGCGGTATCTCTTCGCTTGACGACCTAAAAAAATTAAAGGAGATCGGTTGTGACGGCGCAATTTTGGGACGATCAATTTACGAAGGGAAGGTCTACCTGAAGGAGGCTCTAAAATTGTGTTAGCAAAGCGTATTATACCCTGCTTAGATGTCCAGGACGGCCGGATTGTCAAGGGAACCAGGTTTGTGAACCTCCGCGATGCCGGCGACCCTGCGCTCGTCGCGGCCCAGTATGATCAAGAAGGGGCCGATGAGCTCGTTTTTCTGGATATCACCGCCTCATCAGACAACAGAAATATTCTTCTGGAAACTGTCAGAAGAACCGCCGAGGCAATTTTCATGCCCCTGACGGTCGGGGGCGGCATCAGAAATTTAAAAGACATTCAGGAACTCCTTCTGGCCGGTGCCGACAAGATTTCTCTGAACACGGCGGCGGTCCAGAACCAATCACTGATTTCAAAGGCAGCAGAGAAATTCGGGAGCCAGTGTATCGTTGTCGCCATTGATGCAAAAAGGGTGAAACCAAGTCTGAAAAAATGGCATGTTTATACCCATGGGGGGCGGGAAAAGACCGGTCTTGATGCTGTCCGGTGGGCCAAAAAGGCCCAAAAACTGGGTGCCGGAGAGATTCTTTTGACAAGCATGGATCGCGACGGCACCAAGGATGGTTATGATCTGGATCTGCTGCGTGCGGTTTCAAAAGCCGTCAGCATTCCCGTGATCGCCTCGGGAGGAGCGGGACATCCGCAACACCTCCTGGAAGCGCTGACAAAAGGCTCGGCAGACGCTGTACTCGCCGCCTCCATCTTTCATTTCCGTGAATATCGGATTGAGGAAGTTAAGGAGTATCTCTGGCAACATGATGTTCCGATCAGATTATAATTCTGTGGGTGAGGGGGTGGAACAATGAAAGAGATCCTCAACCAACTCAAGTTTGATGAAAACGGGCTGCTCACTGCCGTCATCCAGGACTACCAGAACAACGAGGTTCTCATGGTCGCCCATATGAATCGACAGGCCGTCGAAATGACACTGAAAGGTCCTTATGTCGCTTTTTGGTCTCGCTCTCGAAAAAAAATCTGGGTCAAGGGGGAGGAGTCCGGACATACACAAGAAGTAAAACAAATATTTCTTGATTGCGATGCAGATACCCTTTTAATCAAGGTCGACCAAAAGGTCGCCACCTGTCACGAAGGCTATCGAAGTGATTTTTTTAGAAAAATAGAGGACGGAAAAATGCAGATTATCGCCAAAAAAGTTTTTGATCCGAGAGAGGCGTACAAAAAATGAGTGCCGACTGCCTCTTTTGCAAGATTATACGGAAAGAGATCAAGGGTGAATTTCTTCATGAGGATGACCAATGTGTTGTGTTGAAGGATATCAACCCCAAGGCACCAACCCATCTCTTGATTGTCCCGCGGAGTCATCTTCGGAAAATCGCCGACATGTCGGCTGAAGACAAGTTATTGGTCGGTCATCTCCATTGGGTCGCCAAGCAACTGGCAAAAAAAATGGGGCTAACCGACTTCCGAATCGTCATCAATAATGGAGAACAGGCCGGCCAATCGGTCTGGCACCTCCATCTCCATTTCCTTGCAGGACGTCCCCTTCAGTGGCCGCCTGGCTGATCTCGCTGTCACGCCCGACAAGTCTATGAAATCGTTTTTCTTTTCACTTTGAAAATAGTTTGCATAAATAGTAAAAAATAACTACAATTTCATACTGTTGGCAATTTATTTTCTAGTCAAGACAACGGGTGGCAGCGGGTAGGAGTCAGTTGATGAGAAGATATCGTCTTCTCGGTTGTTTGTTTTATCTTTTACTCACCTCCTGTCTTATCGACGAGGGGACGGGGACTGTTCTCCAAAGCACGAACGATGGGGATGAAGAGGCGGCCTTCACACCACCAACCCCAATCTTCAGGGATGTCCGTTTCTATCTCCTCAGCAATCATCAGGGTGAAGGGGCGCTCCCGGCGGGAAGCTCCGTCAGTTCGGTCAATGTAACCGTTGAAAACCTTTCCCTGGAGGGAAACCAGGCGCTGGAGATCCTTTCATCTGCCGGACTTGAAGTCGACCTCTCCTCGGAGGGGACGGCACTCCTCTCCTCAACAGAAGTAGAAGGCCTCGATGCTTATCAAGCAGTCACCCTGAACCTCTCCTCCCTCACGATGTCGGGATCTGTCGTCATCGATGGAATTACCTACAATTACCAGATTGAAACCGAACAAGAGATCACCACCTCCTCAACACTCTCTGAGGACCTGTTCTCACTCACCGCAGCAACGAGTCCCCTTCTGGCATTGTCGACCGGTTCGGAAGAGAGCTATGACATCACAATCACGTTGAATACAACGGTCGCCCTTGAGGCATCCCAAACCGCCCTGGAAACCCTTGTTCAAGAGGAGTCCATTCCCGCCGGAGGCACAATCATCCTCTCCGAAGAAAAGGCAGCGAGCCGGTCTGTCTCTGTACGCGAGGAGATTGCCAAGGCCCTGCATGATTTGAAGGGAGGAGTTGAAAGAGAAGCACCGATCAAGGTAGAGAAGAAACAGAAAGAGAGCGATCCGCCAACAAACCCTTCAAAAAAAGATGATAGCGAGAATGAAGAGAGTGAAGAAAACAACGGCAATGAGAACAATAATCAGAACCAGGAGAATGAAAATTCCAACAGGGATAGCGGGAACAACAACCGAAACGAAAACAACGGGGGTGAGAATCGGGGAGAAGGAAACGGAAATTCCAATGGAAACAATGGAGAAGGAGATGAGGATAACGATCAGAACCAGGAGAATGAAAATTCCAACAGGGATAGCGGGAACAACAACAGGAACGAAAACAACGGGGGTGAGAATCGGGGAGAAGGAAACGGAAATTCCGATGGAAATAACCAGAGCCAGAATAACGGTGGGGACCGAAGGGGGAGGAATTAATCCGTGACCTTTCTACTCAACGAACGATACCTTGTGATCGGTGAGATCTCCAAAGGGACAATGGGAGAGTTGTATGTCGCCCTGGACCGGTTTCAGGAGGATAAGAAAGTCGCCCTGAAGATGGTGACACAGCCAGAGGGCGAAAAGGCGTTCGACACCCTTTACAACGAGTACGGGTGCCTCAAAAACCTGTCCCATCCAAACATCGTTGAAATTTACGATTTTGGAGTCGACCGATCAAAAAAGAGATTCTATTTTACCGAAGAGTTTCTTGAGGGGGTGCCCCTTTCGACCCGATCGGGACAGCTCTCTCTTCCCCAGATTCTTCAGTTAACCGTTCAGATCTGTCAGGCCCTCGCCCATCTCCATCAGAAAGGAATCGTCCATGGAGATCTGAAGCCGTCCAACCTCCTGCTGGTCGGTGACCAAGTGAAGCTGGTTGATTTTGGCCTGTCACAGAAAATCAATCCCACAAGCGGAAGGACGATCGGCGGAACCCTTCCGTATCTTGCCCCTGAAGTCCTCTCGGGAGGAAGACCGACTGTCTGCTCCGATCTGTACAGCCTCGGAGTTCTGCTCTACGAGATAACAACCGGCCATCTCCCATTCCAGGTCACTGATCTCCCCTCCGCCATGATGGCACATCATCTGGAGATCGCCAAGCACCCCTCTCAATCGACTTCGGCTTATCCTACGGCATGGGGCGACCTCATTCTTCGGCTCCTGAACAAAGAGCCACACGACCGGCCTGCCGAAGCGGTTCAGATCATCCGGGAGATCAACATCTCCTTCGGTAGTCACTTTCCCCTGGAGACCGTTCCTTCCCTCCATCGACGCCTCTCCTCTCTTCCACTTGTCGGACGGGATAAAACGATCACAGAACTCGCTGAAAAAATGGGTCGTGGTACAGCGCCGTTTATAGTCATTCAAGGAGAATCGGGAAGTGGTCGAACGAGATTACTAAGAGAACTGAAACAACAATTCGAAGATAAACTTCCCACCCTGTCCATTTCAGGTCATCAATTTTTGGCCCCTCCCTTCCATGGCCGGTGCCTGCTGCTCATCGACGATTTCGACCTGCTGCCGGCAACCGATCAAATGAATCTGATCGATCAAGCCAGAAAGAACCTCTGGACAGTCATCGTAAGCACAACGGAGTGGTCCAACATCCCCCTTCCTGACCCCTCTTGCCGTATTCTCCTGAATCCACTCAATGAGGAAGAGACCGATCAATTGCTCGAACACGCCCTTGAAAGCGAAGCCCCCTCCCTGCTGACTCAAGACCTGCTTAAACTGACAGGAGGAAGACCGGCCCAGATCGTCTCAATCATAAGCGACCTCCTTGAGAACTTACTGATACCGTATGAACCACTCGCCCCCCAACTGGCCCACATCAATCTGTTTGATTTTTACGAGACAGATCCCCTCTTCGGTTTCCGTAAAAAGGAAGAGTCCCCTTATACCCTCTCTCTGAAACGGGCGATCGCTTTTTATGAAAAGCTCGTCGATCAAGGAGATGAAAACCATCGCCTCTCCCTGGCAGAGCTTCTCTATGAAAAAGGAGCGGTTGATGAGGCACTCACCCATCTCAAGCGGTTGAAGCAGAGGGGGTCAAAATCAATTTTGCTCTCTGCCAAGTGCTCTATGAAAAAAGGAGATTTCAGCGCCGCGAGAGAGACCCTTGAATCACTGTCGGGAGAGAAGGAACTCACCCCGTCCGAGCAGGCAGGCCGTGAAAATAGCACGGGTGTCCTCCACTTTTATGAGGGGAATCTTGCAGAGGCGATCCCCTGTTTTCAAAGAGCAGGCCTTCTTTATTCACGCTTGGGTGACAAACTTCATACCGCCTCATCGGAAAACAGCCTCGCAAACGCCCTGTTACGTCAGGGGAAAGAGGCTGAGGCGGAACAATGTTACCGAACGGCCCTCAAAACAGCGCGTGAAATTTTTGACGTGGTTGGTGAGGGCTCTTATCTGATGAACCTGGGGGCCCTGTTTCAGCAAAAGAGAGAATACCCCAAGGCACTGGAACACTACTGCGAGAGTCTTATGAAGTTTCAGAGGATCGGTTATGGATTTGAGATCCCGCGTGTTCTCAATAATCTGGCCAATACCCATCTCCACCAAGGGAATATTCTAAGGGCCAAAGAGCTGATTCATGATTCCTTAAGACGCTGCCATGAGAAAAGAACGGGATACCTCGAAGCCTACAGTCTGCTCATCCTGGGTGACATTCATTCCCAGGAGGGAAATCTTCTGGAGGCCCAAAAAAATTACGAAGCGGCACTCCGCATTTTCTCGATCCTCGGCACCTCTCTGGAAATAACAATGGCCGAGATCAACCTTCTCAGAATCTATACCGAAGATTTACAATTCGACGCGTTTGATCGTTTGTGGGATCGGATCCAGGCCAAGGTTTCTGAACAAAGCCCTCCATCCATCCAGCAGGCCGTTTCAGATGCTTTGTGGATCGACCGGTTCGCCAAAGGTGAGTTCGACGACCAAGACCTTTCACGCCGTTTTAAGGAGGACCTTCCACATCTGGAACGAGGTTCCCCCGAAGAAAAGGCCGTCCTGACCTCTCTGGAGCGGATCGCCAAGAAAAGCCGTCGTCAGGGTGCGATGCGCTGGACAGCCCTCCGGCTTGGAAGACCGGGAGTCACCTCCCCCAGCCGGCACCCCCTCTCCGGAAAAACGGGACCGCTCGGTTCCTCACTCCTCGACCGTCTCCACCGACTCCATGAAATGATTGCCGAAGCATGCCCGACACAGGAAATCATCGATCTCATCCTCGAATCGGTCCTGCAGCTCTCGGAAAGTGATCGGGGGTTGCTTGTCCTCAAGGACGGGGAGACATTCTCTATTAACTCAACGCACAATCTCTCAAAGCCCGAGGCCGAGGAATTGGGAAGTCGAATCTCCTCAACGATCTCGCAAGGCGTCTTCCAATCAGGCCTTCCTGCCCTTATTCCCAACACCAAAGAGATGAACCTGATGACGCAAAGTGTGGCCGATCTCGGACTTCAATCGGTCCTTTGTCTCCCGTTGAACAATAGAGGAGAAACGATAGGGATCATTTATGCGGACTCGAAAAGGCCCAAGAAATATCATCAGAAGCTCCCCCTCCTCCAGGCGTTTGCCGATGAGGCAACACTGACGCTCGTGAATGCGCGTCTTGTTGACCAGTTGCGAGAGACCAATCATTCACTCAAAGAAGCCCAGGACAAACTGGTTCAGGGAGAAAAGTTGAACACGCTGGGGCAGATGTCTGCCGGTCTGGCCCATGAGATCGCAAGCCCACTGGCCGCTATCCGGTGTCATGCGGAGATGCTCTCCCGTGACGGCGTCAAGGAAATACAACCGGTCATCGAATCGGCTGAGAAGATCAGCCAGATCCTTCACCAGATCCGGTTCTTTGCCGGGAAGGGGCGCCCCCCCCTCAAACTGATGAATCTCTCGGAAACCGTGGGACGTGCACTCGAGAATTTTGAACCTTTGAGAAACCCTAAGGTAACGGTGAAGAAAACTTTTCCAAAGAGGCCTCTCTGGTTTGAAGGGAATGAAACGATGATGGGACAGGCAGTTGCTAATCTGATGACCAATGCCCAGGATGCCCTTTTCCTGAAGGGAGGCGGAACGATCGATGTGGAAACACAGGAAGGGGGGAACGGCTGGATTCGGCTGACGGTTTCCGACGATGGTCCAGGAATTCCTTTGGAATTGAGAGAAAAGATCTTCGAGCCCTTCTTCACAACCAAGGAAGAGAAACAGCAGGTCTCAGGGGGGATCGGCCTTGGCCTCACCATGATCTTAAACATCATCCATCTCCATGGTGGAAAGATTCGGGTGGAGACATCTCCCCAAGGGGGATCACGATTTTTAATACTGCTCCCCCACGGTAAAAAAGAGACCCCTTAGTACTTCGACTCGTAATGACTATGACGTATCTGAAAAGCCAGAAAAATCAATCAAATTACTCGCTCAGCACTAGTCCTGAGTGAATAAATTCGTCACCGAATTTATGAATCGAAGGACTTAGAATTCTACTGCTGCGGAAGCACAAACCGAACCAGATAGACGATCGAAAAGACAATAACGGAGATCGCAATGAGATAAAGAAGAGGGATCCACCAGCGCGGCTTTCCCTTCCATTTCTTGGGCCTCCAGACGAGTTGATACCACGGAACGAATCCACCTTCATAAAGGGCCTCTCCCTCACCGGCCTCTCTTCGGCGCCTTTTTTTCAAAAATCCAAACAGTCGTTTTTGATCTTCTGTACTACCCAAAGGACCACCAACTGGCGTGGTCAGAGTTGCGGCCATCCCGGATGATTCCCCCTTTTGTTGAAGCGCGGAGGTCGGACGAATATTTAAATCAAGTTGGCTCGCGATCATTTCCTCCGTCTTGGCGGAGAAGGCGAGCCCCTTGGTCGCCTCACGACTGTAGGCAATGCCCCCCCCTTCATGCGCCCGAGCCGATTCTACGAGCGGATTCTGCGGTTCCACTTGGGCCAGCTCCGGACGGATAATCTTCCGGGAGAGTACCAGATACGGAAAGTCGGCACTCCCCAACAACTGCAGCAGTTGGGGCTTGTCGAGTAGTTGACCCGGCCTCAACGCCTCAAGTTGCGCCAGAATTTGTCGCACCTGGGCCGAAGAGGACAAGGGAATCCTTGCAAATTTTTCGGTCTTACCGGAGAGAAATCGAAGATCGGAGATAAGCATTGCGGTTTCTCTTTTGGTCGAAGAAGCCGACTCCCCCTTAGGAGGTGGCATCGGCGCCTTCTCCACAACCCCTCGAAAGACGGCCCGATCGAGTTCGCCAGTCTTACCCTTTGTCTCCAATGTAAAAGGGAACCATTTGGTAACTAAAGAAACCCACTCCGAGACCGTCTTTTTTGCGAAATGAAACTGCCCTTTTGAGAGAGAGCCTTGACCACTCCAGGGCTGCCTTTTCCCCTCCTCCTCTCCATAGCGCCCGATAAAAAGTTTCTCAAATGTTGTGAGTCGGGGAGCTGCCTTGATCGCACGATCCACAATGACCCCTGTCCCCTTCTGTGGCTGTTGGGAGGTTTGTAGCGGTCGTACCCCCGAAGATTCGATCCAGTTTTTGAGGAAGGCAACTCTTTGCATTAACCAGATCATCGGCCGGTTCGTCTTCTGCGTCCCATGAAACTCTTCATGAGGGACCTTGCGGCCGGTGCCAGGATCAACATGGTAGTGATCGGTCTTAGGCGTAAGAGGCTGTTTTTCTGTCTGCGGTTCCGGCGAACTCTCTTTCTTGGTCGCCCCCGAGGCAGCATTTTCAGCCACTTTGGTGGTGGCGGTGGCATCTACCTTTTTATCAGCACCCTCAATAGGCATAAAAAACCCTTTTTTATTCTATCTCATCTTCTATTATCGGTCGATCAGATTTATGGGTTGCCCAGCGGCAAGATTTGGGTAACAACCCTGGGCCGATAGATGACGGGTGTGTTGAACAATGGCTTTTGGGGACTGTTCAAAAATGCCCAGCTGCAAGGCACCCCGAGAAGCCGCGACGCAGGCGTACTTGAGGGTACGTCGAGGAGCCGGCGACGAGGGGAACGCAGCAGATGGCATTTTTCAACAGTCCCATGACCGGTCTTAGGCAAGTTCTGGAACGGCTCACGAGTGGTGCACGGCAGATCCAATGCACAGGGCTCGCAGGCTCTTCCAAGGCGTATCTGATCTCCCACCTCTCCCAAAGGGAGGGGAAGAGCGGTTTTGTTTATTTAACCGCCTCCCTCAAAGAGGCCGATCGTATCTTAAATGACCTCTCCTTCTTTGGGGTGAACGCCTCTCTTTTTCCTCCCTACGACGCCCTCCCGTTCTCCGGCCTCTCTCCCCATACCGACATCCTCTGCCAAAGAGTCGGTCTCCTGTCCGCTTCGAGTCCTGCTCCTGTTATTGTCACTACGGCAACAGCCCTCCTCTCCCCACTCCCCCCACCAGCCATCCGCAAAACACAACTCCTTTTAAAAAAAGAGGAAGAGATCCACCGGGAACATCTCATTCAAAAACTGCTGCAGTGGGGCTACCAGAAAGTCCCGCTGACCACCGACCGTGGGACCTTTGCCGTACGAGGGGGAATCCTCGATATTTTTACCCCTTCCCATGAAAAACCGCTCCGTTTGGAATGGTACGGGGACTGGGTTGAATCGATCCGCCTGTTTGAGGCCACCACTCAAAAATCGGCGGGGGAATTGCCGGAGTGCAAAATTATTCCCTCCCGGGAGGTCATCCTCTGTGAAGAACAGATACAACAGTTTCAGAAGAAGATCCGCGAAACGGCCGAGAGCCGGGATATTCCCAAATCCCGTTGGGGATCGATGGTGGAAAAGGTGAGAGAGGGGATCTTCTTTTCAGGGATTGAAACCTATCTCCCATTTTTTTATGGAGAGGGGTGTCGCTTTTGGGATTGTTTCCCTGATGCAATCTGGATCCTCGATCAACCGACGGAAATCCAGCGCGCGGCGGAAGATTACCGTGAGGAGATCCGGCGAATCACCTCGAACACGCACCTCCTGATTGACCCGGAAGAATGGTGTGGGCCAAAAAACCTTTTAGAAAAAGTTAGAGAAAAACGCTCTCTTGAATTTGGAGCCCTCCCCTCACCTCAAGCAATCGATTTTTCTGTTGAGACCCATGAAGGGATCCGGCAAGAGATCCGCCGAAAAGCTTCAGAACCGCTTCAGCCGCTGGCGAAAAAGATCTCCTCCTGGACAGAGACCGACCGACTGATCCTCATTGCCTCATCAGAAATCCAGAGATCGCGCCTTTGGGACCTTCTGTCCCCCTATTTCCCGTCACAACTCCCGTTTTCAATAGAGGTCGGACAACTCTCCTCTGGCTTCCGGCTGCCCGAAGAGAAGATCACCTACTTAACCGATCAAGAGATCTTCGGCCCCCGCGTCCACCGTCCAGCGGATAAAAAATCGTCTGACAAGGGACTTTCTTTTTCTTCGCTGTCAGAAATCCAGGAAGGAAACGCGATCGTCCACAAACAACATGGAATCGGCCTCTATCGCGGGATGCTTCATCTCCAGATTGAGGGGACTGAAAATGACTTTGTCCTTTTGGAGTACCGGGGAGGAGACAAGCTGTATCTCCCTGTCTATCGATTGAACTTGATCCAGCGTTATACGGGAGGGGACGGACCGCCCCAAATCGACAAGCTCGGCGGAACCTCGTGGATTACCCTGCGCAAGAAGGCAGAAAAAGCGATCCGGGAAATGGCAGGAGACCTGCTAAATCTCTACGCGGCAAGATCACATGGAAAGGGGCACCCCTTCTCGGCCCCTAACGAAATGTTTGAGGCGTTCGAAGCAAGCTTCCCTTTTGAAGAGACGCCGGATCAGGCCAAGGCGATCGGAGAGACACTCGCCCAGATGCAAAGCGACAAGCCGATGGACCACCTTGTCCTCGGAGATGTCGGCTACGGCAAGACAGAGGTCGCAATCCGAGCCGCCTGTCTGGCCTCTCTCGACGGCAGACAAACGGCCGTCCTCGTACCAACCACACTGCTCGCCTTCCAACACTGGGAACGGTTTTCGGAACGCTTCAAGGACTGGCCGGTCCGCGTGGAGATGCTTTCCCGTTTTCGAACCACGGCGGAACAAAAAAAGGTGATTCGTGAGCTCTCCGAGGGAACGATCGATATCGTCATTGGAACTCACAGCCTCCTTCAACCAAACATCTCCTTTAAGAACCTGGGCCTTCTCGTGATTGATGAGGAGCATCGCTTTGGCGTCGCCCATAAGGAACGGATCAAAAAACTCCGGAAGAATGTCGATGTCCTGACCCTCTCCGCCACACCGATTCCACGCACACTTTATATGTCCATGGTCGGCATTCGCAGTTTGAGCGTTATCGAGACGCCTCCCACCAATCGCCTGGCAATCCGGACCTATGTCCTTCCTTTCGAGGATTCTGTCATTCGTGAGGCGATCCTCCGGGAGGTCCAACGCGGGGGACAGGTTTTCTTTGTCCATAACAAGGTCGAAACAATTGGCCGGATGAAGGAGTACCTGGACAAACTGGTCCCGGAGGCAAAAACAGAAATCGCCCATGGCCAGATGAAAGAGGATACCTTGGAGGAGGTGATGGTTCGATTTTATCATCAGGAATTTTCACTCCTCCTCTGCACCACTATTATTGAGTCAGGAATCGATATCCCATCCGCCAATACAATTCTGATTAATAATGCCGATCAATTAGGGCTCGCCCAAATTTATCAAATCCGGGGTCGGGTCGGACGCGGCAACCACCGCGCATTTGCCTATCTCCTCGTACCGCAAGACAAGGAACTAACGGCCGATGCAGAAAAAAGATTGCAGGTCCTACAAAAATTTTCTGAACTCGGTTCCGGCGCGGAGCTCGCCTCCTACGATCTTGAGATCCGCGGGGCAGGAAATCTCCTGGGCAAGGAACAATCCGGGCAGATGGTCGCCTTGGGCTATGAACTTTATACAGAGCTTCTGGAGCAAGCGATCCGTGAACTCAAAGGTGAAAAAGTGTTGGAAGAGATTGAGCCCGAACTTCATTTTAAACTCCCCGCTTACATCCCCAACGATTATATCCCCGATCCACCGATCCGACTCGAAATTTACAGGCGCCTCTCCTCACTTGAATCGGAGGAGGAGATCGAACCGATCCTGGATGAACTCCGTGACCGCTTTGGTGCTCCGACACTTGAGGTCCAAAACTTGATCGAGTTTTCGGCAATCAAAACGTACGCAAAAAAACTGCGTTTAAAACAGATCCGTTACGACGGTTCCAGTTTTGCCTATGCCTTTGACCCGACTTGCCCCTTGCCTCCCGAAACCTTGATGAAACTGATCCAAAAAGATCCCAAGCTGAATAAGCTGACACCTGATATGAGATTGATTATGAGAAAAGCGCTCCCCCCCGATCATGTGCTGGCAGAGACCAAAAAGTTTTTACGGGGTCTGGCGGCAACGGTGTCATAAGTTTTGTTTCTCCATCATTCTCCGGAGCTTATGAAGTGCCACCTGAGAGGCGGCCCGTTTGAACCATTCACGACCTCGGGGGAAATAATACTCCCGTTCACTCGTTCGCTTAGGGCCTGCAATAGCAATATGGACCGTACCAACCGGTTTTTGGGGGGTTCCCCCGGAAGGACCGGCGATGCCGGTGACGCCAATTCCGTATGTTGTTTTTGAAAGACGACGGACCGCTTCTGCCATCGCCTTTGCCACTTCGGAAGAGACCGCTCCCTTTTCTTGGATCAACTTTTCATCGATCCCCAGCATCCCTTGTTTCGCCTGATTGCTGTAAGTCACAACTCCTTGAACAAAATAGGCCGAGCTCCCCGAGAGACTCGTGATCAGATTCGACAGGAATCCTCCCGTGCACGACTCTGCCACAGCCAAGGTCTCGCTCCTCTCCTTCAACATCCGACCGATCCTCTCCTCAATCGTCTCATCCCCCTCGGCATAAATAGATTCCCCAATTTTTTCACGGATTATCCGCTCCGCCAACGCCATTTCCTTTTCACCTTTTTGAGGATCTTTGGAGGAGATCTTGATGATCACCTCCGGATAGTTGATCCTCCAGCCAAGACGAACCTCCGGCATCGTCACCTCGCGAAGCGCCTGATCCAATGACGCCTCCGGAACCCCATAACAACGAAACTGTTTCGAGTAATAAATCCGGCCCGGATTGATCTGTTCCAAGAATGGCAAAACCGATTCGTTAAACTCGCCCTTCATCTCGGTCGGAACCCCCGGAAGAAAGATAAAATGACTCTTCTTGCACTGAAGTCGACAACCAGGTGCCGTTCCAAAATGGTTAGAAATTTTTACAGCCCCTTGCGGCAACCAGGCCTGCCGCTCGTTATTGGGGGTCATGGTCCTGCCAATTTTCTTAAAAAGATTTTTGATTTCAGAAAGCGCCTCTTCATTCAAAACGAGTGGCACACCCAATGTTTTAGCCGCAACTTCCAGCGTGATATCATCCGTTGTTGGCCCCAAACCACCGGTGACGATGATCATTTCAGCCCGGTTGGCCGCCGCCAAAAACGCCTGCCCCATCCGTAGGGGATCATCCGCAACGGTCGTCTGCCAAATCAGATCAAAACCGTGGCTCCAGAGACGCTCAGCAATCCAGGAAAAATTGGTGTTGATAACCGCTCCCGATAAAACCTCATCTCCAATCGTGATAATTTCGATGTTCATGTTTCTCTATTCTAATCAGACAATGGGAAAATGGAACCGTATTCTACAGCAAGCTCTGGGAAAAATGATATAGTGTTTCAACTTTTTATTCGTACGGTAGTGCGGATAAAAAGTTAGAAATACTTGTGGTTGGTCATTTTAAATTGTACTAACAGTCTGTTGACAAAGGGGTTTCGAGGCAGGCTGCTGAGGCGCGACGCAGGCGTACTTGCCGGTACGTCGAGGAGCGACCGAAGCAGCCAACGAAGTAGATGGGCCTTTGTCAACATCCTGCTAATTGAAAGTCAATAAACCATAAATCTGAAGTACGAGGTTTGCATAAATCCCGGCGACCACATCATCCCCCACAACCCCCCAGCCGGAAGGGAGGCGTCTTTCAATAAGGCGACAGGGGAACGGCTTTGAAATATCAAAGAGACGAAACAGAATAAACGCCGCCAGAAGGTTTGGCCATGAAAACGGAACAAACGCCATTGACACCAAAAAGCCGAGCACTTCATCGATAACAATTTTGCGGGAATCCTTTTCTTGAAAGCAGGATTCGGCAACGGTTGCTACCCAAACCGAGAGAAAAATAAAACCGATCAGCGTCACCCCATAGGAAACAGGAGACAAATCCTTCAAGAGGAGAAAAAGAAGTAATCCAACCAACGTCCCAACGGTCCCGGGTATTTTGGGGATATACCCGCTTCCGAAACCGGTTGCGATGAAAAGAATAAAAGATTTCACCAAAACGACTCCAGATGCCCGTGTCGCGACGTCACGACACAGATGGAGCGGGGACAGCGAAGTTGTTCAAGCGTCGCGCGATCTTTCAGAGAAACCGGTTCCAACACCAAACGGGGAAGATAGGGAATCGTCACATCTTTTCTGACGAGAGAGGCCAATCTTTGAGGGGTGATCCCTTTCCCAACCGTCATCACAAAACGTACCCCTTGGATATCTTCGATCGAATGCGCCGGATCAATCGCAAGCGTCTCTTCACCAATACCGACCTCTCGGAATCGATTCACAATCTCATCAAGCCCCTTTGGGACCTTTCCCAAATCACGAATCCGGAGCTGGTTGCCGGAGATCAAGGCGGCCGAAATCGTCATGAGGATCTCTTTGGCAGAAGCGGTATCATCGACCAACAGGATCCCTTTCCCCAAAGGTTCATACTTGAGCAGGTTGGTCTGTCCTGGAAGCTGGACCTGCGTCAACTGATAATCGGGGAAATGATTGAGCAGCTCCATCGCTTCGTCGACCAAATCAGACCGCTTCCAAAGTTCCAGGATGGCGCGACGCACCGGCTCCCACTCCGGTTCGTGGCGAAGTCCTGGAATCCTGTCACCACCGATCCAACTTTTCAGTGTCGATGATTTCGTCTTCATAAATTGAAGCAGGTAGTCCGGCCCACCAGTCTTGGAGCCGACCCCGGAACTCTTGAAACCACCAAACGGCTGGGCCCCAATCCGGGCCCCGGTGATTTTTTGGTTGATATAAAGGTTCCCTACTTTGAACTCGCGAATCGCCTTTTCCCTCTCAACCGGGCTCCTCGTGAAGAGCCCACCCGTTAACGCGTAACGTGAGGCGTTTGCCATCTCAATCATTCGGGAGAGATTTCGGCCACCGCGGAAAACCGCAAGCACCGGCCCAAAGATCTCCTTTTCAGCCAACTCACTCCGGGGATCGACATCGACCACAAGAGTGGGACCAACGAGGCGAGGATCTGAAAAGGAGCCCTCGGCCCCATTCAAGAGGAGGCGTCCCGCCTGAGGTGCTTTTTGAATGAATTCTAAAACCCTCTCTTTCGCCTCATCGTCGATCAACGGGACCACGCGAGCCCCAGGCTCCTTGGCCGGCGCAACGGAGAGCGACACCGCCGCATCAAAGAGTTTTCCAACAAACTCTTCGTACAGATCGTCATCCACAATCACGCGTGAACAGGCGGAACATTTTTGTCCACTGTGACCGAAGGCCGACTCAACGACCCCGGCCACCGCCTCATCCAGATCGGCAGTTGAGGAGACAATAATCGCATTCTTGCCCCCCATCTCGCTGATCACCTTCTTCTGCC
Organism: Deltaproteobacteria bacterium; assembly: GCA_016180855.1. Taxonomy (NCBI): domain Bacteria; kingdom Pseudomonadati; phylum Myxococcota; class Myxococcia; species Deltaproteobacteria bacterium. The sequence goes on along the minus strand of JACPAL010000002.1, from coordinate 22,822 downwards.
AAGCCCAGCTGTAAAGCTCCCGACCGACCGCCTCCGAACCGGTAAAATCGATCACAGCGACCGCCGGATTTGCCGCAAGCCGTTCTCCCGCCCTCCCACCACCAACGACCACTGACAAGACCGCTTGAGGCACTCCGGCCTCATGAAGGAGCTGAACCAGCCGGTTCGCTACATACGGTGTTTGTTCCGCCGGTTTCAGAATAACCGTATTTCCAACAGCGAGGGCGGAGGAGACGCCAATCGTCGGAATCGCGAGCGGGAAGTTCCATGGCGAAATAACAACCGTCGGACCTGCTGACTCATGAAAATTGAGGTACCCTTCCCTTTCAAGTCGACGGATATCCCAAGCGGCAAAACGGAGCGCCTCGATCGCCTCGACAACATCCCCGTCCGCCTCCCGCCATGACTTATTCCCCTCATTGACAATAATCGCGGCAAACTCAAAACGGCGCTGCTCCAACAGGCTGGCAGCCTGGAGAAGGATATCGGATCGTTCCATCACCGACTTTCCCTTCCAGAGATCAAATGAGCCGTTGGCCGTGGAGACAATCCTGTCAATCTCGTCCGGTGCGGTCTCGCGGAGAGAGGGAATCGACTGCTTGGTAACCTCAGAGGCGATCTGTTGACGTACCTCTTTTAGGGCAAAATTCGCGAACGGACAGGGACGATACCCTCCCAAACCGTCGTCGACAAAAACCGCCGGCACCACAGAAACTTTTCTGTTCAAGTGAGGGGGACTGAGCAAAGGCCCCGGATCAAGACTCGTCCCCGATGCCTGCCGCAGGAAAGATTCTTGAGAGGTGTTCTCGAGGATCCGACGTCCCAGATAAGACATCCCGGGGAGGTACTGGTTGTCGACCGTAAACGGAGTGTAGACACGAAGTCGATACCGTTCCTTCCCAATCGCCTCCTTGAGTGAATCGGCCATTCCATAAAGGGCCTGAAATTCGATCTTCTCCCGCAATCCTTTCTCCACCGCCTTTGCCATCGCGCAGGCAACGGACCTCGCATTGTGTGTCCCAAAGGCGACATCAAAGGAATCGGCATGATCCAGAAGGAAATCGGTCAACCGCTCAAAACAGGCGTCACTCTGCCACTTCTCCGTGTAAACCGGTATCTCCCATCCCATCTCACCCGCATGCATCACCTCATAATCCCAATACGCCCCTTTGATAAGGCGGATACCGATGGGGGTCCCGCGTGCACCGACCCATTCCAGCAACCTTTGGGCCCTTACCCCGGCATCTTTTAAATAGGCCTGAAGCCCGATACCGACGCGACGGAATCTGCCGTAACGACCCTCTTTGGCCAACGTCCTCTGAAAAACTTCAAGACAGAGCTCGAGAGTCTCATGCTTTTCGGGGTCAACCCAGACATACGCCCCGACCTCTTCCGCCACCTCAAGCACCTTTTCAAAAGAGGCCTGGATCTTGCCGATACAACCCTCCCAATTGACAGGATGAAGCTCCGAGTCAAAGGCGGAAAATTTGACGGCAATGTTGATGTCCGTCACCCCTGACTGCCTCAAGACACGCATCAACTCGCAGAGTTGGTCACAATACTGCTGAGCCAGTTTGTTACTCGTAACCACTTCGCCCAGGATATCAAATGTAACGTTCCACCCCTTTTTATGGAGACGACGACTCGCCTCCGCCGCCTGCTGAAAGTTTGTCGCCGCAATGAACTGACGCGCAAAAAGTTCCGCGCCCAATCGAACCGCGGCGGCCCGAATCTTTTTTGGAATCAAACGGGTCAAGGCGAACTCAATCCCGAACCTCACGCGCCAGGGGAGGAAACTCCGAACCGGATTCATATGTTCTTTGAGGAGCCTTAAAACCTGCCCATCGGTCTTCAGAATCGGGAGGAGGTCGACAAATCGAAGGAGCGCCCCACGAACCTCCTCATTTTGCATGGACGCCTCCATCATCCGATCGAGAAAGCGGCGACGAAGATTCCAGGAACGATGAGACATCGAACCCAAAAGTCGGCGGCCGATTGTTTGGGTTTGTTGTTCCAGCAGAATGCTGCTCATAACACCCCCACCGTAAACTTCAAGATTGCCATTACCCCCCTCTTACCTTAAGAGGGGGGGCCTTCTGTCAAGTTTAACCTTTAAGAGGGAGCTATGACCAATGGGCGACTAAAAGGAAGAGTTTCAATCGTCACCGGCGGGGCCCAGGGGATTGGAAAGGCGATTTGTCAAAGACTTGGCCAGGAGGGGGCCCAGGTCGCCCTCCTCGATCTCAAACCGGGGCCGGGTGAGGCCGTTGCAAAAGAGATCCGTGGTCTGTTCCTCCAAACCGACTGTACCAAGAAGAGTGAAGTGGATCGAAGCATTGCGGACGTTATCAAGCAGTTCGGCAAGATCGATATTCTCGTCAATAACATCGGCTGGGCCCTTCCCACTTTCTTTATGGAAGAGAATGAAGATTACTGGGACAAGGTTATCGCTGTTAATTCCAAGACGGGGCTTCTCGTTACACAAGCCGTTCTTAAAGAGATGTCAAAACAAAAGGGAGGGAAGATCGTCAACCTCTCCTCCGACGCCGGGCGTGTCGGACAGATGCAGGGGGTTGTCTATTCACTTTGCAAGGCCGGGGTGATCGGTTTTACCAAGGCATTAGCGCGTGAAGTGGCCCGTTATCAAATTTCTGTAAATTGCATCTGTCCCGGTCCAACCGACACCCAACTTTATGAAGAGGCGATCAACCCGAAGGTCAAAGAGGTCTTTTCTCAGATCATCCCGTTCAAACGGATCGCAAAACCGGAAGAGATTGCCGCCGGGGTTGCCTTCTTTTGCTCCGCTGATGCTGATTACATCACCGGTCAGGTACTATCGGTCTCTGGCGGACTCACCATGGGGGGATAGCCTAACTCACCCTCATGGACCATCATGGTTGCCATGCTCCCTCTCTTACATTAAGAGAGGGAGCCAGGACGCCCCGGAGAGGTGAGTTATACAGCACAAGTACAACAATCCGATCCTGAAACCACGACGCCAGAGGCTGCGGATTAAGCAGTCAGATGCTGAAGAAATTCTATGGGAGCAATTGAGAAATCGGCAAATTCTCAACACAAAATTTTATCGGCAATATAGCGTCGGTCCCTACATACTTGATTTCTTCTCTCCTGCCTGCCGCCTTGCTGTTGAACTGGATGGTGCCCATCATCAAATTGAAGAAGTCCGAAAGATTGATGAGGAAAGATCACTGTTTCTAGAATCAGAGGATATTAAAGTAATACGATTTTGGAACCAAGAAGTACTGAAAAATATTGAAGACGTTCTGACAAAAATACGCAAGGTTTTCTCCTCTCTGTGCACGAGGCCCCTCTCTTAGTGTAAGAGAGGGGCAGTTGGCTAAGTGATAGCCGTGAAGGGGTGAGTTATGAACTACAGATTGATCGACCTCTCCCACACCTTTGCCCCCAAAATGCCAGTTTGGCCGGGGGATACCGATCCACAATTTACACAAAAAGCGACACTTGATAATGATGGCTATAACGGTCAACTGATAAAAACCAGCCTTCACGTTGGGACCCATATTGATGCCCCCATCCATATGATTTCGGGTGGGAGAAGACTCTCAGAAATCCCTGTGGAACGATTTTGTGGAAGAGGGTTGCTGATCGACGCACGGGGGAAGTCAGAAATAGATCTCCCCCTTTTAAACAATGTTCCCCAAGGTGAGATCATGCTCGTTTGCACCGCTTGGTCAAAAAAATTTGGTGTAAAGGAATATTATGAAAAATTTCCCCAAGTCACGAAGGGCTTTGCCCAAAGGCTCGTCGATCTTAAAATTAAACTCTTGGGGCTTGACACCCCAAGCCCCGATTTTGATCCATTTGAGATCCACAAGCTCCTCTTGCAAAAAGAGATCCTGATTATCGAAAATATGACAAATTTGGAATCGTTAATCAGAATGGATGATTTTGAAATTTTTGCGTTCCCCATAAAACTTGAGGCAGACGGAGCCCCCGTGAGGGTTGTGGCGAAGGTTGCGCTCCCATAACTCACCCTTCATGGACCATCATGGTTGCCGTGAAGGGGTGAAAGGGGTGAGTTAAAAAGCAACTCTCGCCCCCTCCTGCCGATATCAAGAATAGAGATGCGTCATGTTGAACAAAGTGCCGGTTATCCCCTGCTGGCAACAATCCCGGTTGTCTCCGATCTCTCCTCTTTTTCACAAACAGTACAAAAGGCAGTGACCGCCTCCTTTGCCGTCGCCTCGTTCGGCATCGGAATCGCGGTAAGCAATAAGCCGATTCGTCTCGCCTCAGGGCTTTTTTTGGCCGCCTCATCATTCCACTGGGGTCAACTTAAGGCCTCCGGAAGAGAAGGAGAGGCTATCGATGCAGTCACCGAGGCGGCTGTCCGGCGGGTTAAACATCTGTTGATCGCCTCTGATCTGTTGCTCAGCGGGGCGGCACTCTTCCTGGGGTTTTATTTCAAAAGTCGTCCCTTTCATGCCACGGGCCTCGCCCTGCTTGCCTTTGGCTCTCTCCAGTTGGGATTGGACAAAGAAAATCCCAAAAGGATTACCGACCAACCCGCGGAGACAGAAAACCGTTCTGTTCCTGAAATCGAAATACCAAAATATCGCAAAAAAATAACCGTGCGAGATCCCCATTGGGAGTGGCCGGAGAGACCCGACCCAATTCCGGATAGAGCTCAATTGTTCGTCTGTCGAACCGAGGCGTCCGAGGGGACAACAGTCCTCGTCCTCTCCAACGAAAAACGTATCCCGATGAACCAGTTTCAGGCATTGCCACTCACCCCTTCCCTGTGGGAACAGGAATTCCCCGATCGTCCCTTTGAGGAAGGGAATGAACGACTCGAATCGGACGAGTATCTGATCTACTGGGGGCCTTCGTTTGATCAGGAAAAGAGGGAGATGTGCGAGTATCGCTTCTGGTCGGTCCAGGAGATAGAGATAAACACTGAGCTTCCCGACTTTGCCTTAAATTACGAAAGCTTTGTAGGCACCATGGAACAAGGCAGTGATACCTCCTTCCTTTCGCTCAATGATGATGTTGTGACGATAGAAGTTTCAGATGACTATCCCCCCAACGATTTGAGGTCAGCCCTCCTCGATGTACGGTACGATTATAGCGACGAAGTGCCCTCGGTCTCTCTAAAGGTCTCAGGCCCTGACTTAATCAATGCAGTCAATCTGTTACACTCCGAAAGCGGGGTGCCCCACGATGGCGGATTACCCTTTAACAATCTCGCGCCAACCGTTGATATAAGATGCGCCGATGGTCACTGCCTCATCTTTGGGCTATCCGAAAAGCCATCCCCCCTCCTGCAGTCTTATCTGCAGGAACTCGTCCGGATCGCCTTTCTTGTGGAACCGATCCTCCCCGACTCTTAATGAGTGTCCCATAAATTCTCTTTAGGCCAGGAGCCCTGAGAAGGGCACCGGAGGCGTACTTGGAAGTACGTCGAGGATGCCCGACGAAGGGCGACGCCGCATAAAGGAATTTATGGGACACGACACTAACGCAACTTGAAGGGGGTTATTGCCGATTATATCAACGTGGGCCTTTTCCCTTCCAACGACGCCACAATCCTGTACGTCGATGACCAGCCGTCGCACCGCCTCCTCTTCGAACATGCCTTCCGGGGAGACTGGCTCGTCCTGACCGCCCCCTCAGCGGAGGAGGGTCTTCAGATCCTCCAGGAACATGCAATTTTTCTTGTAGTGGCCGACCTCAGTATGCCGAAGATCTCCGGTATCGACTTTTTGTCGGAGGTCCAGAAGGTCTCTCCCCAAACGGTCCGTGCCGTTCTCTCCGCCTATTCGAGTGCCCCCTTAAAGGAGGAGGCAAAACGGAAGGCTGGTGTTACCGCATTTTTTGAAAAACCATGGGACAAACAGAGGATCCGTCATTTTATCGATGAATCCTATGCCCGCCTGCTGACCAATGAGCCCCAACAGGAGAAACAGCCGGAAGACCTCAACTCCCTGATTCAGAAGAAAACCGTACCGCTCTCCATCGTGAGTCAACTCCCCCAAAAGGCAGAAGGGGAGGTCGATGCGAGGGGGGCCAAGCGAATCTTTCTCTCCTACTGTGAGCCGCCTCTTCGGAAGGAGGAGGTAGCGATCATCCGACGCGCGGCCAAGGAATCCTGGTGCCGTGCCGTCATCGCCTCCATTCAGGGAGATCACGACTCCCTAGAAAAGGCGCTGTTCGAGCTCATGAAGGAATAAAGTTTAAGTCCCGAGATATTTCTCGATCTGAGACACCACCATCGTATTCAAGACATCCTTCTTCGTAAACCACCCTTTTCGGGCAATCCCCACACCGAGTTTATAGACCGACAAACCATCAACAGAATGGGCATCAGGATTGATCGATATCCTTACCCCCTTCTCCTTCGCATAAGGACCAAATCGCCAGTCGAGGTCGAAACGATGGGGGCTCGCATTGAGTTCAATCACCTTACCGTAATCCGAGGCGGCATCGATCACCTGTCTCATGTTAACCTGTATTCCCTCCCTTTGAAGGAGGAGCCTCCCCGTCGCGTGTCCCAAGATGGTGCAATACTTATTCTGAAGCGCCTTGATGATCCGCGCAGTCATCTCATGACCCGGCATGTTAAACGAGGAATGGATCGAACCGATTACAAAATCAAACCGCTGCAGAATCGAATCGGAATAATCGAGAGAGCCGTCCGGCAGGATATCCGATTCAACTCCCCAGAAGATCCTGATCCTGAATCTCTTCCGGAGCGTTTCAACCTCCCTCTGTTGCAAGGAGAGCCGATCCGGCTTGAGTCCTCCCGCGTAGTAGGCCGACTGGCTGTGATCCGACAGGCCAACATATTCCAATCCGAGCCGCTCTGCCTCTGCAATCATCTGTTCCAGAGAGGCCGTTCCGTCACTCCATGTGGAATGGACATGAAAAACCCCGCGAATATCTTTTCCCTGGACCAGATCCGGGATCTTATTTTGACTCGCCGCCTCAATCTCCCCCATCCCTTCGCGGAGCTCCGGTGGGATGTAGGCGAGTCCTAATCGGCCAAAGATCTCTTCCTCACTTCTGCATCGGAGACGTCTCTCCCCCTTAAAAAGACCGTATTCATTCAGTTTGAGACCAGACTCCTTGGCCCGGTTCCGCATCTCGGTATTGTGTTCGGCACTCCCGGTAAAATGATGAAGCGCAAACGGGAATTCGTCATCGGAGACGGAACGGAGATCAACCTGCATCCCGCTCTCCTTCAAAATGACAGAGCTCTTCGTCTCCCCCTGCCCGATGACAGAATCAACCTCCGGCAGGGCAACAAAATCGGCCATCACCTTTTGAGGCCTCTTTGTACTCACAAGGATGTCGATGTCCCCAATCGTCTCCCGATGTCGGCGCAATGAGCCCCCGAGCTCGCACCGGATAACGTCAGGCTGTTTCCTTATCTTTTGAAAAAGCGGGAGGGCCGCCGCAAGCGCCTCATCATAACGACGCCTCTCGGCATATTTCTCGAGATGCGTGATCCCCTCCAGGATCTTTTTCTCGCTCCTCTCCCCAAAACCTTCCAACTCCCTGATCTCCCCCCGAAGACAGGCGATCTTCAGCTTGGAGACGGTATCAATCTTCTTCTTTCTGTAGAGGACGCTCGCCTTTTTGGGGCCAACACCCGCTATCTTGATGATCTCCAGGAGACCGGCCGGGACCTTTTTCCTTAACTCCTCGTAATAAGGGAGGCGACCTGTCTGAACCAGGGTTGTCACCTTCTCGACCAACGCCTCACCAAAGCCAGATAACTCTTGAAGCGTGCCGCTCCTGACCAACTCCTCAACCGACTCCGTTTGCCCCTCCAACGTTCGAGCCGCGTTGTGATAGGCACGAACCTTAAACGGATTTTCTCCCAAGAGCTCCAGAAGCATGCCGATTTCATTAAGGATAGAAACGACGGTCTCTTTTTCCACGGGAAATAGACTCTAACAGGCAATCGGAGGTGTTCTCAATGATTTTTGATGGGGGATATTTAGCAATTACCCCTAAAACTACTGTCGGTCCACCGGAGCTCGCGAGCAACCTGCATACGTGACGCTCGTATGACCCCGGAGACCATCGACTCAACGGGATCTGTCGTTTTCCAACCAGGGCTTGACGGGAGAGCAAGCCACGTAAGTGCCTCATCAAGTGCTTTTCCACTAAGCTCTCGTGGTTGCCACTGCGTCAGATCTTCCAACACAGCATCAGGGGCCTGCCCCAATAAATCGGGTCGGGAGAATCCCGCATAAATAGATTGAGACTCATTCACTGTCGGTCGCCTTGTCCCCTTACCATACATCAGCAGGGGGCTACCGGGATGAGTACGGTCAAAATAGGCAGAGATCCACCGACTTCTTGCTTGCATTGTACCACATCTTAATTTCAGAGAGAGGCTGGTTATTGAATCAGTGACCTCCGCCCTGACAAAGACACTCCTCTTCCTACCTAGGTCTACCAAACATCTGGCAACGACGCCCTGCGCAGACTCTTCGAAGACAACGCTTGCGGGATCCAACACCCCCCACCGAAAACGCCCAAAACAACTCTCGAGGATAGAAAAGGCTTTGCCGCGCTGAGGAAGGACATCGAGTAGTTTAACCATAGTTAACTCTGTCTTGGGGTAATTATCGGTTTACCTTGGAAGAGGTTTCGCGTTTTTTTCAAAAAATTTTTGGAAGAGAAGGCCCAGGCCTTGGCAAGGGCCGGATAGGATGCTATCGAGATCTCGTGTCACAACTCAATGGTCTCTGGTCAGAAAAAACGAAACAGAGGCTGGAGAACTGGCTTGGCAAGGTAACCAAACCGGGAAATGGTCGACAACCACCGCTGGCGATCTTCGACTTCGACAAGACCGTTATTCAGAACGACGTCGGTGAGGCGGTCTTCCACTACCTTGCCGAGAATATGAAGCTGGCCTATTCGTCATCGCTCTATAAACATATCGGGGAACGATACGAAGCTAAACTCATCGAAGAGGCGGTCAAACGCCTCCTCCCATTGTCACCCGAACAGCGTCGAAAAGATCCTCTTTATAGAAAATATCAGAAGGCCATTCTAGGGGCCTACTATCATCGGATTGAACAAGAAGGTTCCAAGGCGGCCTATCCCTGGGTCGTTGCCGTCTTTGCCGGGCTCTCTGAACGAGAGATGTATCAGCTGACGGGCCAGGCAATTAAAGAGGAGTTGAGGAGAGCGATTACCGAGGAAGAGATTCGTACAGATCCAGCGGACCAACACCCGCTTCATGTAAAACGAGGGATCCGTCTCTATCCGGAGATTGAACAATTAATGCGGCTCATGAAAGAGGTGGGGGTCGAGGTCTGGGTCGTCTCCGCCTCGGCACGATGGATTATCCAAAAAGTGCTCGAACAACTTAAGCTACCCGTCGACAACTTTATCGGCATGGCGGTCGAGGTCAGGAATGGAATTCTGACCTCTGATCCGGTCCACCCCCAACCGATGGGGCCGGGAAAGCTCGAGGCGATTTTGAAACAGATCGGCCGGATCCCCAATTTTGTCGCCGGCGACAGTCCATCCGATTTTGCAATGATGGAGAGTGCCACCGAAATCTCCCTCTTGATTGATTCCGGAAATCCTGAGACCAGGAGCCACGCCGAAAAGAACGGCTGGTTGATCCAGACGGCCTTTTAAGGCCGCTTCCCCTAAAAACAGTGTACCCCCAAAGAGTACACTTTTATCTGTCATGAAAGTTATGGAAGCACCTTTAGGGGTTTGAAATCGATACGCGAGGTAGTTTTTTTAAAAAAAAGAGGAGGATTCTTATGATTATGCCCCCACCCACAACCCCACCCGCCGATTTCGCCAGACAGGTCATTATAACAGGCCCTAGCGTTGGATCCTTGGAGGCCCAAGGCCGGGCGTTTTTTTTGGTGAGTGATCCTTTAAATTCATTGGACCCTATGGCGGCCCGAGGGGCCGTTGAGGAGGTTACTGCCAACGTGGGGGACATGTTTCACGTCACTACCTTTGGTGATACCGACCCAGATGCCGTTCTGCGTGAGTTAATTGGTGATCATCGCATTGAAAGAATTGTCCCAAGAGAACGAGGCTGGGTGAAGGTTACAACCTACCGTCGACTGACGACTTCACTCCTCTCAGCCGCTCTTCTGGTAGGTCTCGGAATTGGTTTTACTATGATGGAAGGTCGGTTACGGAGAGAGGCATAGCCCTTAAAAGAACAGTTGTGCCTCATAAAAATTAATACTAATTCCACTCACAAGTGGAAAATATTGATCGTAAATACAAGCTCTGGCGGATCAAGATCTTTGCGGTAACCTGGATCACCTATGCCGGGTTTTATCTCTGTCGAAAAAATTTCGCCGTCGTCAAATCCCCGCTCAAAACGGAGTTCGGATTCGACAACCTTCAGCTTGGGCTTATCGACACCGCCTATCTGACGACTTACGCCATTGGCGCCTTTTTAAACGGGGTCCTGGGCGATCGATTCGGAGCGAAGGTGACGGTTGGCGTGGGGCTCGTTGTCGTCGTGATCACCAATTATCTCTTTGGCTACGGCTCAGTCCTTGGATTCCTCATGATGCTGTATGGGATTAACGGCTATGCCCAGGCAACCGGCTGGCCCGGGCTCGTCAAGACGATGGCGAACTGGTTCTCTGTCCATGAACGGGGTATTGTAATGGGCTGGTGGGGGAGCTGTTTCGAAATCGGCTCCGCAATCGCAACGGCAGTCGCCACCTGGTCACTCGCCCATTGGGGATGGCGTTATTCGTTTTTTGTCCCAGCCCTGCTTCTGACCGGAATCACGCTCCTCTTTTTTATCTTCCAGAAGGATCATCCGGAGGATGTCGGTCTCCCGGATATCGAAACCTATCGGAGAGAAGATAAAAATATCCTGGAAGAGAAAAATGGCAGGCTCCCTTTTAAGACCGTCTTGAGGGATGTCCTCTCAAGCTCGACCGTCTGGATCTGCGGGGCGAGTTATTTCTGTCTCAAATTGGTACGCTACGCCCTCATGTTTTGGCTCCCGCTCTATATGGTGGAACGGCTCGGTTATAAACCGGATCAGGCCGGTTACCATTCAATCATCGTGGAGGTCGGTGGGTTTCTGGGAGGGCTCGTGGCCGGTTATGTCTCGGACAAGCTCTTTGATTCGCGTCGCGGACCGATCGCCGCCCTCATGCTTTTTGGTTTGGGCCTTTCGATCTATGCCCACACCTACCTGACCCTCATGGGCCCACTCATGAATGCGGTCGGGATGGCGCTCGTCGGATTTATGATTTATGGACCTGACTCGATCTTGACCGGGGCGGCCGCCATGGACTTTGGAACAAAAGAAGGGGCCTCAACGGCGGCAGGATTTATCAATGGAATGGGCTCCACGGGCGCCGCACTTCAAGGGTTGATTGTGGGGTATGTCTCACAGAAATTTGGCTGGAATTATCTCTTCTACCTTTTTATAGGACTCTCATTCATCGCAGGATCGTTGACATCCCTGTTGTGGAATGTTGAGGCACCGCATAAGAAGGTAAATCCTTGAGATTTGGAGTTTTAAGGAGGCTCTATGTCGACAAAGCAGCAGGTTTTGGAGACGATTAAGGCCAGCCCGCACCCCGAGGTGAAGGTCGCCACCTGCGACATCGACGGCGTGCTGCGTGGAAAATATCTCTCAAAGGAAAAGGTCCTTTCAGCGATCGATAAAGGTTTTGGCTTTTGTGACGTCGTCTTCGGGTGGGACAGCGCCGATGTCCTGTATGACAATGCCAAACTGACCGGCTGGCATACCGGTTACCCCGATATTGTTGCCAAGGTCGATCCGGCGACCTTCCGGAAGATCCCCTGGGAGGCCGACCGGCCGTTTTTACTGGCCGACTTTTATACAACAGAAGGGAAGCCGTATCCGGTCTGCCCCAGAAATCTGCTCAAGAAGGTCGTGGAGCGGTATCAACGTCTTGGGTTCGAGCCTTATTCCTCAATCGAGTTTGAGTATTTTCTTTTTGACGAAACCCCCCATACCCTCCACGAGAAGAATTTTCAGAACCTCAAACCACTCACCCCGGGGATGTTTGGCTATTCGATCCTCCGCGCCTCTGCCAACAGTGAGTTCATGACAAAGATTGTGAGCCAAATGAACGGATTTAATGTCCCGATCGAGGGGATCCATACCGAGACCGGTCCGGGTGTCTATGAATCGGCGATCCTCTATACCAGATCACTCGAGGCGGCCGACCGGGCGGTCCTCTTCAAGACCGGCATGAAGGAGTTGGCCTACAAGGAGGGAAAGGTCGCCAGTTTCATGGCAAAGGGAAATCAAAACCTGCCCGGTTGCGGTGGACATGCCCATCTGAGTCTCTGGAGGGATGAAACGAACGCTTTCGCCGACTCGAACGACCCGAACCGAATGAGCCCCCTCTTCCGTCACTTTGTTGCGGGCGTCCTGAATGGGCTCCACGATCTGATGGCGTTTTATGCCCCAACGATCAACAGCTATAAGAGGAGCGTCCCGGGGGTCTGGTCACCGCTCAATGCGACATGGGGAGTTGAAAATCGTACCACCGCCCTGCGAGTCATTCCCGGCCTCGACCCGAAGGCGACGCGTGTCGAACAACGAACCAACGGGGCGGATATCAACCCCTATCTGGCGCTTGCGGCAACACTCGCCTCCGGTCTCTATGGGATCGAGAGGAAACTCCCCCTCGATCAACAACCGGTAAAGGGGACGGCGTATGAGTTGTCAACCAAGGAGGTGCCGCATCTCCCACGAACCTTGGCTGAGGCGACGGAGAGGTTAAAACGGAGTCTCTTGGCACGAGAACTTTTTGGAGAGGAGTTTGTTGATCACTACGTTCGAACGCGTGAATGGGAGGTTCGTGAGTACAACAAGGCCGTAACGGACTGGGAACTAAAACGGTATTTTGAAATTATATAAGGAGGAATTTATGAGCGAAACCGTGCATGCCTTTTACTTTCCAACAACAATCCTGTTTGGTGCTGGAGCGATCAAGAAGCTGACAAGCGAGCTCAAAAGCCGCGGTTGCGAAAGACCGTTTGTTGTGACCGACAGCGGCGTTGTCCGACAACCGTTCTTTGAAACGATCATGACCGAATTGAAAAAGGCCGGCTATAACCCAGCCGTTTATTCTGAGGTTCATGCCAACCCGATCGAGAGCGACGTCGTTGGCGGAACCAAGCTTTGTCTCGAAAATCGGGCCGACTGGATCATTGCGATTGGCGGTGGATCCCCGATGGATGCCTCCAAGGCGATCGCCCTGAAGGCGTGTGCCGAGGGCTCCCTTTTTGACTATACCGAGATGGGAAACAAATCGGTCCCCGAGAATGTTCTTCCAATCGCCGCGATCCCGACAACGGCAGGGACCGGTTCGGAAGTCGGTCGAAGTGCAGTCATCGGCGAGGACCGGACCGGGATCAAGCACGTCGTCTTTTCACCTCGCCTCTTGCCGAAATTCGTTGTTGCCGACCCTGAATTAACCTTAAATCTTCCCCCTTCAATTACGGCCGCCACCGGCATGGATGCGATGACCCATAACGTGGAGGCGTATCTCGCCAAGGGGTTCCACCCGATCTGTGACGGCGTCGCCCTGGAGGGAACGCGTTATGCCTCCAAATATCTGGAGCGGGCGGTCAAAAATGGGAAGGATATGGAGGCCCGAAGTGGAATGATGCTCTCCGCTATGATGGGGGCGATCGCATTTCAAAAAGGGCTGGGCGTCAATCACTCGATGGCCCATCCGCTGACAACAGTTGCCGGTATCCCCCATGGAACTGCGAATGCCCTCTGTCTTCCCACAACACTCACCTTTAACAAGGAGGTCCGTCGGGATCGTTTGGAGACACTCGCGACGCATAGTGGCCTTGAGGATCGAACCGCTGAAGGGTTCATTACCTTTATGAAAAAATTGACGGCAGCGATCGGAATTCCCCCGCGACTCCGGGATGCCGGTGTGAAAGAAGAGATGATGGGACGACTCGTCGATCTCGCCGTTCAGGATGTCTGCCAACTGGAAAACCCGCGTCCCGTTACCCGGCAGGATTTTGAGAGGATGTATCGGGAGATTTTTTAGATTTTCTCCTTAACTCCCCATAGGCCCCCCTTACCCTAAGGGGGGCATGGTACTGAGAATTTATCTTATGAAAATTTTAAACCCTGCCACGGAAGAATTAATCAAGGAAGTTGAAGAAGAGACGACCAGTTCACTTCAAAAAAAATACGACGCCCTTCGGGAGGGTCAGAGGCGATGGTCCAAGATCCCCCTGGAAAAAAGAGTCGAGCCGATCCGACGTTTTTCCCTTTTATTGGAACAGAACAAGGAATCGCTCGCAAAAACCCTGACCTTGGAGGTCGGCAAGCCGATTCGCGAGTCTTTGAACGAACTCACCGGGGTCAGGAAAAAAATGCAATTTTTTATCGACCACGCCTCTGAAATCCTTAAATCCCGCCTCGCGCGTGAAGAGACGGGACTCAAAGAGTGGCTCGAGTTTGAGCCGCTCGGTGTCGTTGCCAATATCTCGGCCTGGAATTACCCCTATCTGGTCGGCGTAAATGTCTTTATCCCGGCCCTCATTGCGGGAAACGGGGTCCTCTACAAACCGTCTGAACATGCAACGCTCACCGGCATCGAGATCGGCCGGCTCCTATGGAAATCGGGGATTCCGGAAGATCTCTTTCAGGTAGCGATCGGGGGCGGGCGTGTCGGAGAAATGGTTCTCTCACTCCCCTGTGACGGTTTTTTCTTCACCGGTTCCTATCGGACCGGGCAGTCGATCGCCTCGGCGGTCGGTTCGCGATTGATCCCGATGGGGCTTGAGTTGGGGGGGAAGGATCCCCTGTACGTCATGGAGGATATTCGGGAGATACGACAAGTTGCGGCCGCTGCGGTTGAGGGGAGTTTTTACAACAACGGCCAGAGCTGTTGCGCGGTAGAAAGGATCTATGTCCAGAAGAAGATCTTCGAGCCATTCCTTGAAAGCTTCCTGAACGAGACAAAAAAACTTAAAGTCGGAGATCCGACAGACTCCCAAACGACCCAAGGCTCTCTGGCACGTCCTCAACAGATCCCTTTTTTGGAGGCACAGGTCAAAGATGCAGTCAATCGTGGTGCGAGACTCCTGGCCGGAGGAAAGAGATGGGGAACAAAAGGGGCGTTTTTCGAACCAACGATCTTTACGAATGTAAATCATACAATGAGTCTCATGAGGGAGGAGACGTTCGGACCTCTGATCGGTATCCAGCAGGTTCAAGATGATGAAGAGGCGGTCCGTCTCATGAATGACACAGAATTTGGTCTGACAGCCGCCGTTTATTCCACGTCAGAGGAGAGGGCCCGTGCCGTCTTGGGTCAAATCAACACCGGCACGGGATACTGGAACTGCTGCGACCGTGTGAGTCCGTATCTCCCATGGTCCGGAAGGAAACATTCGGGCCTCGGCTCTACGCTCTCCTTTTTGGGTCTCTACCCCTTTGTGAAACCGAAGGCCTATTATTTACGTCACCCTTAATATGAAGCACTCAAGGCAAAAACCGATCATCGGGATGACCGGCAATATCTATCCACCGGATCCCCCCAGAAATATCTACGCCAAGAAACATATCCAGGCGCTGGAGATGGAGGGCCTCCAGGCTGTGTCAAGGGCAGGTGGATTGCCGATCATGCTCCCCGAAACAGGAACACCCTCTGATGCGGAGCAGATGATCGAGCTAATCGATGGCCTTATCTTGACGGGAGGGGCGGATGTGGCCCCTCAAACCTATCATGAGAAACCGATCAGTGAACGCTGGCCAGGGGATCCTAAAAGGGATGCCTACGAATTACGCCTTATCGACCTGGCCTTGAAGGCTAAAAAGCCAATCCTCGGCCTCTGCCGCGGGTGCCAGATCCTCAATGTCTATTTTGGTGGAACCCTTTACCAGGATATTACCAGCCAAAAACCGGGCACCCTCCTCCATCGGGATGTGGAAAAATATGACCATAACAACCACTTTGTCAGTCTGGAAGAAAACGGTCTTCTTTTCCCTCTCTACAACAAAGCACGGCTTAAGGTGAATAGCGTTCACCACCAAGCGGTCAAAGACCTGGGAAAGGGGCTTAAGGCAAGTGCCATCTCCGAAGACGGCCTCATCGAAGCGGTTGAGCTAGCAAGACCTTTAAACTCTTTTCTTCTGGGTGTTCAATGGCATCCAGAATGGGAGGGAAATCCAAAACTCTCACTCGACGATGGGCAAAAAATCATGGCGGCATTTTTAGAAAAATGTCGGGGCACTTCTTAACCGATCTATTGCGATGTTAACTAAGTCACTTATTCTCAGCCTGCTTTTATCTTATCCATTGATAAGCATTGCCTCTCCCATTAAAATTTCTTATCAAAAAGGTGATTCTCATCGCCCTAGCAAAATGCATGCTGAGGGAATCATCAAGGGAGAACCAGAACAAATTTGGGAGATAATCATCCGAATTAATGATTGGTCCCACTTTATGCCAAGAATGCCGGTAAGCCACTACGTTTCTGAAGAAGGGGTTGTTGCCATACAAAAGACCAGAAATCAGAACCCAAAGTTCTTATCGAAACTAGCTGCACAATTCAAAATTGATAGAAAACCCCACCGTAGAGGAAAGTGGGGCGGAATAGCCTTTCAGGTGGTTAATACACCATTCCCGGTCGCCAATCGCTGGTTCCTTCTGCGCTACTTAAACAATGAAAGTAAAATTTATGAACGGAAGTACGAACAGTGCTGGTCCATGATCGATGGTAATGTTCGTTCGGTTCAAGGCTGTTTTCGTCTCCAACCTACAGAAAAAAGAGGTGAGACCTTTCTCTATTATGAAGAGATTTCAGATCTCGGAGGGCACATCCCCGAGTGGGTCGTCAAATTGGGTGTACGGATGACAACGCCGGATGTTTTCCACAATTTGGAAAGAGAAGCAACCAGTCATTAGAATCTTTTTACAAAAATTATCGGCAATATCATAATCATATGCCAGGAATACCGAAGGTCGTCATTCTCATTTCTTACTTTCCAAAAGAGATAGGCCCTGTGAGCCAGAGTTTAGCTGAACCTTAAGGCCCCAGCCAATTCATCAGAATTTGTCTCGCTTCCTTATAGATAAATCCCGGAAAAAGGCTTTCCCTTGGGCCGGCGACATTGAGCTTCTTTATCTGATGCTCTGTAATCCATCTTAAGAAAACTGCTTTTGAAGGAGACTTTTTCATCTCCACGATCAGAAGAGGCTTTCGATACGTTCTGGCACATTCGATCGTATAGGCGGTTCCGCCAGAGGGTAGACCCCAAGTAAGGATCAAAGTCCCATCGGCATCACGGACGTTCCATTCCGTTCGTTGGGAGTAATTTTTCGAAGGGGTTTCCTGAAGCGGATAAATCGAATCAATCGTGCCGTCTTCGGCCTGCCGTCCCTTCGGACACCAACCGCCGCAGGGAATTTCTAACTCTAAGGCAACATCCAGCGCCGCCCGGTCGACCCCCGTTTGACCGCCTGAGATGATTGTTTTGATCAGCATAGTGATTTGTGCCTGAGATATTTATGGAATTCTTGTCCGCAACGATTGCAATTGAATAACGGTGTCTCCCCCCAAAAATACCGTAGATCAAAATACCACTCGACAGGCGGAGCACAATATAGGTATATTAAACCAATATGAAGGCCGTCCTGGTCTACTGGCATAAGGCTCGTCTTCAGGGACGGTATGTTCTTGAAATGGAGATACATAAGGTCGGACTCTCGAAGAAGTATCCTCATGGAATTAAGTATGGACTTGTATTGGCTGACCTAAAGAGCGGGAAAAAGATTCTCATGGACAACCATCATCCCAAAGGGCCCCATGTTCATTTGGATAGCCAGGAAATAGCCTATGAATTCTCAGGCGAGGAAAAGTTGATCAAAGACTTTAAAACATTAATTTTTGAAAACATGGGGGTGAAGATATGAAACACCTTATTGTGTCACTAAAGACCGCTGATGAGATCCTGGATGATTTCAAAAGGGCATTTCGCAAGGCAAAAAAAGCGACTCCAAAAGAACCACACTACGAAGTCAGTTTTGACAATAAAAACGATTTCGATCGATTTGCCAGGAACTTACACGTTCTGAAGTACATCCTGATCTTCAAACCGAAATCAATCTATGAGCTGGCTAAGATTACAAAAATGGATGTTTCTAACTTAAACAAGATCATCCTTTTCTTTGAGGAAGTTGGAGCCGTGAGGGTCAAGACGGCCACGGTATCTGGACGAAAGGTAAGAATGCCTGTGGTTGAGTACGACACGGTCGAATTCAACTTGGCGGCGTGAGTTTCCCTTGGATTCATCAAGGGACAATTTCACCATAAATAGCCGATGGTTTTTGTTTTTGAAATGCCCAAAATTGATTTCCATAGTAAAAATGCCACCATTCATCATCGTAAGATGAAAAATCTTCCGCACATGAAGCTCCCAGCGGCAAGACCGCGGGGTTTCTTGGCGGAATCCCCGTAGCCACCAACCCTCCTCTGCCAATGCTTCGGATCTCCGGACCATTCATCCCCGCAAGACGGCGGGGAATTAAGCCCCGATTAAACACATTTTAGGCCAAAACTGTTCTCTGCAGAGAACAGAAAATTTCGATAAAGGACAACCGACGCAACTTTGATGAGGGGGGTATGCCGATAATGAATCTGACAGGGAAAACTCTGTATCAATTTGAAGGAGACATTTATGGGAGGATCTAATGGAGTCAGGCCGGTACTATTTAATCCCTTGACGGTCGATGGTTTTAACGCTGCTCAGGAGGAGTTTGAGTTGGAGGCGTTCAGAGAGGCCTCCTGCGAAGCTCAATGGCGATTCAGTCAAGACCTTGAAGATAGTCGAGTCCGAGTGCTGGATCTGCCTGGTAATTCTGGAGAAAAACCTGATGGGATGGTGGACCATAACGATCTCTTTGGTGACCCAGGGATGTTCGCTAACGATCAACCGACATTTCTAGATGGTAAAGAAAAGATCGCTTTATTAAACAGGACCTGTTCCCGATTTGCAGAGAAAAGCCCCTTAACCCAAACAGCTGAGGCTCAAACCGCCCTTAGAGAGGCTGGAGCAGAAAAATGGACCGGGCGTTACAACCCCGAACGCAGGGGGTGCGAATACACTCCCGATGTCCCTACCAAGCTTGGTCGTAAGAAGGATTAGTGGAATACGCTACTACGATCCATGAAAAATTTTGCTCTCCCAAAGAATTTACCCTCCGCACCGCGGGGCTTCACTTATGCCGACCTCAAATCCTGTCCTAAAAAGTAAAGGCCACCTCTCTCACGTAAGATCTTTCTGTTTGAGCTAATGGGACATAAGTTCGAACCTATTTTGCCTAAAATATCACAGAGAGATAATTCATAGTTTACAATACTAAAATTACATGCATAATTAGTTTGTGTTCCTCAATCGTCTCCAAACCTTTAAAAACCTAAATAATTCTAGCTGCTTCCTATGGGGTCCACGACAGGTTGGCAAGACAAGTCTTCTTGGTAAAATTTTTAGCGATTCACTTCTGTTCGATTTACTTGATCCACGACTCTATGAAGAATTGACCCTCAACCCCGGCCTCCTTCAGGAAAAAGTTTTAGCGGAAGCCAAAAACCGAAAGCCTGTCATCATCGACGAAATTCAAAAAATTCCGAGGCTGCTGGATATCGTTCAACACTTAATAACAAAGTACGATACCCAATTTATCTTAAGCGGTTCCAGTGCCAGAAAGCTGAAAAGGGGGGCAGGAAATCTTTTGGGTGGGCGTGCCGTCCGGTACGAACTCTACCCGCTCGTCTACAAGGAAATTCCCAATTTTGACCTTCTTCGCGCCTTAAACCACGGACTTCTACCCCAACACTACCTGCATGAAGCTCCCATAGACCTCATTCATGCGTATGTCGGGGACTACCTCAAAGAGGAAATCTTCGCAGAAGCTCTAACGCGCAATTTGCAGGCTTTTTCAAAATTTTTGGAGGGGGCCGCATTCAGTAATGGAGAACAGGTGAACCATACGAACATTGCCAGCGATTGCGGTGTCTATTCGAGCACGGTCAGGAATTATTTTCAAATTCTCGAAGACACTCTGATTGGGAGATTTCTTCCCGTGTATCAAAAGAGACCGAAACGACGTGTAACAAAAGCCCCAAAATTTTATTTTTTTGATATGGGAATTGTAAATTTTCTTTTGAAGAGAGGTAAAATTGAAAAAGGGAGCGAGGTTTTCGGTAAGGCGCTGGAACATTTCATTTATCATGAAATCGTAACGCACAGCCATTATTCGCGGCTTAATTATGGAATCTCTTTCTGGAGAACAAGTTCCCAAATGGAAGTTGACTTTATTTTGGGGGATCATGAGATCGCCCTTGAGATCAAGGGAACTTCTTTGGCTCAAGAGAAACACTTAAAGGGACTCAAGGCATTTCAGGAGGAATATAAAGTTAACAAATCAATTTTAGTTTCTCTGGACTCTTCACCACGCTTGGCCGGTGATATTCGAATTTTGCCCTGGAATATCTTTTTAGAAGAGCTTTGGTCAGGGAAGATTATCGCTTGAATTCGATCGATGAGGCAGGAGTTACTTTGGATCTCCAGCGGGGAGGGAGCCTGTTGAGCTGTGAAGGAAGTCACGCCGGTGGGTGTGTACTTCCTGACAAAGACAAAATAACACCCCTCATCCTCCCCAGTTCCTATGACATGAACATAACCTGCAGGTCATTTGTTTACTTCTTTTTCTTCGGCTTAGTAACTTCAGGCTCTGCCGCTGGCGCTACCTCCGGCTCTGCTTCAGATGCCGGTGTTTTTAGCAAGTTGGACCATTCGGGCCGTTTGGTGACGTTACTGCAGTCGACAGAGGTCAGTCCGGCGGCCGTGCTTCCATCCGTATACAGGAAGAAACACAACCCGGTCACCGTATCATACAGGTAGCGGAAATCACCGATCTCTTGCTCATAAACGCCCGACTTTTTATACTCACTGACCTTGAAGGTCTTGGCGAGGGCCGGAATTGGTAGAGCAAGAAGCGCCACCATCACGATAGCCAGTTTTATGATTTGCATAGAGTCCTCCTTATTTTGTGCTCCCTGAGGTGCATTGGCTGAACCTGGAGGAGGCCTCCATTCTCCACCTAATCCCCCATGCCTTCCTGCATATAGTCTACTACGATCCCTATAATTTTTTTGACGGTGTCATTGCAAGATTTAAATGAAATACGATCCAAAACGCCGTTTCCAAACTTTTTCAATACATCGCTAATAAGGGCATGCACAAATGACTGAGTCGCCGCAGTGACCTGGCTGAAATCCAGAATAACCTCTTCATGATTTTCCAGAGCAGGTATTATTTCCTGCAAGCGCATGTTCCTTGCGACATCCTTGTTTTCGGCAAAGGCTCCCGCCTCTTTAAAAATGGTAATTATCTTCATATAAATTTTGGTTTTTTGTAACGTTCCCTTTTCCGTTCGCGTACAGCTGAACTATATGTTTTACGGATTGCATCTAACAGTAGAGAGAATTCCTTGGTTTGATCGAGCGTAATATCCACTCCCACTATCGTTCCATTCCAATATGGAAACACTCCTCTCTCGGATCCGATAGAATGCCTGTCATCAAATGGATCAGCGTGCAACGAAATCTGTTTATCAGATGTGCGCTTCAAAAGTTTATAAAAACCGTTTCCGCTATAAATAGTGAAGTAGTCCCGATTTACGAAGGCAATCGATTTGATGAAAAATAGTCCCGCACCGGCATTTTGTTCCGTGCCGCCTTCTTTACCTGTAGTGCCTGTAATTCCGGGGGTTAACGCCAGCTGAATCGCCTGTAAATCTGTTTTGGCCATATGGGACTGATTGATTGTTTTTTTGATTCCTACGCCAGTGTCGGCAATGCCAATGCGGATGGAATTGCTTTTTTCATAATATTGAGCGCAAAGAAGCGCACCATTTTGTGCCCCTGCGTGTTCAATCACATTTCGAACGAGCTCACTCACAATATATCCAATAGTCTGTGACTGCTCCGCCTCCAGATGGAGCAATGGAATCATCTCCGTAATAAATTTGGTGAGCTCGTTAGATGTTTTAATTTGAGTGATTGGAATAAATCTCCCTGCTGGTTCATGTTCTACGACGTTAATACCGGACGAGATTCCCAGAATTTCGAAAAGTCCCATCCGCACAAGGTAATGTTTTGATTTGGCCTCCAACTTATCAAAATGGATGTGATCTGGGTTGAGGGTCAACCCCAATGCGGCAATCATTGAGAGCACAACCGGATGAACAGAAATCCATTTATCATTGGAAGTGATTGCCAACGAAGTGGGATTCAAGGGATCAAACCCGCGAATAAACGGGTCAATATTTCCCAAGAAGGCGCTATTGGGGAGATGTATCTTCATGCGGACATATTACCGGGAATCCCGGTAATGTGTCAAGCTACCGGGATTCCCGGTAAAGTTTAATATCTCCAACTGCATTTCAATTATTTGGATACGGTGAACTCCTGTGGCATTGGATTTGTTGGGTCTGTGTGATGCCCTTCCCCCTTCGACTCTGCTCAGGGCACAGCAGCGACTCGCCAGTGGCCACCACAGTTTTCCAAAATTTGACCCTCAAAAGGCTCCATTGATTAAAAAGCTTTTCGAAGAATATGCCACCGGTTGGCTCGAACCGTACCGGGAATTCCTGGAGGCGGCTCACCAGGCCCATCAGGTGGTGGCCCCTGATTTTGAAAATTTGTGCTCCCAACCGGATTCGAACCGGTGTTTATGCCGTGAGAGGGCACCGTCCTAGGCCTCTAGACGATGGGAGCCAGTGGCATCTTCGTAACAAAC